>CAJOPA010000023.1 GCA_905236235.1 uncultured Eubacterium sp. | reverse complement strand
TTTCCCGGCAGTGAAGGGTCTGTTTGAAAGCCCGACCATCTTAAATAACGTTGAGACCTGGGCCAATATCCCGCAGATCATCATCAATGGAGCAGAATGGTTTGCTTCCATGGGAACAGAGAAATCCAAAGGTACAAAGGTATTTGCGCTGGGCGGCAAGATCAACAATACCGGTCTGGTGGAGATTCCCATGGGCACACCTCTCCGCACCGTGATCGAAGAGATCGGCGGAGGCATTCCCAACGGTAAGAAGTTTAAAGCGGTTCAGACCGGCGGTCCTTCCGGCGGATGTATCCCTGCACAGCATATCGACATCGAGATTGATTATGAGCATCTGGCAGAGATCGGTTCCATCGTCGGATCCGGTGGTATGATCGTTATGGACGAAGACAACTGTATGGTTGACATCGCCAAATTCTTCCTGGAATTTACTGTTGACGAGTCCTGCGGTAAATGTACGCCCTGTCGTGTCGGCACCAAGAGAATGTATGAGATCCTGGATCGTATCACCAAGGGTCAGGGTACGCTTGAGGATATCGACAAATTGCAGGAGCTTGCATATTATATCAAGGATAACGCGCTTTGCGGCCTTGGCCAGACGGCGCCGAATCCCATCCTTTCCACCATCAAGTTCTTTAAGGATGAGTATGTTGCACACGTAGTGGATAAGAAATGTCCTGCACATGTTTGCAAGGGCTTGCTTTCCTTTGTGATCGATCCCGACAAGTGTAAAGGCTGTACGCTTTGCGCACGGAATTGCCCGGCAGATGCCATCACCGGCGAAACAAAGCAGCCGCACTTTATTGATGATTCGAAGTGTATCAAGTGCGGTACCTGTATGGATAAGTGTCGGTTCGACGCCATCAGCAAAGAATAGTGGAGGGAATTCAAAATGGAAAACGTGAATATTAAGATCAACGGTGTATCCTACAGTGCACCGGCGGGTTCTACCATTCTTGAAGCAGCCCGCATGGCCAATATTGAGATCCCGACGCTTTGCTATATGCGTGAGATCAATGCCATTGGTGCCTGTCGTATCTGTGTTGTGGAAGTTGTGGGCGCAAAGGCTTTGGTAACAGCCTGCGTATATCCCATCAACGAGGGAATGGAGATCTATACCCATTCCAAGAGAGTATTGGAAGCCAGAAAGAAGACATTACAGCTCATTCTTTCCACGCATGATCGCAAATGCCTTTCCTGCGTACGCAGCGGCAAGTGCGAATTGCAGACCCTTTGCCGGGAATACAAAGTGGATGATGAGACTTTCTATGACGGCGTAAAGCAGACCTATGAGCTGGATTATTCCGCTGCCCATATGGTCAGAGATAACAACAAATGTATCCTTTGCCGTAAGTGCGTTGCAGTCTGCGAAAAGACGCAGGGCATCGGCGTGATCGGCGCGAAAGAGCGTGGATTTAAGACCAATATCGGTTCCGCATTTGATATGGGCTTGGGCGAGACCAGCTGCGTATCCTGCGGTCAGTGTATTGCAGTCTGCCCGGTAGGCGCGATCTACGAAAAGGATTATACGAAGGAGATCTTCGATGTGATCGAGGATCCGGAGAAGTTTGTGGTCGTACAGACGGCTCCGGCGGTTCGTGCAGCTCTTGCGGAAGCTTTCGGATATCCGGTTGGTACCGATTCGGAAGGCAAGCTTGCATCCGCGCTTCGTCGGCTCGGCTTTGATAAGGTATTTGATACCAACTTCACCGCCGATCTGACCATCATGGAGGAAGGTACGGAGTTCATCGACAGAGTACAAAACGGTGGCAAGCTTCCGTTGATCACCTCCTGTTCTCCGGGATGGATCAAGTACTGCGAGCATTACTTCCCGGATTTCATCGACAACCTTTCCACCTGCAAGAGCCCGCAGCAGATGTTCGGCGCGATCGCGAAGTCTTACTATGCGGAGAAGATGGGTATTGCCAAGGAGAACATGATCGTGGTATCCGTAATGCCCTGTACCGCTAAGAAGTTTGAGATCGGCAGAGACGATCAGGCAGCAAACGGCGTGGCAGATGTGGATTTTGCCATCACGACCAGAGAGCTTGCCCGCATGATCGAGCGCGCCGGCCTCAATTTCCATACGCTTCCGGATGAAGAATTTGACAAGCCGCTCGGCCTCGGTTCCGGTGCAGCCGTTATCTTCGGTGCTACCGGCGGTGTTATGGAGGCAGCACTTCGTACCGTTGTTGAGATTTTAGATCACCAGGAAATGCCGAGACTCGATTACAAAGAGGTCCGTGGCGTGGAAGGCATCAAGGAAGCTTCTTATACCGTTGCAGGCATGGAAGTGAAGGTTGCTGTTGCCAGCGGACTCGGCAATGCCAGAAAGCTTCTCGATATGGTAAAGAACGGCGAAGCCGAGTACCATTTCATCGAGATCATGGGTTGCCCCGGCGGTTGCGTAAACGGTGGCGGTCAGCCCCAGCAGCCCGGCAACGTACGGAACTTTACGGATATCCGTGCAAAGCGTGCGGAAGTTCTTTACAATATCGACAAGAACAATCCGATCCGTATGTCGCATGAGAATCCTGCCGTCATCGAGCTTTACGATACCTATCTCGAAAAGCCGGGCAGTCACAGAGCACATGAGCTTCTGCATACTTCCTACGTGGCAAGACCGATCAACAAATAATGATCAAATCATCGGCGGCTGTATCTTTTGGGATACAGCCGCTTTTTTGCGTATTTTTCGCTGAAATATGGTATGATTGTTAGGAGAAGTTTTGTGCTTTTTTGAGATGGCGGGACAGAACCAAAAAGGGGGAGGATGCCATGGCATCAAAGATCAATATTTACCATATGGATTATTCCAAATGTACCAATTGCCACAAATGTATGCGCATGTGCGGCGTCAAGGCCATTAAGGTCGTGGGTGGTCGCGTGCAGATCATGAATAAATACTGTATCGGTTGCGGGCAATGTATGGAGATCTGCCCGCAGAATACCCGGACCCATCGCAGTGATATAGACGCCGTAAAAGAGATGATCCGAAACGGAGAGCAGGTCTATCTGTCGGTGGATCCGTCCTACCCCGGCATCTTTGATTATGATGATCCGCGCAAGCTCGTGGGGGCTTTGTTCTCCCTTGGGTTTACGCAGGTTCGCGAGACTGCGGAAGGTGCGGAGTATGTTACCACGCAATATGCCGATTTGCTTCAAGAAGGCAGCATGGAAAATATCATTACGACGTCCTGCCCCAGCGTGGTGGATCTGATCGAAAAGCATTATCCCGAAGTACTCGACTGTATGGCACCGGTTGTATCACCGGTGGCTGCGCACGCCAAATTAATCAAAAAGGTAAAGGGCGCGCATGTGAAGGTGGTTTATGCCGGTCCCTGTCTTTCCAGAAGCGTGGAAAAATTGCATTTTAGTGAAGATATCGACGGTGTGATCGATTTTCGTGAGATCGAGCAGTGGTTTGCCGAAAAGGGCATTACCATTGCCGACAGTACGCCCCGTGATTTTGACAATCCGGATCCCATGATCGACCGTCTGTATGCCGTGGACAGCGGGATCCTGCGCTGTATCGAGGCCAAAAAGATCAATGATGGCTATCAAAAGATTTCCGTCAGCGGTATCAAGAACTGCAGGGAGTTTTTGCACAGTATGAAAAAGGGCTATGTGCACAAAACGTTTGCGGAATTAAACGTCTGTCCCGGCGGCTGTGTCAATGGACCTTGCATTGATAAGAACCGTGGTTTTCGTTTTCGCGCCACCTTGGATCTCGAGCGGAGCGTGCAAAAAAAGAATCCGCCCATCCGTCATGAAATGACGAAAGAGGAGCTTACCACCGCATTTGCGGCGCATCCTCTGTATGATATCAATCCCACGGAGGATGAGATCTCTGCGATGTTAGAGATCATCGGTAATATCGCGCACACGACCAATCTTGACTGCGGCGCCTGCGGGTACGAGACCTGCAGGGAAAAGGCCATTGCCATGTATAGGGACAATGCGGAACGCACGATGTGTCTGATGTATTCTTACGAAAAGGCGCGTTCCATGTCCAATCTCGTATTGCAGAACACGCCGAATATCATTATCGTGATCGATGCGCAGTTGCATATCCTCGAATTTAATCAAAAGGCGGAGGAAGTCTTTAAGACGTCCAAGAACCGGGCGCTTGATTGCTATCTGTTTGATTTTATGGACTCCAAGGATTTTGAGGAGGCGCTCCTGCACAAGCAAAGCTCCGTCCGTGTCCGCAAGGTCTGGAAGGATCTCAATATGACCGTATTGCAGACCATTATCTATATCGCGGAGACGGGGTGTCTTATGACCATCATCGAAGATGTGACGCAGGAAGAAGCCGAGAAGGAAAAGATGATGAACAAGCGTCTGCATACCATTGAAGTCGCGCAGAATGTCATCGACAAGCAGATGATGACGGCGCAGCAGATCGCGGGACTTTTGGGTGAGACCACTGCGGAGACGAAGGCGATCCTGTACAAGATGCGTGACGACCTGTTGGAAGACGACGTATAGGAGAGAGGATATGGGACGATTTCTGGATCTTTCATATAAGAGTCTTTTTCATCACGGAGAGGAATTGTGCGGCGATCAGGTGATCATTTCCCGCCTTGAGGATTCCAAGATCATGATCTTGACCGATGGCATGGGACATGGGGTTCGTGCCAATATTTTGGCGACTTTGACGGGCAAGATCCTGCTGACGCTTTTTTCCAATCAGGTGCCGATCGAGGAAGCCGTGGAGACCATCGCCAAGACCCTTCCGTTATCGAGTGTGAACAATGCCGCGTATTGCACTTTTAGCCTGATGCAGATCTTTGATGACGGATCAGCCTACATTGTGGAATATGACAATCCCAAGGCGATTCTGATCCGCAATCATGAGCTTTGCGAGATCCCCTTTAAGGAGCGGCAGATCAGTGACAAAAGTATTCGTGAAGCCCATATGCAGATTGAAATCGGTGATGCGTATCTTTTTATGAGCGACGGCGCGCTGTATTGCGGAGGAGATCAGATCATCAATTATGCCTGGGATCGGGAAGCCATTGCAAAATACGCATTAAAATGTGAAAAGAAATCCCGGGCCGCATCCCATCTTGCAAGCGATCTGGCAAAAGCCTGTCTGGAATTGTATCTGGACAAGCCCACGGATGATACCACCATCGCGGTATGCAGGGTCAAGGAAGAGCATAGGGTCAACATCATGACCGGAGCACCGTCTCTTAAGGAATACGACCGTCGCGCGGTATTGGATTTTATCGATGCCGAAGGCATGAAGATCGTGTGCGGCGGTACGACCAGTGAGATCGTGGCAAGAGAATTAAACACCGACGTCGAAACCGATCTGTCCACTCTTGACGAAGAAATCCCGCCGACGTATATTTTAAAAGGTGTGGATCTGGCGACGGAAGGCAGGGTGACGTTATTTTATGTAAACCAGCTTCTGCAAAGGTATTTGGAGGATGATGTGGATCCGGAGATCTTTTTTGAGCTGGAAAAGCATAACGGCGCCTCCATGATCGCCAGTTGTCTGATCGATAATTGTACCCGTGTGGTATTTTTCGTGGGAACGCTGACTGACCCGGAGGCCGGTTCTATCAAGATCGCTTTGGATATGACCAACAGGCAGCAATTGGTGGAGGATCTTGCCGAGACGTTAAGAAAATTAGGAAAGGATGTAGAGATCATAGCGTATTGATCTTGGTACTATGTTATACAATATTGCTGAAGTAAAAGATGAAGATGCATGGGAGGCTCAGAGCAGCTATCTTTCCCGTGCCACGGAGCTTGTGCGCGAAGCGGAGGTTGCCTGCGGCAGAAAACGGACGTTTCATATCGAAACTTTCGGTTGTCAAATGAACGCACACGATTCCGAAAAACTATCCGGGATCCTTCTTCTGATGGGGATGGAGGAGTCCGAGGATGACAGTGCGGATCTGGTGCTTTACAACACTTGTACCGTGCGGGAAAACGCCAATCTCAAGATCTACGGCAGGCTTGGTTACTTAAAGGCCATGAAGGAAAAGCAGCCGGACAAGATCATTGCGCTGTGCGGCTGCATGATGCAGGAAGAGGAAGAGATCGAGCGGATCAAAAAGAAATATCCTTTCGTGGATATTGTATTCGGTACGCATAATTTTTATGAATTCCCCGAGCTGTTTGTGCAGTCGGTGGAAGAAAAAAGACAGGTCATCCGTATTTATAAAGATTCTTCCGTGGTCGCGGAAAATCTGCCGCGCGCAAGGAAGTATGCCTTTAAGAGCGGCGTCAATATCATGTACGGGTGCAATAATTTTTGCAGTTATTGTATCGTGCCCTATGTACGCGGCAGGGAAAAGAGTCGCAGAAGCGAGGACATCTTAAAGGAGATCAAAGACCTTGCCGAAGACGGCGTGGTCGAGATCATGCTCCTGGGACAGAATGTCAATTCCTACGGCAAGACCTTGCCGACACCGGTATCTTTTGCTTCCCTGTTAAAGCAGGTTGAAGAGATCGAAGGGATCGAAAGGATCCGTTTCATGACGTCCCATCCCAAGGATCTTTCCGACGATCTGATCGATGTGATGGCGCATTCTCAAAAGATCTGTCGCCATCTGCATCTGCCTTTGCAATCCGGCAGTACCGAGATCCTAAAGAAAATGAACCGTCACTACACCAAGGAAAGCTATCTCGCTCTGGTGGATAAGCTTCGGGATGCCATGCCCGATCTTGCCATTACGACGGATATCATTGTGGGATTTCCGGGAGAGACCGAAGAGGATTTTGCCCAAACCATGGAGGTTGTGGAGAAGGTGCGTTACGATAGCGCATTTACCTTTATTTATTCCAAACGATCCGGAACACCGGCAGCAAAGGATCCGGCGCAGGTACCGGAAGAGGTGGTCAAGGAACGTTTTGACCGGTTATTGGCAAGGGTGCAGACCATCGGCGCCGAGAAGTCTATGGCGTACGAAGGGCAGGTGTTGCCTGTTCTTTGTGAAAGCGTCAACCATCAGGATCCGTCGCTTATGACGGGGCGGCTCGATAACAACAGTGTCGTTCATTTTAAGGGAAGCAAAGATCTGATCGGTAAGATCGTTTCGGTGCATCTGAAGGAGTGCCGAGGGTTTTATTACATAGGTGACACCGTATCATAGCAGGAGGAAATTGCATGTATGCCTATATCAAAGGGGAGATCACGGGCCTGGCGGAGGAAGGCGTGGTCCTTGAATGCGGCGGGATCGGTTATCATATCCAGGTGCCGGTACCTCCCGGCAGATCGTATTTTGAGATCGGAGAGGAAGTCAAGATCTATACCTACCTGTCCGTGACGGAAAATGCCATGAAGCTTTACGGATTTTTATCTTCGCAGGATGTTGCTCTTTTTAAAAACCTGATCTCCGTCAACGGGATCGGACCCAAAGGTGCTTTAAATATTTTATCCGCCATGACCGCGGATGAACTGCGGATCGCTATTCTGACGCAGAATGAAAAGAAGATCACCGAAGCAAACGGCATCGGGAAAAAGAGTGCGCAGCGTCTGATCCTGGAACTGAAGGATAAATTCCATGCCGACGGTCTGTCGGATGCCATCGCGCTTTCCAATGACAGTCTGCCGGAGGGCATGGCAGAGGAGACAAAAAATGGAAACGCCGATGCACAGTTCTTTGCGGATGTTGCCGAGGCGCTTACGGTTCTGGGGTATTCCGCTTCCCAGATCAAACCGGTGATCAAGCAATTGCAACCGGAATATGACAGCCTGGAAACTGCCATTAAGGAGGCATTGAATTTATTATGACAGACGGAAATCAAAAACGCATCCTGACCACAGAGGTGCTTGAAGAGGACATCCCCTACGAAAGAGGTTTACGGCCTTTGTCCTTTGATACCTATATCGGGCAGGATAAGATCAAGCATATGTTAAAGATTTATATTGCGGCGGCAAAGAAAAGGGAGGAACCCTTGGATCATGTTCTCCTTTTCGGACCTCCGGGGCTTGGTAAGACAACGCTTGCCGGGATCATCGCCGCGCAGATGGGCGTGCACATGAAAGTGACCAGCGGTCCCGCCATTGAAAAGCCCGGAGATCTTGCATCCATTTTAAATCAGTTAAAACCCGGGGATGTGCTGTTTATCGATGAGATCCATCGTTTGACGAAGGCTGTGGAGGAAGTGCTGTATCCCGCCATGGAGGATTATTGCATCGATATCATGATCGGCAAGGGCAATACCGCCAAATCCATCCGGCTCGATCTTCCCAAATTCACGCTTGTCGGAGCAACGACAAGGGCGGGTATGCTTTCCGCACCTTTAAGGGATCGTTTCGGCGTTGTTCATCATCTGGAATTTTACAGCGTGGAGGAATTGTCGCAGATCATAGAACACTCTGCGGACAAATTAAATATTGCCATCGATCCGCAAGGAGCGGGAGAGATCGCATCCAGATCCCGCGGGACGCCGCGTCTTGCCAATCGGTTGTTAAAACGTGTCAGAGATTTTGCGGAAGTGGAATTTGACGGTGTGATCACGCTGGAGGTTGCCAGACACGCCTTAGATCTTTTGGATGTGGATCCGGATGGTTTGGATGCCAACGACCGATCCATTCTTATGGCCATCATGGACAAATTTGCCGGTGGCCCGGTGGGCCCGGAAGCCGTGGCGGCTGCGATCGGTGAGGATGTCGGTACGCTTGTGGATGTGTATGAGCCGTACCTCGTAAAAAACGGATATATTAACCGTACACCGCGCGGAAGAGAGATCACCGAGAAAACCTATCGTCATTTTGGTCGGGTGATGCCTGTTTCCTGATGCGGACGCTTTACTTTGCTAACGGGAAAATGTATAATGATGGAGTGAATGAAAATGCAGGAAAGGGGTTTCTTATGTCGGAGAAAGCCAGTGCTGATGTTGTAATCAACGGTAAGGTCTATACCCTTGCCGGTTATGAGAGTAAGGAATATCTGCAGAGAGTTGCAGCTTATATCAACAGCAAGATTGCGGAGTGTCAGGAAACGGAAGCCATGAAGCGCATGCCCAAGGAGATGCAGTCCGTGCTTTTGGAGTTGAATATTGCGGATGATTATTTCAAGGCAAAGGAACTGGTGGAGAAATACGAGGAAGACATCGCTTCCAAGGAGAAGGAAATCTACGAGCTTCGACATGAAGTGATCGCCAACCAGATCAAGCAGGAAGGCCTGGAAAAGAACATCGTCGACCTTGAAGAGGAAAACAAGCAGCTTCACATCGAGAAAGCGAAGCTGGAAGGCAACAGGAATGATATATAAAATGTTTTAGGATGTTCCCGAGCGGACATCCTACATTTTTTTACGGGACTACGGGATGGAAAAGAAACCAAAACTTTTGGCGCCGGCGGGCAATTTTGAAACCTTCTGCCGGGTACTTCATGCAGGAGCCGATGCGGTTTATGCCGGCGGCTCGGTTTTAAATGCCAGAGCTTATGCCGGTAATTTTTCCCATGAAGAGATCTTAAAAGCCATTGATATAGCGCATGTGATGGAGAAGGAGTTCTATCTGACGGTTAATATCCTTTGCAAAGATCGCGAGATCACGGAGGAATTGATCGATTTTATCACGCCTTACTATCTGGAAGGATTGCAGGCGGTGATCGTCCAGGATCTCGGTGTGGCAAAGGTTCTTCATGAGGTATTCCCCAAGCTGTCCCTTCATGCCAGTACGCAAATGAGTGTCATGGGAAGCGGAGGCGCCGCTTATCTTAAAGAGCTTGGCTTTGATCAGGTGGTCCTACCCAGAGAATTGACACTTAAGGAGATTCAAAAAGCCTGTGAAGAGAGCGGGATCGCGACGGAGGTATTTATCCATGGGGCGCTTTGCTACTGTGTCTCCGGACAATGTTTGTTCAGTAGCATTTTAGGCGGCAGGAGCGGCAATCGCGGACGCTGTGCGCAGCCCTGCCGATTGCCCTATACCGTTTATCTGGGAGAGGAAAAGATCAGGCGAGGCTATCCTTTAAGCCTAAAGGACCTGTGCCTGCTCGATCATATGAAGGCGCTTTGTGATGCAGGCGTTTCCTGTTTTAAGATCGAAGGACGGATGAAATCACCGATCTATGCGGCCGGTGTGACCTCGGTTTATCGAAGCGTCTTAGACAGTATCTTGGAAGGCACTGCCTTAAAAGACAGGGATCGGCTTTATGATACGCTTCTTGCGCTGGGGAATCGCAGCGGGTTTACCGACGGCTATATCACAGGCAGGAAGTCACAGATGATCTCCTGGGAAAAACCAAGTCATGAGCATGCAAAACAATCGGAGGACACGAAGGTATTCCTGTCGGATGCCTTTGCGGGAGAGCCGAAGGTCTCCGTGTTGTTGTCTGCCCGGTTCATGGTCGGTGAGGAGATGGAGTTAACGCTTGCGTGCGGGACGAAGAACGTGACGGTCTACGGGAAACGTGTTGCAAGAGCCATGCAGTCTCCGACATCCGTTAAGCAGATCAAGGAAAAGCTCGGGCAGCTCGGCAATACGCCCTTTGTGGCTGCAAAGATCACCGTGGAGGCGGATCCCGATATCTTTTTGTCCGTCAAAGACATCAAGGATCTGCGACGGGATGCGATACAGATGTATTTTAGAACCTATGGACAGGCAAGGACGAAGGAGGATATTTTCCCGGAGCGGATGCTTTCTCCGGTGTCTTACTATCAGGTGCCGCAGGAGATCGCGCTTCGGGTACTCGTTTTTTCCAAAGAGCAGCTTACGGCCGTGCTTGGTTATCCCGAGGTAAACGGGGTGATCCTGGATTGCCACGGTTTTACCGGGGAGAGTTTTTCTGATGCCGTAATTAAAGTGCGATCCGCAGGTAAGCTGGTCTTTTTGGCACTTCCTGTTCTTTTCCGTGATAAAGAATGGGAATCCTACAAAGAGATGATAGCCATGCTTCGGCAGTTGGACGGTCTGCTTGTGCGTTCGTTTGATGAGATCGCATTTTGTAATGCTTATGATCTTTCCTTTACAACGGATGCCAATATGTATGCGTTTAATGACGCGGCGGTTGCGGCTCTTTCTTCGATGCATGCGCTTGGTAATACCGTGCCACTCGAATTAAATGTACAGGAGATCAGGAATCGTGATCCGCATAACACGGAGATGATCCTGTATGGGTATTATCCCTTGATGACAACGGTTTCCTGTGTGTATCGCAATGCATTTGATGCATGCAAATGCGATCTTGCGCATAAGGAGGACAAAAAGAAAGAGCTCATGTTGTCCGATCGCATGAAAAAGCAGTTTATTGTAAAGACGTTTTGCGATATCTGCGCGAATCGGATCTATAATTCGTTGCCGACCGACCTTTCCGGACGGATGGAGGAGGTATTGCGTTTGCCGATCAGAAGCTTTCGTATGGATTTTACCGTGGAAAACGCAGAGGAGACGCATGCGGCTATGCACCGGGTTTTGGGCGCACTTGCGGGACAGGGGATTGCGAAAGAAGATAAAAGAGAAGTGACCTACGGACATTTCAAAAGGGGCGTAGAGTAAGTATGGAGAATATTGCGATCCAGGCAGCCAAGTATGCAACGATCTTTTTGTTCATTCTGTATACGTTTCGCTGCTTCGGTCAGTTGACCAATAAAAATGCACAGGGCAAAAGAAAGAGCCTGGCGATCCTGCAAAGGATCGATATTTTCGGCATCCATTTTCTCGGATATGCCGCGTTGTATTTTTGTTATGAAGATCAGAAATACTTGTTCTATTATGGGGTACAGGTCATTTTCTTTCTTTTGTTTTTCATATGCTACAGGCTGTTCTATCCCAAGGCGCCGTCGCTTATTGTCAATAACATGGCGATGTGTCTCGTGATCGGTTTTATTTTTGTCATGCGCCTGGATTCTGCGAAGGGTTTCAAGCAGATGGTGATCGGGATGGGATCGTTTTTTGTCTGCCTGCTGATCCCCCGGTTCATAGATAAGTTCAGATATTTAAAAAAGCTCGAGATCTACTTTGCGGGCTTGGGGCTTTTGCTTCTGATTTTGGTCTGCATCATCGGAACGGTGAGTTTCGGTGCAAAATTATCCTTTACGATCTTTGGTATTTCCGTTCAGCCGTCGGAGTTCGTAAAGATCCTGTATGTATTTTATCTGGCCGCGGCACTTGAAAGGGCGGAAAGTTTTCGCGAACTATTCCTGGTATCCGTGGTCGCTGCGGCGCATGTGATCCTTCTTGTGGCATCCACGGATCTGGGCGCGGCACTTTTGTTCTTTGTGGTCTATCTGGTTATGATCTACGGTGCCACCCGCAATCGCATCTATGTACTTTTGGGATTGTTTCTCGGCGCGATCGCAGGATGGAGCGCCTACCAACTGTTTTCCCATGTGCGCACCCGCGTGATCGCGTGGATGGATCCGTTCTCGGTGATCGACAATGCGGGTTATCAGGTGGCACAATCTTTATTTGCCATCGGTACGGGCGGATGGTTTGGTTTGGGCCTGGGCAAAGGCAATCCCACCTCCATTCCGGTGGTCGTACAGGACTTTATTTTCTCGGCGATCTGTGAAGAATACGGCGCCTTTTTCGGTATGGCGCTGCTTATGGTATTACTCAGCAGTTTCTATATTTTTATCAATGTTGCCATGCGGATGAAGCATATGTTCTACCGACTGATCGCTCTGGGACTCGGTACGCTTTATCTGTCGCAGATCTTTTTGTCGGTGGGAGGGAATCTCAAATTCATCCCGTCGACGGGGGTGACGCTTCCGTTTGTCAGTTACGGAGGAAGTTCCCTACTGGCAACGTTTTTGATCTTTAATATCATCATCGGTTTATATCTGCATCTGGAAAACGAGGGACAGGTTATTGAAAAAGAATCTCGAAAAACTGTTTTTGAAGAAGAATACGAAACCTTCGAAGAAGAATCATGAATTCACGGTGATCACCTATGCGTTTACGGCGCTTTTTCTCGCGATGATCGTTTATTTTGCGTATTTTATGATCTTTCAAAGCGAGACCGTGATCAACAATTCCTACAATAAACGAACGGATCTTTTGTCGGAAACCGTTCTTCGCGGCAGTATCACCGCAAGTGACGGTACGGTCCTTGCCTACAGCGTCGAAAACGAGGACGGAAGCATAACTCGCATCTATCCCTACGGCAGGATGTATGCTCATGCCGTGGGCTACAGTATCAACGGACGGACGGGGATCGAGAGCCAAGCCAATTTTTATATGCTGCGATCCCATGCCTTCTTCCTGTCCGTGCTAAAGAATCAGTTTTCGAATGAGAGAAGCGCGGGGGATACCGTTGTCACGACGTTAGACCATGAGTTGCAAACGCTTGCTTATGAAGGGCTTGGAGATTATGACGGGGCAGTTATCGCCATCGAGCCTTCTACGGGAAAGATCCTTTGCATGGTTTCCAAACCCGATTTTGATCCCAACAGCATCGGTGACATCTGGGAGGAGATCACGGCGGAAGATTCCGAGTCAACCGTGCTTTTAAACCGTGTGACCCAGGGGCTTTATCCTCCGGGATCGACCTTTAAGCTTTTGACCGCCGCTGCCTATTTAAAGCAGCATAATCTTGATGATTCCCAATTTCACTTTTTATGTGAGGGTAGTTTTTCCGAGGGCGAATATACGGTGACCTGTGCGCATGATTCGGTGCATGGTGAGGAGGATCTTACCGCTGCCGTGCAAAATTCCTGCAATTGCGCCTTTGCGTCCATTGGACTGGAATTGGATATGGACCTGTATGGACAGGTTTGTACGGAAGCTTTGTTTAATACGTCGTTACCCGGCGCCTACGGTGCTACGCAGAGTCAATTTGTTTTAAACGGGGATTCCGGTACCTTTGAGATCATGCAGACCGCTTTCGGACAGGGAAGTACGCTGGTGACGCCTTACCATATGGCGTTAATCACCTGTGCGATCGCCAATGATGGCGTACTGATGACGCCGTATGCGCTTGATCACGTGGAAAGCGTGGACGGGTCGGTGATCCGGCGTTTTTCCTCCACCGTTTACGGCAATCTGTTTGATGCCGAGACAGCCAAAAAACTGCAGGAATACATGCGCGCCGTCGTGGATGGCGGGGGTGCATCGGCTTTATATGACCGTGATTATACCGCCTACGGCAAGACCGGTACGGCGGAGATCACGACGGGGTCGGATGAGACGCATGCATGGTTTGTCGGCTATGCCGAAAAGGAGGGCTACGAGGACCTCGTGGTTGTGGTTTTGGTAGAGCGTGCGGGTGGTGGTGCCACCTATGCGCTTCCCATCGCGCAGGACATTTTTGATGCGTATTTCCATCGTGATTAACTTCATTGCACCGAAAGCCAAAAAGAGGTATACTAAAATTTAAGTAAGCACCACATCGGGAGGATGAGATATGACAGAAGCGGTCAGTTGTGGCGGTGTGGTAATCTATCGGGGAAAGATTCTGGTTTTATACAAAAATTACCGGAATCGATATGAAGGCTGGGTGTTGCCCAAGGGAACCATGGAAGAGGGCGAGACACAGGAAGAGACAGCCTTGCGGGAAGTGTTGGAAGAAAGCGGCGCCAAAGCGAGGGTAGTATGCTATCTCGGCAGTACGGAATATGAATTTCACGGCGGAGGAGATACCATTCACAAACGCGTGCATTGGTATCTTATGCGCTCCGAGAGTTATTACAGCAAGCCACAAAAAGAAGAGTATTTTGAGGATTCCGGTTATTATAAGTTTCATGAAGCCATTCATTTGTTGAAGTTTCCCAATGAAAAGGCGATTCTTGAAAAAGCACATGCGGAATATTTGAAACGTCGGAAAGACCACACCTGGAGTTCCTGACAATTAGGATGAGGTAGGTTGGGATATGGGGATCCTGGTTTTAAAAATCATCGGCATCACGGTTCTATGCATTCTGTTATGCATTGTTTTGCTATTGTTGTTGATCCTTTTTGCACCCTTTCGTTACAAGGTGACCATGCAGGGAGACACACGTTTTGAACAGGAGGAGACTTCTTTTTGCGCAAGCGCAGATGTGCGATACCTGTTGGGGCTTGTGCATCTGATGGTTCGTTATGACAGTAAAGAGGGGGATCTTGCGTTAAAGATTTGCGGGATCAAATGCTATCCGAGATCTTTAAAATCAAAGAACAAAGCGCATAAAAAGGCTGCGGATACAGTGACGGATACAGCGCCCGGTACGACATATGCTCCAAAGACCGATGCGCCCCCCGTTGCGGATGCACCGACGGGGACGGATGCGCGCGGAGACGATCATGCGTCACAAGACATCCCCGGGACCGGGGATCAGGATACGCATCGGGACAAAAAAAGGGATCAAAAAAGTAAAAAAAGCAAGGCCAAAAACAAACCCATACGCAAACGTCTGCAGACGGTCAAAGAGGCATTTGCAAAAGAAGAAAATAAAAACGCATTGGCGCATGTTTTGGCGGAATGTAAATATCTGTGCGGAAAGATCCTTCCGAAAAAAGTATACGGAGATGCGATATTTTCGATGGGGAGCCCCGACACCACGGGGATGGCTCTGGGTGTTTGCAGCTGGCTTCCTTTTATCTATGATCGGCGATTTGCACTTTCGGCGGATTTTTTGTCAGAAAAAGGATATCTTGCGGGTGACTGCGGGATCTCGGGATTTATGCAGACTTATCCGGTCTTACTTGCGGCGTTTCGACTGTTTC
>CAJOPA010000022.1 GCA_905236235.1 uncultured Eubacterium sp. | reverse complement strand
CGGCATGATCACCACGGAAATGGCCGAGGCGCTTACGGAAATGGCAAACGGCCATCGCATCAAAGGATGCGGTCATTTCCTCAAAGCAACCTTCATCAGAAAATAAGGAGTATACGACATCATGCATTTTTGGACAAATTTTGCCGCAAACCATCCCAAGCTCGCCAAATGGATCCGCGAAGGCGGACTGTTTGTCATCGTCAGCAATCTGGTTACGGTACTGAAATATTTTATGCTGCAGTTTTTACCCTACGCCTTTGCGTCCCTGGGCGACACCGCCTTTGGCTGGCCAAATATCCCGATCACGCTCTTTGGCGAAACCTTTGCGTGGAATATTTTGGGATACGATCAGGCGCATGGCGGACTTGCTTACTTTACCGCTTACATGGTCGCCATGATCGTGGGGGAATGCATCAATTTTCCCATCCAAAAGCTCTTTGTCTTTCGCAGTCACGGCAACACCGGCAAGCAGATCGCCTGGTATGTGGTCGCTTTTTGCATCATCACCTGCATCGTGAATTCCATCAATTGCATATGGATCGCCGTTGCGGGACTTCTGGTGCCGGACTGGATCTACAACATCGGAACCACGGTGTTAAACGGCGGTGTATCCATGGTGATCTTCTTTTTCGTCAACAAAGTTATCTTTCCGTCTTCGGATACCGTGGTATAATAGAACCATCTTTATGATTACCGAGGTGTCCGCATGATCCGCATTGCCATCGTGGAAGACGAACAAGACTATGTACAGATCCTGACTTCCTATCTGAAGCGTTTCGAAGAAGAAACCGGGGAAGTCTTTGAGATCTCCTGTTTTAACGACGGTGATGCCATCGTGCACCACTACCGCCCCATCTATGACATTATCCTGATGGATGTGGAGATGCAATTCATTGACGGTATGTCCGCCGCGGAGGAGATCCGCAAGACCGACACCCGGGTCACCATCATCTTTATCACCAACCTCGCGCAATATGCCATCAAGGGCTATGCCGTGGATGCCCTGGACTATGTTTTAAAACCCTTATCCTACTTTGCTTTCGAACAGGTTCTCTCGAAGGCGCTTCTTCGTCTTGATCAAAAAGAGGAACCTACCTTGACCATTCCGGTCAAGGGCGGATCCCTACGTTTAAAGATCAATGATATCTGCTACGTGGAAAGCCGCAGTCACATACTGATCATCCACACGGTGTCCGACACCTATGAGGTCTCCGGTACCATGCGGGAAATGGAAGAAAAATTAAATCCCTTCCACTTTTTCCGCGGTAATAAGGGCTACCTCATTCACCTCGGTTATGTGGAAGGGATCAAAGACAATATCGCCATCGTGCACAAGGACGAACTGATCATCAGCCGCAATCGCAAAAAGGATTTTATGCAGGCGCTGACGCAGTTCTGGTCCTGATGCCGTTTCCCGATCTATTGCGATAAGAGTTCCGACAGCTTTTGCTGCACATCATTGGAGATGCCGTTTACGGTACCGATCGATGCGGTCGACTGCTGTGAGGACGCTGCCAATGATTCCGTACGTTTATTGACTTCTCCGATGATCTCTACGAGCTTATCCGTCTCACTCAACAGCTTATCCACCACATTATGGATGTCCGCATTGTTCTTATTGGAATCATCTGCGGTCGTCTTGGAATTGGCCGCAAGATTCTTGATCTCATCCGCAACAACAGCAAAGCCTTTACCGGCCTCTCCGGCTCTGGCCGCCTCGATGGAAGCATTAAGCGCCAGGAGGTTCGTCTGGCTGGAAATGGAGATGACATCCTGGTTGTTGGCCTCGAGATTGCCAAGGTAGACGGAGATCTCCTCCAACAGGCTCTTTAAGCGCCCGGTGAAGTCCTCCACATCCGTCATCGCGGATGCAATGGCACCTGCCTCCTCCGTGTTCTTTTCACTGCCCGTCTCGATCTCGCGAATGGAGGAATCCAGGACTTCAAAGCTCTCATTGATCTGTCCGATGATCTCCTCTTTTTGCTTGCGGATATTCTCATTGGAGGCATTGAGATCCTCGGCAAGCTGCCGGTTCTTTTCCATCTCAATAGCCACCATTTCCTTGGCGTAGTAAACGCAGTTTTCCTTGTGGTTAAATCCGTTCATCACGGACGCGGCCATCTCATGGCAGTCCTTGTAACCACAACTTCCGCAATTGATATTCTGCTTCTCCAGCGTTTCCTTTAACATCGAAACAAAACATGCCTGCAGTTCCTGCTCTGAGGGACTGATGTAAGAACATTGCTTGCTCTTGTCGGTATAATGGCGTACAAAATCCTGCAGATTGAGATTGGCAAACTGACGATTGAGATTATCCAGTCGCTTCTTCGGCGTCAGATCCTTGTCCCAGGCGGAGGACTTGCGCGTGTTCATGGAAGCTTTCTTGATCCTCCAGATCGCCTCGTCCACATCCTCGTTCTCATAATTGGCGGGATCGATCCCCGTACCGTGCAGACAGCCGCCCTCACAGTTTAAAGCATCCAAAAACATCCACGCATTCCTGCCGTCTTTGATGCGCTT
>CAJOPA010000021.1 GCA_905236235.1 uncultured Eubacterium sp. | reverse complement strand
TAATCTTCGTTGACGTCCTCAAACATGATCTGGTGAAATTCCAAGGACAGCATAAGATCATCGATAGCAAAGATCTTTTCCCGCTCCTTGGCGGTCGGCGCCGTCCCGAGAAAATGCGCCCAGATCAGATCCTGAAGCACATCCTCAACCCGCAGGTATTCTTTTAATTCCTGCTTGATCGGGCGGGTCACGTCCGACAGATAGGCCTCGCTTGCATCATGCAAAAGGCATCCGAGGATCACGCGATCCGTCTCGCCCCGCGCCTCGGCCTCCTTTGCGCAAGCCAGGCAATGCTGTGCCACGGAATAAAAAAACCTGCAATGTCCGTTGCCCCGGCAGACAAGCGACAGCGAGTGCGCGATATCATACGCCTCGATCAGCTCCTCCTGCGGATGCACGGGGTCAAAATGCTTTCCGGAAACGGTGGTAATATAACTCATGACTTCTTTGCCGCCTCAAACTTTGCCTGCATGGTAGGATTACCGCGGGTCAGCTTCTTGACGCTGATATCCTCCACCTTATTGTTGGCGAGCCGCAGCTGATTATCCGAACCGAGCAGTTCTTTTTTCACCTTTTCGAGATGCTGGATCGTCTTGTCGATCTCCTCGATGGCTTTATCAAAATGATCATGCGCCCTAACATAGTTTTTGCCGAATTCGTCCTTGAATTTCAAGAGCTTGTCTTCAAAATTGGAGATATCGATGTCCTGATTGCGCACCTCCGCCAGCTCCTGCTTGTAGGTCAGAGCATTCATGGCGGCATTGCGCAGCAGCGTGATCATGGGGATAAAGCACTGGGGGCGCACCACATACATCTTTTCATAACGATAGGACACATCCACGATGCCGGCATTATACAGGTCGCTGTCCGCTTCCAAAAGCGATACCAACACCGCATACTCGCAGTTTTTCTCCTTGCGGTCCTTGTCGAGCTCTTTAAAAAAATCTTCGTTCTTGTGCTTGGTGGCCGTCGTTTCCATCTCGTTTTTCATCTCAAACATGATGGAAATGATCTCATTGCCGTCCTCATCCTCCTCACGGAAGATGTAGTCACCCTTGCTACCGCTGCGGGCATCGTTATCTTTTTCAAAATACGCATTGGGAAAAGCCGCCGGGCGGATCCGGTTAAATTCATCCTCGCAGTGGCGCTCCAACGTCTCACCCACCATCTTGGTGGACATCCGCGTCTTCATGTCACGAAGCAGACGGATCTGCTCGTCCTTTTCCGCCAAAAGCGTCCCGTTCTTGTCCTTTTCCGCCCTGAGATTCTGCTCAAGCGCCTGCTTTTGCGCCGCCATTTCCCGCTCCAGATCGCGCTTCTCGTCCTCAGCCGCCTTCACCGCCGTCATCACGGCAATGGTCTTGGCGTCCTCAGACTTGTCAAGCTTTGCCTGCAGGTTCATGGTCCTGCCTTTTTCCTCGCTTAACGCATCCTTGAGCTTTTGAATCTCCTTTTCGTAAGCATCCTTGGTGGCAAGCGTGATCTCATTCTTTTGCGCGGACATCTCCAGCGCATGCTTCTCCTCCAGCTCTGCCACACGCTTGTGCAGGTCCTTTTCAAACTCACTGTCACGGATTTGCTGCACAATGGAGCTTAGCTCCGTATCATCCACCGTAAATGCCTGTCCGCAATGCGGGCATTTTAACTCTGCCATAGGTTCCCCCTTTCAAACCCCTTTTGCGATTTATTCCGCGCCGCCGCGTACTTCCTTGGCGTGCTCCTCCTGAATGTCCGGCCAGTGGGACATCATGGGCTCCACATTCTTGCCCTTTAGTTTTCTGTCCACATAGTTCGACGTGATCTTCACTACCTCCGGTGCAAGAACAAGTACACCGATCAAGTTCGGGATCATCATCATACCGTTAAACGTATCGGAAAGATCCCAAGCCAGATTGTCTCCCATCACGGCGCCGCCATAGATCGCAATCACGAAAACAATCTTATAACCGATGGTTGCCTTGGTGCCGAAAAGGAACTCAAATGCCTTGCTGCCGTAATGGCTCCATCCAAGCGTCGTGGAGAAAGCAAAAAGCATGATGGCGATCGCCACAAATGCACCGCCGACAAACCCGAAATGATTGGTAAATACCTGGCTCATCACCTGTGCCTTGGTGATCCCTTCGTACTCTGCCACCACCGCACCGGTATTAAGATCGATGATCCCGGAAGAAAGAACGGAAACTGCCGTTAACGTACACACGATGATCGTGTCCGCAAACACCTCAAAGATGCCCCACATACCCTGGCGCACCGGCTCGCGAACGTTGGAATTGGAATGCACCATAACCGAAGAACCGAGACCTGCCTCATTGGAGAAAACACCACGCTTCATACCCTGCTCAACGGCAAGCTTGATACCGGAACCGACGATACCGCCGCCCACGGCCTGCATGGCAAACGCGCCCTTAAAGATCGCAACAATAACCGCGGGGATCGTGGTGATGTTCATAAAGAAGATCACGATGGTTCCCAGCATATATAAAACCACCATAAACGGCACGATTCTCTCCGTTACGGCCGCAATACGCTTTAATCCACCAATGATAACCAGCGCTGCGATCGCCAGGATCACGATACCCGTTACCCACGTGGGGATCCCGAATACGGACTCCATATTGCCGGAAATGGAATTCACCTGCGTCATATTCCCGATACCGAAGGATGCGATCACGCAGAAAACAGAAAAAAGAACCGCAAGGATCATACCGATCTGCTTGCATCCCTTCTTGGCGCCAAGGCCGTCGCGAAGGTAATACATTGCACCGCCGGACCATTCGCCCCGGTCATTTTTTCTGCGGTAATAAATACCCAGCACGTTCTCCGAAAAATTGGTCATCATCCCAAAGAAGGCAATGATCCACATCCAGAAAACAGCGCCCGGTCCGCCCACAAGAATGGCGCCGGAGACGCCGACGATATTGCCGGTTCCCACCGTTGCCGCCAGCGCGGTACACAAGGACTGGAACTGAGAAATGGATTTGTCATCCGTATGCTTCACCACGTGCTTATCCTTAAAGATCGCACCGATGGTGTTGTGCATCCAATGGGGAATGTGGCTTACCTGAAAGAATTTGGTAAGAATGGTCATGAGTACGCCGACGAATGCCAAAAGGATCAGGGCCGGCCATCCCCATACGAGGCCGTTGACCACGTCATTGATATTTGCTATCGTTTCTAACATTTTCATTCTCCTAAATATTTTAATTATTCTTTATATTAAAAATTACTGTTTATCCTGCATTTCGGCAACAGTCTTCACAGCCTGCTCAATAAGCGCATCCTTTTCATCTTTTGCGCCTGTTTTCAACTTTGCCAAAGTCTCATTGATGTCATTTAATGCCATAACAACAGATGTTTTATCCGTGTTTTCAATCACGGTCGCTATCGAATGTAAAATAACATACATTACATAACCGAAAAAAATGAAAACAAGTCCACCAATGGCCATTGCAATCCCCGGCATCGCGCCAAGAATACTCCCCGAATAATTCCCTATAATAAAGCACTGGTAGGCTCCGAATATAATCATTAAAATTCCTACAACCAAATGAATAAATAACAATATGGACCCGCATCCCCTAATCCGGCCGGATGCATAAATCGTATCTTCTCTCATCTGTCTTCCCCCCCTGATAAAAAAGGACAGCGGCCCCGCCACCGGTCATCCCTGTGGCTTGGCCTCTGTCCTCCTACCTATACAAACGATCTCTCTCGTTTACGGTGCTTCATCGCTATACAGAGCCTAGTCCTGTACGTAGGGCATCAGTGCCAGGTGACGTGCTCTCTTGATGGCAACGGTCATCTCTCTCTGGTGCTTTGCGCAGTTTCCTGTGATTCTTCTCGGGAGGATCTTGCCTCTCTCGGAAACATACTTTCTAAGCTTTGCGGTATCCTTGTAATCGATCACATTGTCTTTACCGCAGAATACGCAAACTTTTTTTCTTCTGCGTCCGCCTTTTCTCTTCATCGGAGAATCGGGTCTGCCTGCTTTATCATAAGCCATTTTTCTACCTCCTGTAGGTTTCACGCTCCCTATTCAAAGGGAAGTTCATCATCCACAGAGTCCGGAATGTTGATAAAACCATCGCTGGGTGCAGCATTGCCTGCGCCTGCGCCGAAGGAGCCAACACCGCCGGCATTCTCATCGGATGCTTTCTTGCTCTCGGCAAATTCCACATTGCTTACGGCTACTTGCATGCCATAAACCATATTGCCGTCCTTATTGGTATAATTGTCATTCTGCAGCTCGCCTTCTACAACCACCTTCGTTCCCTTGCGAAGGTATTTCTCAACGAATTCGCCCTGCTTTCCGAACGACACACAGTTAATGAAGTCCGCATCCGGTCTGCCTTCTCTCTTTACACGGCGATCCACCGCGATCGAATATCTTGCAACCGCCATGGGATTCTCGCCCTGAGAATACCGAACATCCGGATCTCTCGTTAACCGCCCCATCAATATTACTTTATTCATACTTCCTTTTCCTTTCTGTTATTTATGCGTCCTGACTTACGCACAAATATCTGAGAACGTTGTCCATGATGCGCATACGGCTCTCGATCTCAGCGGGAGCTGTGGACTCTGCCTCGAAGTGAACGAAGTAGTAATACCCTTCCGGCATCTTCTGGATCTCGTAAGCAAGCTTCTTCTTGCCTGCCTCCTCGATGTCAGAGATGGTACCGCCGAAACGGGCAACCAGATCCTTTACCTTTTCCAAGGTTGCTTCTCTGGCTTCGTCTTCGATCTTCGCATTCAGAACAACTGCCAATTCATACTTGTTCATGCTTATCGTACCTCCTTATGGTCTGATGGCCCCCTTTCAGGAAGGGAGCAAGGATAAAAATATATATCACGAATCGGTATAATATCATATTTTCCGCGTGTTTTCAAGGGCTTTTTCTCTATTCTTTGTACAAATACAGATCATCAAAAGCGCCCCACCCGCCGGCAGGAGCCTGTACAAACACACCGACCGTTACTTCCGTGACGTCCTCTACGATCTCCATGAGAAGTTCCGGGTTGTCCCAAGTCCGCCAGCCCTGTGCTGTCGTGTCTGCCGTGTACTCCGCTTCGTCTATGTTATCCGTCACTTCTCCCGTCGTTGCAAACAAGGCAAGCCGCGCGCTGTCACCGCAATCGCCGCCTTCAAACCAGCCGCCGTAATGATAGGTGCCGGCATCCAGCGTAACCGTTTGCGTCACAATGAAGGTGAAATCCACATTGTCCCAGAATTTCAGGCAGTATTCCCCATTTAATACGTTGTTGGTATCATCCTCAATGGCGCAGGCCTCTCCTGTAAGGTTATGGATCTCCCACGCCGTTTCCTCCTCAAATCCGGGGTTGGCAAGAAGATTCACCGCTCCTCCCGGCAGATCGGAGGAGACCTCCTCCACCTCCGGCACGGGTTCTGCCTCCATGCGGCTGTAGCCTTCGCCCAGGGTTGCGCCCTCGCGAATGTACTTATAGGTATTCACGGAAGACAGGGGATGTCCGTCTGCCGTAAACCACGCCTCGTTATCCACAGCGCTGCCACCGTAATAGAGCGCAGCATCCTTATCATACGCTCCTGCATAGGACGTCGCCCAACCGGATCCGATCGTCTCCCAGATCTCCTGATTGTGCGCAAATACCTGCGCCGCGTCCGCGCTCGTCTCATCATAGACACTGACCGGGATCCATGCCGGCTCCCAATAGCATACGCCGATACCCGCCTCACCCACGGCAAGTACTGCCTGCATCACGGCGCGCACTTCATCGATCTGTCCCTGCGCGGATATATCATAATCAAAGGTATCAAAGCCCTTTTCCGCGCTCTCCGTATTGGCAGCCCCGTCATAGTCCGTCAGAGTATGCACATAAGACGTCTCCGCAACCATGACCTTTTTGCCGTAGGTGTCCGCCACCAGGGCAAGCTGCGCCGTGAGATTCTCAAGCGTGCCGTGCCAGTAAGGATAGTAGGAGGATGCAAAAACATCATAGTCCACGCCGTAACGGTCCAGATAATCCGCATATTCTCCGTAGTTTTCCTCTTCGGGATTCGTATAGTGCACCGCGATCAAAATCTCCCGCTCTTCCTCTGCGGCCACTTCCCGCACCGCCTTGCTGCCGGCGCTTAAAAGCTCCGTCATCAGATGGTGATAGCTCGTCCCGCAAAGGCCGTTGGTGATCTCATTTCCGATCTGGACCATCCCTACGTCCACGCCTTCCGCAAGCAGATGCTGCAGGGATTCCTTTGTAAAATCATACAGCGCCTGCGCCATGTCTTCGTGCGCCATGCCGTCCCACGCCTTCGGCGCCTTTTGCTTGCCGGGATCTGCCCAAAAATCGGAGTAATGAAAATCAAGAAGCACCTTCATGCCGGCTTGTGTGGCAAGCTTCCCGAGCTCCGTGACCGTATCCAGATCACAATGTCCTCCGCCGTAGGTATGCCCCTTGTCATCCGTGGGGTCATTCCACAAACGAATACGCACATAGTTCACGCCACCGTCTGCCAGAAGCTTGAAAAATCCCGCATCATCCAGCGCATTCCCCTCAAAATCATAGTACGTTACGCCGCTTTCCTTCTCTGCGATATAGGAAGAAAGGTCCGCACCGGTCATAAAGTCCTCCGGGATCCCGGACAGCGCCTCTACCTCCACGTCCGGCGCCGCTGCTGTCGAGAGATCGACGTTATTTTGCTCAGAAGATGCTCCTGCGCATCCCGCCAATAATCCAGCCATCAGTATCATCGCTCCGTAAAAAAGTCTTTGTTTTTTCATCATCTCAAATCCCCGCATATGTCTCATTTTAGATCCGAAGACTCCCCAGCACTTCTCCCACGCTCCCGGAGATCACAAGATCCGCATCCTGATCCATCGGCGTGATACTTCGATTGATGATCACCAGACGGTTGCCGCGATAGTAGTTCACAAGTCCCGCTGCCGGATAGACCACCAAAGACGTCCCCGCGATGATCAGCATGTCCGCCTCGCGGATCGCCTGCACCGCGCCCGAGATCACGCCATCATCGAGCCCCTCCTCGTAAAGCACCACATCCGGCTTGATCATACCGCCGCAGGCGCACTTCGGAATGCCGCTGCCGTTTACGATATCCTCCACAGCATAGGGCTTCCCACACTGCATGCAATAATTACGAAGGACGCTACCGTGCAGTTCATACACCCGCTTGCTCCCGGCTGCCTGATGCAGCCCGTCAATATTTTGCGTCACCACCGCCGTGAGTTTCCCGACTTCCTCCAGCCGCGCAAGCTGCTTGTGCGCCGTATTGGGCTCCGCGTCCAGGCACAGCATCTTGTCGCGATAGAAACGGTAAAACTCGTCCGGTTTTTTCATAAAAAACGTATGACTCAAGATCGTCTCCGGCGGATAGTCATATTTTTGATTGTACAATCCGTCCACGCTTCGAAAATCCGGGATCCCACTCTCCGTGGACACGCCGGCCCCACCGAAAAATACGATCCTTTGACTTTCATCCACCCAATGCTGCAACGTTTGTAACTGATCCATCGTTATTCCCCTTCTTTCCAGATTTCATAAAGATTACGCATCCAGGCGCCCACGTCCATATCGTAGACCCGATTGATATACTGCGGAGCGAGCACCTCTTCCTTTTCTCCGCAGGCAACCACTTGCCCGGCGTCCAACAAAAGGACTTTCGTCCCGTACAACCGCGCCATGCTGAGATCATGAACCACGGAGATCACGGCGCCTTTCTTTTTCTTGCGCCACGCCTCCACCAGGGCAAAGATCTGCTTTTGGTAGCGCAGATCCAGATGATTCGTCGGCTCATCCAAAATCAGCATCTCCGGATCCTGCGCAAAAAGTTGCGCAAGGAATGCTCTTTGCATCTCACCTCCGGAAAGCGTGGTCACGGGCTGTGCGAGATACGGCTCCATCCCCGTCGCTTCCACCGCTTCGCGAAAACATTTTTCACTGTCCTTTTCGCCCGCGGAAAACAGGGTGCGATGGCTGTAGCATCCCAGGCGGATCACTTCCTCCGTGAGGAACCCGTATCCCACCGAATGACTCTGCCTGAGCACGCCGATCTTGTGCGCCAGCGCCCTGGGCTTCATCTCGGCAATATCCTGCCCGTCCACCCGGATCTCTCCCTGATAGTATACCCCTTTGGAAAGCGCGTTTACAATGGTAGATTTCCCTGCGCCGTTCGGCCCCACGATCATGAGCCAGTCATCGTCCTCCACACGGAAAGAAACCGAGCGCAACACGCTGCGCTCCCCGAAGGCAACCGACAGATCCTTCACTTCGATCATTCTTTTGCCCCCTTTCTTCCCTTATAAAAGACGCTCAAAAATACCAGCGTTCCCACCATGGAGGTCACCACGCCGATCGGAAGCTCCCTGGGGCGCAGGATCACCCGTCCCACAAGGTCCGCCAGCATCAAAAAGATCGCCCCACCGTATAAAGATGCCGGAAGCAGTCGTTTATGATTCGCGCCGGTAAAAGGCCGCAGAATGTGCGGTGTGGCCAGGCCGACAAAAGCAATGTTGCCGCCGATGGATACGCAGACGCCTACCAAAATGCTGACGCTGATAAGTGCAAGAAGCTTGACCCTGCGCACGTTAACGCCGATGGTCCTGGCATTATCCTCGCCCACAGCAAAGGCATTAAGCTCCTCGGCCATCGTCAGCATGATCCCCCCGCAGATCACAAGAAAAACAAACAGAATCCAGGCATTTTTGTAACTGCTCCCCTGCAAAGATCCCAACGTCCAAAACGTAATGGTCTTGACCTTTTCCCCTGCAAAGGTAATGATGAGATTCGAAATCGAACTGACAAACATGGAAAAAATCACACCGATCAGGATGATCGTATTCGTCGAGAGCGACGCATCCAGTCGATAGGCCAGGGAAAGGATCAACAGGAGCGATAAAAATGCAAACAGGATCGCCATGCCCATGGTGCCGGATAAAGGAAGCGCCGGAAGCGTGATGCCGAATGCCATGGAAACCACCGCCCCCAGGCTTGCCGCCGCCGATACACCCATGGTGGAGCCGTCTGCCAAAGGATTTTTTAACAACCCCTGCATGACTACACCGCTGATGGACAGGGCCGCCCCCACCAGCGCCACACATAAGACGCGGGGGATGCGCACGGACAATAAAATATCGGCAGCGTTACCCTCCGCGGACTGCGCAAGTCCGCGCGCCGCATTGCGGAGGACCTCCACGGTCTCCCCGAGCGGAATGGTAACACTACCGACACACATACATAATAAAAATACCGCAACAGTAAGGAGCATCAAAATCAATCGGGTTCGTATTGTAAAACCGCCGGATCTTTTCATTTTTGCGCTCCTGTCTGTCTTATTTCGCGGATCGATACCGCATCAGGCTCTGCGATCGCGCCTATGCCGCATCATCAGCCTCTTCGGCTTCCTGCGCCTCATCGGACGCACTGCCATATACAAAATCGTACAACATTTGTGCGCCGTCCGCAAGTCTCGGACCCGGTCTGGACAGCTCATTGTCCTGCAGGTTTAAGATCTTTTCATTGGCTACGGCTGCTACATTTTCCCAACCGCTTCTGGAGAGGATCTCCTCTACCGGTGTGGGACCTTCGCCAAAGTACATGCTGATGGTCACGATATAATCCGGATCACGCTCGATCACCTGCTCCTCGGAGATCTCGCCCCAGCCTTCCACATCTGCGAAGGCGTTGGTCAGTCCGAGCATGGTTGCGATCTCATCCATAAAGGTGCCGCTGCCGGCTGCCCACAGACCATACTCCAACGGAGAAACCTCAAAGTATACGGTTTCGGAACCGTCACCCGTGGACTTTTCTGCCAGCTCATCAAAAGTAGCCTTCATGCTGCTTACAAGCGCCTCAGCCTCGGCATCCTTTGCCATCAGTGCACCGATCATCTCAATGGCGGTATAAACACCCTCGATATCCTGTGCATCACTGACAACAACCTCAATCCCGGCATCTCTTAAAGCCTGTACCTGCTCCTCGGTCTGTGCCATGGTGCCCATAAGCACAACCTGCGGCTCAAGTGCGATGATCTGCTCAATATTGGTGTCCGCGCCGGACTGTACAGCTTCCACGTCCAGTACCTCTGCCGGATAATCGCAATACTCTCCGCGGCCGACAAGTGCATCCCCTGCACCAAGCGCATACAGGATCTCACAATCCGCTGCCGTCAGGGCAACGATCCGCGTTGCGGGCTCAGAGAGCGTAATGGTTGCTCCGCTCATGTCCGTCACGGTGATGGCTGCATCTGCAGAAGCCGTGTCGTTTCCTTCCTGTGCTTCCTCTGTCGTCGCCGCGCCGCTCTCCTGCGCAACATCCTGTGTCTCGTCTGCAGCATTTCCGCAGCCGGCAAACAAAGATGCCGTCATGGCAAGCACAAGCAACATACTTAACCAATTCTTCTTCATTCTTTTCATCCCTTTCTTAAAATGATTCCGTCGGCGCAAGCCGACATAAAAAAGACCGCTTTTGCGGCCCATTTATGGCAACCCTTTGATTTGTGCAATCAAAAGGGATCACCCAACGTAATGCCGAGGACCGCGGCAACAAACGTTTCCCACACAGGCAGGTCTCCTGACTTCCTTCTTCGCTCTCTGCACCCTTCCCGGGGTCCGCTCTGACGGGCCGGTGGTTATGCAGCGCTCCGGTACACAGTGACGGCTTCGTCTCGGATTCTCACCGAGTTCCCTATTCTCCCATGCCGACAACGCGCGCCTAAAGCGGGCATCGTCCATGGGCACCTGTGTGCGGTTTCATTTCTTTGGATACTATACCACAATTTGGATAAGTTGCAAGGGGGCAAAACCTATCGAATCTTCACGACCTTGCGGAGAAATGCCACCACTGTGGCCAACATCCATCCGATAAGAAAAACCAAACCCGTTTCCACCAAACACATCCAATAAGAAAGAGAGATGTTGTATTTTGCAATGATCACATCAAACATATACAAAACAAAGACATGGGATAAATAAATTCCCAATACCACCTGCCCTACTTTTTGCAGAACGCCTTTCAGCGATTCGGATTGAATAACGCTCCCCAGATGCTTCAGATTGACAAAAATCGTCGCATACAGTATTACACCCAGATAGGATAACTTTGACTCGTCAAATGCATTTGCAGAAATGCTTTTATAACTTACCATTATATTCAAGCCCATAATAATGATCCCAAGAACATTTAGAATAATAAATGAACGTTTGGACTTTAATATTTTCTCCTTGTCTATCAAATAACCTATCATCGGATAAATGCAAAATTCACTGTAAAGTATGGGTATATCAATCGCCAGCGGCCCCACCTGAAATACCCTTTCAAACAAAGGTATCGCGAAGTAAATAAGAACAATAACAAATTGAAAATACAACAGAAGTTCATCAGATAGATGATTGACAATTGCGCAAAGCATGGGACTAATAACGAGAAAGCCAATATACGCATATAAAAACCAATAGGCCCCCGAATAACCAAACGTCCTGTTTGAATACATATAGGGCAATATCCATCGCAGATCAAAAGTCGAGTTTTCCACAATACATAACATCAGATAATATAGTAGCGTAAATCCGATCAGGATTGCGATATATTTTATGATTCTTTTCATAAGAGACGATACAGACCGTTGCTTTTCAAGCAGCAAAGCACCGGAACACATCAAAAATAATGGAACACCTGCCTTACATAGAATAGACAGGAATATTTGAATAACATTCAAAATAAGGTTAGAATTATTTTGAAAAGAGCAAAACGCACCCGGAATATGATTATAGATCACTCCAAGAATAGCAAAAACCTTAACAAGATCCACATATGTTTTTCGATTTACAAAACCCTCACCCATTTTACGTATTTCTCCTTCTGAATCATTTAAAAATAATAAAAGCCGCCTATATGCGCTAAGTATTTTCTGCGCATATAGGCGGCAAATTTCTACCTACATTTTTTATTACTTTATCAAGAGTCTCAACTATAGATGCGATGCGATGCGATGCGATTAAGGCTAATTTCTCTTTCCATGGCTGTCAAGCCCTTTCATAAAATTTCGATGTCGATAATGATTCACCATATTCCTAAGCCGACTCACTATCTGTATAAGCAAATATCTCAAATGATTATATCAAACATTTCGCTACGCATCAATGTTCCGGCATTTCCCTCGCATTGATAAAAAAGTCATCCCCTATCAGTCCAAGATCATCCGACGATACGAATTTTTTCTCCTATTAACGAAGTGTTTTCATATGAAAAGCTGTGTTCGTACATATACTCCGGCGCACAATCAATTTCGCCATCCTTCCATACAACGATTCCATGATCTATATCGGCACTGCGGAATACTTCCTCATTTTGCAGATCCGAAAAGACAGCGCCAGACAATATTGTCGCATCAAAAAGGCGTGTTTCTCCATTGTTGAACGCTATAAGCATCATCATATCCGATAGAACTTTAATATGAATCACTTTCAGTGGTTCTGTGGGCATTCCCCCACACACGTATCCATCAACAAAAAACATTGCACAACACCTCCTTATTACTGAAGAGGATCAATCTTATCAAATGGCATTTGTCGAACTGCATTGTTCCACGCCGCATACAATTCGTCTTCATGAAGTGCCATCCAACCGCTTAACATACGATATTGCTTTATTGGCAATTTCCCGTCCAGCACTTCTCCATCCAGACCCACGGACGCCTCATATTCTCCGAAATAAACATGGACATGCGGTTTGTGATGTTTTTCATTATCATTAAAAATCATCTTAATAACTATCCCATAGAATCTGGATATTTCCGGCATTATCAGCATACTCCTCTCTGGTTTCATAGAACCGCTTTGACCTTGATTTCTACCTTCATTATAATCATTCTAATATCAAAATCAACCAAACTTCATGAATGTGATCAAAAGAGCCTCTGCGCCCCGCAACCCCGCTCCCTCACGCGTGCGCCCGGGTCGCTAGAGGGCGCAGGTTTAAAGACTGAAGTTATGATAGCAAAAAAGGACATCTCCTCCCCTGCGACCTCACCTCCGCTCGCTTCGCTCTCTCCGGATACAGAAGTACTAAGCCTCGCAAGCTCGGCTAGTACTTCTTGCATGCGTCCTCGAACGCGTGCGCCCGGGACGCTAGAGGGCGCAGGTTTAAAGACTGAAGTTATGATAGCAAAAAAGGACATCCAACCGGATGTCCTTTTTTGCTATCGATGCGACAGGATTTGAACCTGCGACCTCTGCGTCCCGAACGCAGCGCTCTACCAAGCTGAGCCACGCATCGTTACGGGTGACCTTTTCAGTCACCCGAGAATATTATCATACTTCTTTGGGTTTGTAAAGAGATATTTATGGCACGATTGCCTACGTTCTCACATAACCCACATACACATTCCCCACAGATGCAAAGAGCTCCGCCGCCTCGGTCAGCGTCATCCGCGCCGTGCTCATGTCTGCCGGATAAAAAATCACAACGTTCGTTGCGTCGTATCCGACAAGAAGCACCGCATCCGTACGGGAAGCCATCGCCAGCACGGGCGTCCCCTGCGCCACATAGTACAATACCTCATCCAACGTGCAGCCGCCGAGATCCAGCACGCAATGTTCGCTTAACGTCGCCTTCATGGTGCTGAAAACATCATATCCCTGATTGAGATAAAACTCCGCATTGTTGGAGATTTCTTCATAATCAAGAATGGCGTCCACACATTGTGCCGAGCTGCCGGCCGTCTGCGCGCTCGTCGGATAGGTCAACGTGCCGATGTTGATGCTCGTCTGCTTGCCGCGCCGCCACATGTAGGCCTGTCCCACGCCGATGACTACGCCGCCTTCCTCGTCCGCCAGCGTCACCGCCGTCGCAGCATGCTTCACAGAGAGCACGCAGTCGCACGCCCGATAGACCAGATAATAATCCGTCAGTTCCTTATCTCCTAACAGCGTCAGTGTGTCACGCCCCTCCACCACCGTGAATCGGGCATCCGCAAATGTCGGCGCCGTCTCGGTTGCATCCGCCATGGTGATCGCCACGCAGATCATACCGGTATAATCCAGATTTAACGTCTGCGATTTATTGAATTCCGTTCCCTCCACGTCATAGCTTACGATGGTATCCTCATCCGCCAGCACGTAGCCGCCGGTATAATTTCTCGTCACCGTCGTGGCGCTCGCATCCGCTGTATCTGCGGCTTCTTCCCCGGCTTGTTCGCTTGTCGTCACGCCCGCAAAGGCATCCTCTTCCTCTTCCGCATCCGCTGCGATCTCTACTTCCTCGTAGGAGTCCGAATCCTTTGTAACGCGTACGACATGCATGACATCGCCCTCGCTGTAAACAGAGAGTATGTAATATCCTGCCGCGCTGTATTCCTTTATTAAATCCTGATTTTCATCCAGGATGCGCACAGACTCCATGGCGAAGGTAACATTTCCTGCCGCATCCGTGACAACATCCGTCGCATTGGCGATACCATACACAAAGTCATCCCCGCGATACATTAACGGCATCAGGTATTGTCCCTCCTGCCCCGTGATCTCCAGGATCTCCTCGGTCTCCATGTCCATCATATAGATCGTTTCACTGCTATAGGACTCCGCTTCGTCGATCCAGGCGATATAGCGTCCGCCTTCCGATACCAGGAAGCTGTCCTGCGCCAGTCCTTCACGCACGACGGTTGCCGTCTGGGAGAGCATATCGATCCGGTACAGCACGCCGTCCAACATCAGGTAGAAATTGTTTTTGGCATTCACATAGAAAAGGTTGGACGTATTGCGGATCACCACGGACGCTTCCTTGTTGTCCCGCAAAAACAGCTCTTCCTCTACGGTATTTTCATCACGATTATATCGGTAGACGCCAATGCCCACTTCACCCTCGTGGTCGCCTCGCGCCATATAGCCGCAGACCACAAACTCCGTATTGCCGCTTTCGTCTACGGAAAGGATATGGATCTCGTGGTCCATATTACAGCTTCGGATATCCGAATAATCATCCGTCCTAAATCCAAAGACCTTGATCACCTCGCCGGCGTTCTGGTCGTACAGCCACAATTCTCCGCTGGCAACATAGGCAAGGATCGTCCCGTACTGATTGCCGAGGTACTCCGTCTCGTCATCATTCGCAATACCGAGTTTTACGAAACCGTCCTCAAACACCGCCGTCTCCGTAGTATAGATCTGCTCCATGGTCCGCTCAAAATCGAGCAGATAGATCGCATTATTCCCCACGCGGATACGATAGTATTCCTGTACTTCGTATGTCAGCTCCACTCCCATGGTGTCATCACTGATCACGTATTCCAAAACCAGCGCATCATAATAATCACTGATCTCCGCTATATAATACTGCACCTCGGAAACGATCTCAGGCTGCATATCTCCCCACATTACCAGATCGGTTGCCGAATGGATATTGACATAGGAAAGGTCGTTGCCGCCGGTCTGTGCATCGCGCTCCAGGTGAGACAGGATCTCCTCGCCGGCCTCTTCCTCAAACGTGGCCTCATGGAACTGCTGCGCAAACAAAAGCACTTTTTCAAAGCTCTCCGTATCTGTCTGCAGGATACGGGTATAATACGTATACGCCTGTTCGTCGGTCGTTACTTTTACGCTCAGGACATACTCCTGTCCCGCCTCCATCAGATTTTGCAGCGTCACGTCAAAGAGGATCGCATCATCACTCTGCGTCCAATCCTCGATATCATAATTTTCCAAAAGACGTTCCCCGTCCATGCTGCGAAGTTCATAATACAACGCCATCACGGTCGCTCCGTAAGTGTCCACACGAAGAGAGAGCGTACGGTCATCATCCACCGGCGTGATGCAGTCCCTGAGATAGGTCGCGTCCATCTGCGCGCTGTAACCGTTGGCACGGTTTAACAACATTCCGTTATACTCCGTGGATACGACCGGCATGGAAGCCTCGGAAAGGTCCACCGACAGATCCTCCGTTTCTCTTGTGGAAAAGACAAAGAAAAAACCGATCACGGCCACCAGGTATACCAGGGCCAGGATCCACACGCGCTTGATTCTCTTTTTTCCCTCTCGGGTCAGTCTCATAGGTTTTCTCCATTATGTGAAAGACGGTCCGACAACGCCGCCTTGCATTTAATCGTGATTTAACACGTCAATATTCTGCACCATGACAGGTTTATCCAAACTGTGATACAGCTGCACCAGCGAAGAATTGTCCCCGTAGTACGCCGTGCTTAAGATCATGGCCGCGTCCGCATTGGGCAGATCGTCGTAGATCCCCCAACCGCCGGCTCTATAGCCTTCTACGATATCCCTGTATTCCTCCAAAAGCTCCGGTGATAAGGCCCGCAACGTGTTTTCCATCAGGGGATGCGGACGCCAGATCAGGACCACGTTGTTCCTCTCCTCATAAAAGATGGCAAGGGTGTCCCGGATCTTTTGCAGCATTTTTTGCGCGCCGTTTAACATGGACAGCACCGAGGTGTTGTAAAATATAGATTTACGCAGCTGCCCATCCTCATCCAAAAGCAGGGATTTCCAGGCCTCCGGCACTTCTACCCCCTCTTTGGCAAGCCGCTTGTAGTGCTCCTCTTTGGTCGAATGATGCACAAGGAACTTACGGTCGAGCGCCTCTTTAAACCCCGGGGTTAAATCAGGATTTAACCAGTGGTCCAGGGTGTCGATATAGATCTGTTTCATTTTTTCGGAAGGAAGGATGACGCAGTCCGCATGCAGCACGCCCGGCAAAACACAAAAATGCCGCATCCTTTCAAAAAATTCTTCCGTCTCGTATACGGCCGGATCGTCCTCCTGCGGTTCCCCGAGCACAAAGTAAGGAACATAGATCAGCCGGTCCGTATATTTTTTTAATTGATCGGAATAAAATGCCGGTGCCACCGAAGTCACCAGATTATTCCCATCGTAGGGATTATGGATATAGATCTCATCCGGATGACGAAGCGCGGGGTCATATTGCGCAAGCGGCGTGATCTCCACCTCGGGAGGAAAATGATCCCCTTCATAATGGATCTGCCCCAGGCCTCCGTCCGGTGTCCTTTCATAGTAAGGGATCGGCACAACATAGACCTTTGTGCCCGGCTCGGCCTTTTTTTCTTTCCAAAAGGAAGCCAGGCAATCCCACATGGAAGAATTATAAGGGAAAAAGACAACCTCTTTCTCCTCCGGGACGTTTTGCAAAAACATCTCCCAAGCTTCGCGAAGAAGATCCTGTCCGCAGGAGAAGTGCCCGCCTGCCTCCGACGGATTCGCCTCGCGGTGATTCTCCGCATCTCCAAAAAGCGCCGTGTGGGTCTCGTAGATCTCCTCGCAAACCTGCGTGAGCTTCCGGACGATCTCCTCGGTTTGCTCCTCCTTTTCAAGAAGGTCGCCGAGATCCATCACCGTCTGTTGACAGCCAACGAGAAGCATCCCCGCCGCCTCCGTCTCACCCGCTTCAAGCAACGCAAAAAACTGCACTTTCGCCTCCAGCGCAAGCGCAAATCTCTCCAGACATTGCTTCCTCAAATACGATCTCATGCGTCCCCTCCGACTCGTCCTATATTATACAAAGAAACGCCTGCCCTTGTCTATCATCTTTGCCGCAAAAAAAGAGCCCGTGCGTCTGCACAGGCCCTTGGTCTTTTGATCTGAAGCTCTGCCGTTTTTTACTCAGCATCTGCATCCTCAGCTGCATCCACATCATCCGCTGCCGCGTCGCCGGATGCTCCGGTAACGCTTTCCACAACTTCGTCGTAAACGCTCTCTTCGATCAGCTGAATAAAGCTGCTATCGTCGCCCGGAAGAGACAGGTACAGTCCGATATAGGTGCCTTCCTCATCCACAAGGTTGGAAAGATACCAATAGCTGATCTCCTCTCCGGTCGCATTGTAGATCACAACGCAAAGCTGCGAATCCTCATCATTTTCCGCTACGGTCTGATAAAATCCCAGCTTGCAGACATAGCAATCGAGCGCCGCCTCTTCGTCGTTAAAGGCTACAGCAAGGATATCGCCGCCAAATGCCCATACGGAGTCATCCGCTGCGCAGATATAGGTGCCGGTGATGGCATAATCCGTCGACTGATTCATAACCACATCCGCACCACTGGCATCGGTAAGCGTTACGGTATCACTAAACTCATCATTTCCCACAGTATCGGTTGCTTCTTCGGAAGATTCGCCGCAAGCCGCAAAAAGGGCACAGCACATCAAAAGCAGTAACCATCCTTTTCTAAGTTTCATTACAAAAATACTTCCTTTCCATACTGGTCTTCGCTTTTACAATTTGGAAACCGCCAGCATTACCTTATGGGTCGTATCGATCACAGGAGTAACCGTTTCCTCTGCGTCTCCGGAAGCCGCAGCCATCCCCGGCCCGCCGGGTCCTCCCATCATGCCCATACCTGCATCTCCGCTGGCATCCTCCGTGTAGTGAGCGCCATACGTGCCGGCCTCCATGGTTCCTGTATAAGCTGTTCCATTGATATACAGAGTTGCACCGTCTGCGATCGTCACGGTTGCTCCCTCGGCCACATCAAGCCAGGTGATATAGCAATCGCCGGTCACGTTCCACGTGCCTTCCGCGCCGACGCTGACCTCCGTCGTACAGCCCTCCGCCGCAAAATTGATCATATGCCCGAGCATATAATATTCCTTAATGGTAAATTCCATAAACTGGAGATAGGCCGCCTCGGACTCATCCTCCGTGACCCTGCCGTTTTCATCCAAAAAGGCATACTTCACGGTGTAGGTGCCGTCTCCGTTTGCGCCGTCGGTGCCACCCTGGTAGGCAACTCCATTTCCGTATTTTACAGCAAGTGCATCCAAATATGCAACTGCTTCTTCAGAATATTTCATTCCGTGTACGCTGTCCGTGGAAGAAATCCGTCCCGTAAGGGATCCGCTTCCGATCACGACAGCCAGTCCCGTACCGCTTTGATCCGCTCCGGATCCGGTTCCGTTAAAGACATCGCCTTCATAATCGCCGTTCGTAAAGGTCATGGTCTGCGCTACCGCACCACCGGTCGCACGCGTACCCACATCAGTGGGAAGTCCCGGCATTCCGGCCATTTCGTACCAGCCGCCGGAGAAGGTGGGCATACCCCACTCCTCGCCATCATAGGTCAGCGCGCTCGTGTCTCCGCCGGCACCGCTCGTGCCGTATCCGTCATCATCATCCATGGAAAGGAAAAGCACGCCGCTGTTGGAATGCAGCTCTGCTCCCGAGATCGTAAAATCGGAAGCTCCCTTTCCTTTCTTTAGGATCACGGCTTCTTCCGTGTTCCATACGGAGCCTTCGTCAAGTACCGCCTGGCCGCTCTGGTGATCCATCAGTCCCCAGATGGCGTTGACTATGGTTTCCTCCCCTTCGCCCTCATAAGTATAGATGGCATTGCCGAGTGCATCATTGACGGTCAGTCCGTTGTAGGAAGCACCATAATACATCTCTCCCGTGCCCGTCATAATGGTGGCATAGGTTACATTTTCAAACAAGGCGCCGTAGAAATACTCATTGGACGCGCCGATATTATACGTTCCGTAGCCGGAACCGTATACAGTATCATAGCCGAAAAGCTCAGAGCCGCCTTCCAAGCCATACTCCTCATCCGCCGGCGTGATCACCAGTGCGGAATTGATCACATTGATGGTCGGAGACGTACAGTCATCGGTCGAAAGCACCGCCCAGGCGCCGGACTCCATATGGGAGTCCACCACGGTAAGGGAACTGTAATCTCCCAGCACATTGGCCGTTCTTGCACCGCCGGCAATGCCCAGTACCCACGGCGGACTCAGCATATACGCCTGCTTTGCCGTCGATACATAACTATCATATGCATCCCCGCCCGGAAGCGGATCTGCACCGTTGGTCACAAACGTGGAGTTGGTGATCACCGCATCGGCATAATCATCCACGATGATGCCGTCCCGCACAAATCCCGTCGTAGTCACGTTGACATTGTCGATATTTAAAAGGATATGCGCATCCTCCGTCGCACCCGAGGCCACAATGGCAGCGCCCAGTCCCGTAAAATCACAGGCGTTGGTGCCATCGGAATCATCCGTAAGCAGGATCTCGGTATTAATGATGTTCACCGTGGAAACTTCCTCCGCCGAGGTTGCCTGGGCCACCACAGCCGTAAAGCCGCTGCCCTCTGCGGTAATGGCGATATCGGAAAGCGTCACGCCATCTTCCCCAGCGCTCGCCACGTCTCCGTAGATGGAGTATTCATCCACGACGGCATTCCCCTTGATATAAAGGCCGACCGTGTAGGAATCGTCCGTTCTTGCGCTAAAGGTCGGGATAAACGTGCCGATATAGTTCGGCTCCACTTCCTGCGTCGTCCCGTCCGCCACAAATCCGACAGCCTCCTTCACGGTACCTTCTCCGGACACCGATCCTTCCTGTGTGTCTGTCTGCGCGTCTCCGCATCCCGCGCAGACCGCAAAGGCAAACAGCAGTCCCGTCATTGCCAAGATCGCTCTTAATGTCTTTCGTTTCATACGTTGTCTCGCTCCCTCTTTCCAGTTTTTATCGTTCATAATGTGATGCGATAAACTCCATCACTTCCCCGGTTCGTTTTTGGATCAGCTCTCTTTCCGCAAGCTCCCACTCCTCCGTCGCTTCATCCGAGCGCGGCATCATAAAGGCATTTTCAAAAAAGATATGCGCCATGTCTTTTGCCAGATGCAGATAGGTCGTGACTCCGGCCTCTGTAAGCTTCCCCGCATAGGCTTCGCCCTCGCCCCGCAGATTGTCATATTCACATACCACGATCATAGCCTCCGGCACTTTGGCAAGTGCGTCCGTATCCGCATAGATCGGGCTTACCAGCGGATCCTTTGCCGCCTCGCGATCCACATAGAGCTTGTGAAACAGCTCGTCCATGGCATAATCTCCCACCAGTTCCGGCGCTTTCTCCTCCGGCGCCGTGTAAAGATCAAGAAGCGGATAGATCAGGATCTGATTCTTTAATCGCAGGTCGCCTTTTTGCGCGGCCAACAGGCACGTCGCTGCCGCAAGGTTTGCCCCCGCGCTGTTGCCCATAACGGAGATATGCTCTCTGTCAAAAGCAAGCTCCGGCATCCGATCCCGCAGATACAGGATACTTTCATAGCAGTCATAAAGCGCATCCGGGAAGCGATGCTCCGGTGTCATGCGATAGCCGATACTGGCCACATTGACATCCCACGCATCCCGCAGGCTCTTCCACATGTTTTTATCAAGCGCACTCCCGCCAAAAAGGAATCCACCCCCGTGCATGGTCACAAGCAAAGGTCTGCCCGGTTCTTTGGCCGCATACCAGATCGCCTCGATGTCACGGTCTGCCAGATGCAGCATCAACCGATCTCCGCCGGCGTTGATCCTGGCATTTAACGCCTGCATTTCTTTTCCCCTGGCGATCTCCGCCTCCTCAATGATAATCGTCGACATGCATACTCCCCCTTCTAATTCTGTGTTAACACAACATTGCCCGACACCTCATTTTGCGCCACTTCCGGGATCTCAATCCCCAGTGCGTCGCAGATCGTGGCGTAATAATCATTCTCCATCACAAGCAGCGAATACTTCCAACGATTGGCCAGATCCCTGCGCTTTTCGGCAATATACTCCTCCGTCACCTCTTCGTCCGTCAGGTTCGTCACCTCGCCTGTCCGCGCGTTGTACATCACCTTGTCCGTGATAAAGCTGTAGTCCATAAACATGACAAATCCTTCCGTGTCGGACAGGATATCCCGTCCCATCAGCAAACGGGAATCATAATCAAATCCAAAGAGATTTAAAAGTGTCGGCAGGATATCCATGCTGCCGCAGACTTTATCCACCGTGATCGGCTCCTCTATCGCGCCTGACCACAATACCAATGTGGATTTGTATAGTTCAAATTCCTCTTCCGGCATATGTCCGAGGAATTCCGCGATCTCTTCATTGGTCAAAGCATACGGCCAGTGATCCCCCGTAAAGCAGATCACCGTCCGGTCCGCGATCCCTTTTTCCTCCAATTGTTCAAGCAGATATTCCATGGCTGCGTCAAATTCCATCTGCGCCGCCAGATACGCCTTGCAGGATTCACTGTAGGGCAGATCCTGTACCTCAGCCTGATGCTTGGCCGCACAGTAATTGCCCTCAAAGGTGTAGTCCATATGACCGCTGACCGTCATATAGTATGTATGGAAAATAGGATCATCAATGTACTCACCCACGCTTTGCTCCATCATTTCCAGATCGGACTCCGGCCAGGTCTCCGCCACGTTAAGCCCGTTGCCGAGACCCTGGTAATAGTATCCCATACCGGGGTAGGTAACGTCTCTTCCATAATAATTATAGGTATTGTTATGGTACGCGCGACTGATGATGCCATACTTGCTATTAAAAAGATTGCCCAGGGCAAACGGCATCGCATTGCCTCCCACCGTCCGGAAATTCCTCGCGCCGTCGTAGGCCGGACAAAGGCTCGTGGAGCATACAAACTCGCCGTCACTCGTCGAACCCGCCGTATCGGGATTGTAAAAATTGGTAAAAACAAATCCTTCCGTCGCCAGTTTGTACAAGGTCGGCGTCAGCTCCTCATCAATGGCATAGGTCGTAAAGGATTCCGCCGTCAAAAAGATCAGGTTGAATCCCTCAAACATCCCCGTGTATTCATTTTTATAGGAAGGTTCCACCGAGGCAAAATAGTTATGGATGGCGCGGATGGTCTCATCATCCTCTTCCGCCGCCAACGAGACAAAGTCAATATCCAGCACGTTAGCCGACGTTTCCTCAAGGTTGCTCACGATCTCCGCCAAAGCAGCCTCGTCTCCGCCAACATTGGCATTGCCGCTTTCCGAACCGCTGCCGTCGGTCGTCTCCCCACTCGCCGCAGTTTGCATCTCTTCACCCCAGGGTGAAAATTCCTCGTAGACTACCTTTCTGGGGATAAGCATATTGCGAAGCTGCAGTCCCGTGGTGCCAAAGATCCCGTAATCCTCCACGGCATAAACCATCACCAGCTGCTCCGTCACGAGCCCGTAAGGAGACAGGGCATCCTTGCCGTACGCCGTGATCAGTCCGCTTTCCCCAAGGATCACGACCGCCAAAAACAGCACCGGGCAGTAAAGATCCCGCAGCCTGAGGCCCCTGAAATCATATACTTTCAAGTGTCGGAACACGTAGATCAACACCATGGGAACGACCAGTACCAGCACCAGCATCCACCAGCATTTTCCCATCCCGTATAAGGTTTCCCGATAATAACTTGCCGCCTTGGCATTGGTCACGTCGATGTATCCCAGAGAAAAGAAATGCTGAAAGATCTGATAAAAGACCACATTGACCGCCTGATAAATGCTGCCCGCCCAGGTGATCACATAAAACAGGATCCCACCGATGCGCGCGGGAAACAGTAGCGTTAAAAACGCAAAGATCACCGCCACGCTTAAAATAACGCACAAAAGCAACGGCCAGGTGTTTCCGAAGGCAGGATAGATCCACCAATGGACCAAAAGCTCCTCATAGGCGAAGAAAAGGAAAAAATACAAGATCCTTAATCCCGTCACCTTAAGCGCGTCCTTCACCCCGGTCGTCCGGCCGTTTGTCACCGTCTCTGCTATATTGTTACTTTTATTATCTTCATTCATAATCACATACCCGACAAATTCTTTATGCGCCCTACATTTTACACAATTTCTTCCTTCCTTGCAAAAATTTTTCATGTATACTAAACTGAAACAATCAGATCAATACAAAGAAAGGCTTTTTTATGTTTCATGTCCTCGCTGTTGACGACGAACACGGATCCCTTTCCCGGCTTTCCCGTCTTTTGGAAAACGAACCCGGCGTCCTGTCCTTGACCACCTTCACAAACCCCGAAGAGGCGCTTTCCGATGCCCGGACCAAGGAATACAATCTTGCTTTTTTGGACATGGAAATGCCGCATATGAACGGCCTTACCCTGGCCCAAAAGCTGCGCGAGATCCGTCCGTCCATCTCCATTATTTTCCTGACGGCCTACGATCAGTATGCGCTCAATGCCTTTCGCGTGCATGCCGACGGCTATATTTTAAAACCTTTTTCATACGAAGATATTCACAACGAACTCGTGCATCTTCTTGATGTTCGACAAGTTTTTTTGAAAAAATTACACGTGCAATGTCTCGGCTCTTTGCAATGTATCCCCGAGGGCGCCGACCTGCCCATCAAGTTTCGGACCGCCAAGGCGGAGGAACTTTTTGCACTTTTGATCGATAGTGAAAAGAAACCCCGTACCCGGGATTTTCTTATCGATACCCTTTGGCCGGATGCCGAGGACGCGGAGAAGGCAGGCAACCATTTTCGCGTGACCTGCTCCTATCTGCGAAACGCCCTGTCCGAGGCGGGCCTTCCCGAAGCGCTGCAGCGCTACAAGGATTCCTTTACCCTGGATTATACGAAGATCGATTGCGACCTGTTTGCCTTCACCGAGATCGCGGACCGTTATACTACCGCCACCAAGGAGGAGCTGCTTACGGGAGTTATGCTCTATCGTGGAGCCTATCTGGAGGATCGCTACTACGATTGGCTCTTTGACCGCCAGGCCTGGTTTTCCAGCCTCTATATGAGCATGCTGTTTAAACTTTTTGAATTGCAGATGCAGGATAATGATAATGACGCTGCAGAACTGACGCTACACAAAATACTTTTAAACGATCCCTTGAACGAAAATGCCATCCGCCAAAGCGTACTGCTGCGCAAAAAGAACCGCGGCGGCTCCTCAGCCAAAGATCTGTATACCGAGATGCGCAACCGCTACGAAGAAGAGATGGGGCTGCCGCCCTCTCGCGAATTTGAAAAAACTATCCGGGATATATTAGACTCCTGACGCTCTGTCATCAGGATCCCCCTCTATCATCATAAAAAAGGAGAACCCCCCATGCGATACGAAGGAAGTGTTTACAGACCCCCCAGCGAAGCTTACAGCCTGATCCTACAGGCAACCGTAGGTTGCAGCCACAACGGCTGTATCTTTTGCGGTATGTACAAGGACAAAAGATTTCACCTGCGTCCTATTGACGAGGTCTTAGAAGACCTTGCCGATGCGCGCAGCACCTACACCTATGTGGACAGGATCTTTATTGCGGACGGCGATGCGCTCATCATGAAGACGGAGCACATGCTCGCCATCCTTGATTTTATCAAGGAGCATTTCCCGGAATGTCAAAGGGTCACCAGCTACGCCACGCCGCGCAGCCTTCTTTTAAAAACCCCTGAGGAGCTTGCGCTTATCCGGGAGCACGGTCTTTTTATGCTCTACCTCGGCCTTGAGTCCGGCAGTGATGAGATCCTCACCCGCATGAACAAAGGCGCGACCTCCGCAGAGATCGTCCTGGCGGGACAAAAAGCCAAAACCGCAGGCTTTACCCTGTCCGTCACCATCCTCTCCGGTCTTGGCGGCAAGGAAATGTGGGAAGAGCATGCGCTGCAGACGGCCAAAGCCATCTCCGACATGAAACCGGACTATGTGGGCGAGATGACCTTAAACATCATGCCGGGCACCAAACTAAAAGAAGAGGTGGACAAAGGCCTTTTCATCCTGCCTTCACCCACCGAAATCCTCACGGAGACCCGCCTCCTCATCGAACATATCGACAATGAAGGCTGCGTGTTCCGCTCCAATCATGTCTCGAATTATTTAAACATCCGTGGCACCTTCAACGCCGGACGGCAGTCCATGATGGCGCAGATCGACGCCGCCCTTGCCTCCGGTCAGATCCGCGAGAAGCATTATACGCAAATGTAGACATCGTACCACCGAATCTCTTCTCAAAGAGGTTCAGTGTTTCTACAATGCCAGGATCTGGCGGATAAACAACACGATCTCCTCAAATGCCGTCATCGCCTCTGGATAATCCCAAAAATCCAATGGGTACGTATGGATCATATCTTTTCCGATATGGATCCGCACGTCATTTCCGGCCTTGGCTGCAGCCGTCGCAAAAATAAGCGTATCCTGCATCAGCGTCTCCGCACCTCCCGCGATCAGAAACGTGACGGGATAGTCCTTAAGGTCGCCCAGCGCCGGCGATACGATGGGGTCCGCCTTATCGTACCCGGGCGCATAGATCTTAAACAATTCGTCCGGATCATCCAAGCCTTCGAGTACCGTCTCATTTAACACCTGCGTCATATCCGTCACCGGTGACATGGCAACGATACCCGCCGGCACCGGCACGCCGTCCCTCTTTGCCAAAAGCGGAACATCCAACACCAACGTCCCTCCGGCGAATTCTCCGCTAAGGATCATATCCCCGGGGGCATAGCCCATATCCAATAACGCCAGGTATCCCGCATACACATCCTCCGGCGCCGCCGGGAACGGCTCCTCCGGGGCCAAACGGTAGTCCGCCGAAAAGCAAGTCACACCCAGTCGATGTGCCACCTCCATCAAAAACGGAAGTGGGATCCCGGAGGAACCTGTCGTAAATCCTCCCCCGTGAACATAATAGATCAATTTGCCGTTGGGCTCTGCCGGGCGGATCCATTTACCGCAGATCGTACCGGCGTTTCCCTCCTCCCAGGTCACATCCGGATAAGTTTTCACCCCGGCGATCGCCAGCTCTTCCATTTCCTTCCGGATCACGTCAAAAGGCTTCCCGTCAAAAGAGTATCGCTCCCAAACACTGCCCGGACGATTTTGAAATTCTTTACTTGGCATGGTATGCCTCCTTTTCGCTTCTTTTCTTCATGGTACCATGATTTTTTTACTGACAACAAGCACGAAAAAGTCTTGAATCGGCAAGCAAATACTTGTGTGCCCGGATTGCCTCTGCTATGATGAGAAAAAAGGAACACGGGGGGGGATCCTATGAATTTTCGAAACTGCCAATACTTTCTCACGGTCTGCGAAATGGGCACCATGGGCGCTGCCGCACGCAAACTCTATATCTCACAACAATCTTTAAGTGAAAATATCCGCAAGCTGGAAAAGGAACTGGGTGTCACGCTGTTTCACCGCGACAATCCCCTGACCTTAACCCAGGCCGGCCGCGTCTTTTATCAGACGTCCTCGGAGATCCTTGCGTCCTTGGACCGCATGGACAAAGAGCTTGCCATCATCAAGGGTCAGACCCCCGACACCCTGATCGTCGGTTGCGTGGACTACGGTACGCCGGATTTCATCCCGGCTTTGGTGGAATTATTCCTTAAGAAATGCCCCAACGTCCTGATCACCACGCGGGAGTTTTCGCCGCTCGAGGACATTCCGCGCAGCATTTCCATCCTGATCAGCGCCAGGGAACTACGCGGCTACAAGTGTGAGAATCTCTTCTCCGACGAGCTGATCATCTGCGTAAAGGATTCCCTCTTGGAAAAGGTCTACGGCGCCGGCTGGAAGGCCCACAAGGAGGCTGCCCAAAAAGGAGATCTCAGCGCCATCGAAAAATGCCCCTTCATACGTATGCAGCATACGCCGTTGGAGCACCTTGCGGATCTGGTTTTTGAAAAAAATGATTTTCGTCCGGATTTTTTGCCTGTCACCGGCAGCACCTCCGCCATGGCCCAGCTGTGCGCCACCGGCCAGGGAGCACTCGTCACCTTCCTGGGGCAGGCACAAAACAATCCGCTCCTTGGAGACTTTTATCATATCCCCAATATTCCGAGCGCCATCCCCACCAGCTATATCTGCTACCCTGCCGACCGGGATCTGACCGAGCCGGAGCGCGTTTTCTTAGAGATCACGCGACGCTTTTTTAAACATTGGAAGAAGAATGCATGATAGGGTGACGCAGCAACCACCACCCAAGGATCGCCATGACGAATCCGACTGCGCCAACCCACACACTATGGGTACGGAGGATATGCGCATTTGCGATCTCCCCCAGATTATACACATTGATCGCCTTTAACCACGGCTTCGTCGTCTGGTCCATATACGCCATGACCACGTAGTACAACATCAGCAATAAAAGAGCCGCTCCGGTTTTGCGAAGCAACGCGCCGATGAGCAGATAGAACCCCACAAAAAACAGGCTCTGCAGCGCAAGTTCCAAAAAGATCCATCCCACCGAAGGCATCACGGTACAAACAAGAAGCATCGCCACCGCGATATGCACCAGATACCATAAAAAAATAACCGCGCATTGCCGAAGCGTTTTACGGCATCCCGGATCACAAAACAGATAAACCTCCCTGCCCGGCCCGTCAATGATCTCCTGCGTCAGGATCATGATCCACCAGACCGCCAACAGCGGGATCAGTTGCTGCATCATATTCGATGCCCCGATATATCCTTCCGGACTTCCCCCATAATAGATGATGAAACGCCGGCACAAAACCGGCACGAGGACCAGGACAATCACCGGCGGCAAAAAATAAGTTTTCCCGCCGGCCTTTAATGACAACATGGTTAACCTTACGGTTTTCATGCAAACCCCCTTATCTTACACAGGTATCCATCCTCCACGGTTGGCTCGTCCAATTCGCCAGGTTGCTTGTCGTTTGACAAGACACGCAGCGTTTCCTGCTCCGTCCGCGAGACAATATATTCCCCTGTAAGCTCGCCCTCTTTTTCTGCCGGCACCAGATACACCCGCTCCTTTGCAAAGTCCGCAATCTCCTGAAGCGTCCCTTCCGCGACAACCTCTCCCTTATTTAAAATGATAATACGATCGCACAGCGCGGCAACATCTTCCACGATATGTGTGGAAAGCAGGATCGTGCCTTTCCCGTTCTGCGCATGGATCACACGCTTAAAACGAAGCCTCTCCTCCGGGTCGAGCCCGGCGGTCGGTTCATCCAGGATTACTACCTTGGGATTTCCCATAAACGCCTGCGCGATCCCCATGCGTCGCACCATCCCGCCGGATAGGCTTTTGACCTTGTCTTCCCGCCTCTCTTCAAGCCCGGCGATCTCCAGGCACCGCGCGACTTCACTTTCCAACTCCTGCCCCGGCACATCCTTAAACTCCGCAAAGATCTCCAGCATCTCCGAGAGTTTCAGTCCTTTGTACATTCCAAATTGCTGCGGCAGATATCCGGTGTTTTTCTGCAACTGGTCGCTTTGGCAAATGTCCTTTCCTTCAAAGAAGATCTTTCCTTTGGGCGGGGAATAGATCCCCGTCATGCACCGCATCAGCGTTGTTTTACCGGCACCGTTTGGCCCCAACAGTCCATAGACGCCCTCTTTAAGCTCCATGGAAAGATTTTTTAATATATGCTTTTTATTGATGGTATAATCCAATTCCCGTATTTGTATCATTCCGTTTTCCCCCCATTATCCACGTCCAGATTATAAAGAAAATCCACTTCATTCACGTCGGAATCACTGTTTAAATACTCGTAGCAGGCCTGAAATACAGCCTTCTCGCCAAGGGTGTTGACCTGGTATTCGAAAAGCTGATAATACGCTTCATGCGCAAGCGGAAAGCCCCTATTGTATTCTTCATCTGATCTGTCGTACAGGATGAAGAAAAGAACATCTTCATATGCCGGCTTTTCCACTTCCTCTGTCGGGCCTTCCATAGCAAAGGGATAAGCAGACAGACACGTATAAAGCTCTTTTGTACCTTCTCTCGCTTTCACTTTCGACATGATCATATCACATACCAAAGCCCCATCTTCTCTCATCAGCGTATGGTCCGCAAGCGCTGCAAATGCGTCATTTGCTCCGTTATAATCCGCGATCGTCGAGGCAACGGTCATACACAAGTCTGTATTCACCTGCAAGTCTCCGGCAAGATAATCCTCGGCGACCGCAACTCTCCCCTTTAAATCATAGTTTGCAATTTCATCAGCAATCATCACAGGACAGCAATACCTGATATCCCCTACCGTCATCTGCTGCATCAAACCCGAAAGAACGGTTACGCCATTGGTTTGTCCCTCATATTCGTCCTCGCCCACGGCATTTAAGTTCGTCATATACTCTCCCTTGATATCCGCTGCAAGATGAAACTTCGATGACGTTTCGGATATATTGGTCCTGGTAAGAGCTGACTGCAACTCAAATATCTGCAAATGCCCTGCCCTCGGATACCATGCAAAGTATCCCATAAGGGCGATTCCCTGATAGTTGCTGTAATACCGGTTTCCGCTTCCCTCATAGATCACGCGGATAACCTCATTGCCCTCCTTTAGATTAGCTGTAACATCCAGATAATCCCCGGTTCTTTGATAAGACAGAGCATTCCTTCGCCGTCCAAAACTTCGTTTACTTTATACCCATGGTATAAAGTAAACAAATAAGTATCAGTTTTTTCCGTTTGAGAGATTGTCATAGACACATCCGCATACAGACGCGACCTGACTTTAATCTGCATGTCATATGCATCAACGCTAAATGTCGCCTCCTGCGGATCCTGCAGATCGTATGTCTCAATATCCCCCGTCATGATCCCGTGCAGTCGTGTGTCATACCGAACGACACTGTCGCCACCCATCCTTAAAAATCCGACCATGCCAACCACGCAGCATAAAAGCGGTACCACCATGAGGATGCGCTTCGATTTTCTCTGCGCAGTTTTTAAGAATATAGCTCCGGCAAGAAATGCAATCCAGAACAATGCCAGATACCACCGGCTAATCTCTATCGGAACGCCATATTGTAAATCGGTTGCACTGTCCAGGTTTTGTGCGCAGATATCAAAGAAATCCACAATCCTCATAAGATCAAAAGAGGATTCTCCCGTACGGATCACAAACATTGCCGCCCATAGCTTCGCAAACGGAAGCATAAAAAACACGAAAATCAGCGACAGCAAATACGCCACAATCCGGTTCTCCAAGAGAAGTGCCAACAGGCCTCCAAAAAGCACGGCCACAAACGAAGGCAAAATATAATTGATGATCAAAACCAACAAAAAGAATCCTGCAACCTTCCCTTTAAGCACACCAAAAGACGCAAATGCCATCATCCAAAGCCCATATTGTACAAAGGAAAATAGAATGGAGATCCCCATCATTAGCAGGATTTTTTTCCATATCTTTCCTTCCCAATAGGCCTTCCTCCCGATCAGGGTTTCCTGTAAATGAGATGCTTTTTCCAAATACAAAAACTCAAACGTCGCAAACGAAAAGCCCAAAAAGAATACTACACTTGTTCGCTGGGAAAACGTCAAAAAGGCTGATAAATAGAGCGATCCACCCGCCGGAACAGCTACCATTTGGTAAAAGGAATAAATAACAGCCCCTAATAACAATGCCAATAAAATACCCATCGTTACCGGTGCTGCTTTCAATAACCTAAAATCATTTTTATTCATAAAATATGCGCCCCCATACGCTATCCGGTTTTTCTTTATCTGTCCAACCCAAGGGCCTACATATTATCTCGTATACGTTGCAACATACCCACTGCAGGAATATTGACCATAAGTTACCGCGGGATATGCGTAAGAACGCCACACTTTTTTACTTTCATCGCCTTCTCCCCTTTCTCTTCTGTGTCAGTCAGTCCTTTGTGTTGGACGCCCTCATTATAAAAAACGGCTTTTTATTTTTCAATAGGTTTGGCACAACAGGTCGTTTTTATGACATAACAGGTCATGGAGAGGCGCGTTTGCACTATATCTCAAACATTCAATAACGATCCACAATTTGATTAAAAACAGGATAAAACGATTCTTTGCGATATTTACGAGAGAGAGGAACACGATTTTCGGATCTCATTAAAATCGCATTGTCCTCTACCGTTTGCACATAATATATATTTACGAAAAAACTCTTATGGCACCGAACTAAAAACGGAAGATTATGCTTTCCTACAAACGAACTTATGGATTCTCGCACCATATATTCTTGATTTGAACGAGTATGAATAATCAAATTATGCAATTTTGCTTCAAGAAATTCTATTTCGCCATAATGCAGAACATGCTCATTCCCATCAAAGAAAACCGAAAATTGATAGTCCGTAAAAATATCTGCAGCTTTATTCAATGACGCATGTATATCCTCTCTTGAAAACGGCTTAGCAATATAATCAACTGCATAGCCGGCCGCCCTTTTAAATCCATGATAATCTGCAGATGTCACAATGATAATAGGTTTTTTATAATTCGTATTGAGAATATTTAACATCCGCAGAACTTCTTCGTCATCCGGTAATACATCGACAAACACCACATCATAAAAATTTTCCCCAAGGTGGCATATCGTCGCATCACAACATTCGGACCGTCGAATCTGCGAAACACTTTTGATTTCCTTAATGATATCGGAAAGTTCCTTACTTTCTCGTTCATCACGATTAAAAATAAATACCTTCATAAACTCCCCCACTTTAACATCTTTTTCCCATATCTAATATATCATAACCAAAGAAAAAAGCACCCTCTTTTGAGAGTGCTTCCTGCCCAGTTCCGGAATCGAACCAGAGACACGAGGATTTTCAGTCCTCTGCTCTACCAACTGAGCTAACTGGGCATGCGTTGCGGGGGAAGGATTTGAACCTACGACCTCCGGGTTATGAGCCCGACGAGCTTCCAGACTGCTCTACCCCGCGATAATATAAATTTAAAATACAAACCGTCGGACCTATAAAACCCAAACGGTAATGGGCAGGGATGGATTCGAACCATCGAAGCAAGTTGCAGCAGATTTACAGTCTGTCCCCTTTGGCCACTCGGGAACCTGCCCATAACAATATTTAAGAAAGAAGAATGGGACCTATAGGGCTCGAACCTATGACCCTCTGCTTGTAAGGCAGATGCTCTCCCAGCTGAGCTAAGATCCCATAATATATTAAAAACGACCCCGGCGGGACTCGAACCCGCGACCTCCGCCGTGACAGGGCGGCGCTCTAACCAACTGAGCCACGAGGCCATGATTTCCGTACCTTCAAAACTTCATACAGCAGAGTTGACTCTTGAACTGTGAGAATGGTTGAATCATTCTCACTCCTTTTGGTCAAGTC
>CAJOPA010000020.1 GCA_905236235.1 uncultured Eubacterium sp. | reverse complement strand
CGCTTAAAGAGGCTGCTTGTTCTGGAAAAGATCCGAAACGGAGTGGCAAAGATACGGCGCGGGGTAGCAAAGATCCTGCATATTTAGTGTAAATTTCCGATACAGAATTCGTCATACGGGCTGTATGTATGATATACTGTAAGTTACATAGTTTTTTCAAGAGAAAGGATAAGACATCCATGTCCTATCAATACAAAGTCAGTGTGATCATACCTATTTACAATGTGGTGGAATACCTTCCGGAATGTTTGGAGTCCGTGGCCAATCAGACGATTGATTCCCTGGAGGTGATCCTTGTGGATGACGGTTCCACGGATGAGAGCGGAAGGATCGCTTCGACGTTTGCGGAAAACCATCGCAATTTCTTTTATTTTTGTAAAGATAACGGTGGGCTGGGCCAGGCGCGCAACTACGGTTTGGAGCATGTGCATGGGGAATATGTGGTATTCCTTGATTCGGACGACGTGGTGCCGCCGGATGCCTATGCCAGGATGTTTGAACAGGCTAAACGCACAGGCGTGGATATGGTCGTGGGATGCGTAAAGCGTATGGATTCGGAGCACGAATTCGTATCCAACCTGCATGCCAAGGCGTTTACGGATTTTTATGACCGCACGAGTATTCTCGAGGCGCCGCAGCTGGTGTATGATACGACGTCCTGGAATAAGCTCATCAAGATGGATTTCTGGAAAAAGTATGATTTCCGTTTTCCGGAGCATATTCTGTATGAGGATATCCCCGTGACGATGCCGCTTCATTTCTTAGCCGACGGCGTCAGCGTGATCCCGGATCTTGTTTACATGTGGAGAGAGAGGGACGGTGTGCGCAAATCCATTACGCAGGACCGTAAGAATATCGCCAATTTCAATGACCGCGTGACGATCATGAAAATGGTGGATGATTTTTATGCCAAAAACGTGACGGATGAGCGGGCGTTGTTTTATAAAGATTACAAATGGATGGAGACGGATCTGCGTCTTTATATGAAGCAATTTTTGACGGCTTCCGATGCATTCGTGGATGCCTGCGTGCCTGTGATCGCTCAGTATGTGGCCGGGATGCGTGAGGATTCGTTTACGGCGCTTCCCGCCATTGCGCGGATGCAGTATAAGGCGATCCTGGACGGAGATCTTGCGCGGTTAAAGGAACTGCTTGCCTTTGAAGAAGGGGATTATAAGATCCTAAAAACCGCCCGAAAGAAAGTAAACGGGGTGACCCGGTATATCGGACGGACCCGCGAGAAGGGCGACTGGGACATGACGGAGGAAATCGTCAGAGTTGCCGTGGAAAAGAGCCTGCAGGAGGTTTCTTTTGAGGACGGCAAGCTCATTCTTCGCGGCTATGGGATCATGAAGCATGTCCGCGCGCCGCATACCTGGAACGTGAAGCTTTCCGCGCGGCTTGTCAATGTCAATACCCGGGCTTCGGCGCCGATGACGATCCGGTCAAAAAAGGCCAAGGGCGTCATGGGCAAGCATGGTCTGGCCATCAATCGTAAAAAAATGCATTTTTCCTATACCAGTTATCACGGGACGGGCTTTGAAGCCGTGGCGGATTTTCACGATCCGGCGGTGATGAAGATCTGTGGTGGACAGCTGATGGTGGAGATCACCATGACGGTCGGCGGACTGACCCGGACGTTTTATGCCGGAAAACCCGTACACGGACGCATGGTGCGCCCGGATTACGTGATCTGTCAAAACCGGAAGTTGGCCGTTTGGTACAATGCCTATGAGGATCTTCTCATTGACAGCTGCATGGAGAGGGTTCTGTTGAAAAAAATGTCCCATGACAACACTTCCTTCCGGTTGTGGGCAACGGAAAATCCTGAAAACTTTGCGCCGGATGCCTCGGAGTTTCTTCATCACGAAAAGCCACGGCTTTTGGAATTCCGCGAAAAAAACGGCCGGGCGATCCCGGGACAGTGCAATGCGCAGGCGGAGCAGAGTGCTTTTCTGACCACCCGATTTGAGGATTTAAAAGCCGGATCCACCTATGCTTTGTATGCCTATGACAAGCCCGTGGCGACGAATCTTTTTGGTCGTGCGGTCTTTATGCCGGCGCCGAAGGCGCTCTATCGAATGGGTGCGGATGCCCGCGGGAATGTGACCCTGACGGTGAAGGGAGAGGAGGCGATCTCCACGGAGCTTTCCATGAAGGACGGTTTGCTCCGGTATCGCTTTGCCTTTCCCAGGAATTTTCTTACAAGGGGCGCGCTTTCCAAGATCGGGATCATGTTTATCGGAGAAAAGTCCGGTCGCAGGTCCAAGGTTTTTCCTGCCAAGGAATACGCACGCAAAGAAAAAAATCCGTTCGGGATCGAAGACGGACAGGATCTTTTTGTCCGCAACAGCGGGTTTTATGAGATGCATCTGTCGTTACGGGATGAAGCCGTGGCCGGTGCGTTTACGGCCGAGGACTGGCGGGCCGTAGCGGTGATCTATTGCGCGGAAGATGCGGAGCACCGTGGGGTGAAGAGACCGTTAAGTGGTTCGGCTTTTGCGGCGGAGCTTGCGGACGGGACGCCGGTGGTCTGTGAAAAGACTATGGAGATCGCACATGACTGCGTGGACGATATCCCGCTGTTTCGGATCGGAAACTACAGCTATGCGGTGGAGAGCGGCGCGAGATTGCGTCTTAAAGTCATGCTGCATTGGAAATGGTTTGAGAGTACCAAGATCCGCCGGGCGATCGTGGAACGCACGATCTATCCCTTGATGCGGTTGCTTCCCATCAAGAAAAAAATGGTGGTGTTCGAAGGCTGGTGGGGCGCGAGATTTCATTGTAACCCCAAGGCTTTCTACGAGTATCTGCAAAAAGAGCATCCGGACTATACCTGCGTCTGGTCCATGAATGATGAACGTACGCCCATAAGCGGCAACGGGATCCGGGTGCGACGCTTGAGCCTGCGCTATCTTTACTATATGAGCGTGGCGAAATATTTTGTGAATAACGTCAATTTCAGCAACAACTACGTGAAGCGTAAAGGCCAGACGGAGATCCAGACCATGCACGGGACACCGCTTAAGACGCTGGGCCTGGACGTGCCGGGAGAGCTGATGTCCAAGGACAAGCGGGACGCGTTTATCCGTCGATGCAACCGGTGGGATTATCTTGTGGTGCAGAGCAATCGTGCCAGTGAGATCACGGCCAGCTGCTATGCATTTAAGAAGGCATTCCTCCGGACGGGCTATCCCAGAAATGATATTCTTTTTAGCGGCAATACGCCGGAGAATATCGCACGTTTAAAGAGAGAGCGCGGGATCCCGGAGGACAAAAAGGTGATCCTCTATGCACCCACCTGGAGGATCAAAAATGCCTTCCATATCTCCATGGATCTTGTGGGCCTGCGGCAAACCCTGGGCGAGGAGTATGTCATGCTTGTCCGCGTGCATCCTTTCTCGGCGCCGGGACTGGATCCGGGATTGTTTGATGAGAAGATCTACAATGCCACGGACGATCCCTATGTGGAGGAGCTGTATCTGATCGCGGATATGGTGATCACCGATTATTCCTCCGTGATGTTTGATTATGCGATCCTTAATCGGCCGATGCTGTTTTTTGTGTATGATCTGGAGGATTACAGGGATAATCTGCGTGGGTTTAACTTTGACTTTTTGGCGGAAGCGCCGGGACCGTTATTAAAGAGCGATACGGAACTGTTTGCAGCGATCGCGGATATCGAAAATGTCCGGGAAAAATACGCGCAGGCTTTTGGTGCTTTTCGGCAAAAGTTTTGCGAATACGAAGACGGCACGGCAAGCGAGAAGATCTTTACTACCGTGATTGGGAGATAATATATGGTAAAAATCATGACAGACAGTACCTCCGATCTTTCGGAGGAGTTGATGCAGCGTTTTGCGATCGGGCTCATTCCGTTGCATATCCTCTTGGGAGAGGAGGAATACCGGGATCGCACCGAGATCACACCTGCGGAGATTTTTGCGTGGTCGGATGCGCACAAGACGACGCCAAAGACTTCGGCGGTCTCCATGGAGGATGTTTTGGATGTCTTTCGTCCGGTGTTGGATGCCGGAGATGAGATCGTGGTGTTTACGATTTCCGAGGATATGTCCACGACGGTGAATGTGATGCGTATGGCGGCAGAGGAGCTGGGCGCCGCGGATCGGGTGACGGTGATCGATTCCCGCAATCTGTCTACGGGGATCGGCCTGCTTGTCTGCGAAGCGGCGGAGATGGCGCAGGAGGGGAAAAGCCGTGAGGAGATCGAAAAGGAGATCCTTCGTCTCATCCCCAAGGTGCGGGCAAGTTTTGTGATCGATACGCTGGAGTATCTCTATCGAGGCGGTCGTTGTTCCGGTGTGGCGGCCCTGGCGGGAAGCGTCTTAAAGCTTCATCCCAAGATCGTGGTGGCGGACGGCAAGATGCTGGTGGAGAAAAAGTACAGAGGAAAGATAGGCAAGGTGATCATGGACTACGCCACGGATATGGAGGAAGCCTATCGGCAGGCCAGAAAGCGTCGTGTTTTTGTGACGCATACTTTAACGGGAGCAAATGATGCGGCGCCTGTGGTGGAATACCTCCGGTCCCTTCAAATCTTTGATGAGATCTGTGAGACCAAGGCCGGCGGCGTGGTGTCCTCCCATTGCGGTCCGGGGACACTGGGCGTACTGTTTATTGAGGAGGAAGTACGGGATTAATAAATCACCCGTGGAAAAATCGGGATCCTGTGATATAATAAACAGAGTTTTGGTCGGGAAACGATATGCTCGTGAGAGGGAAAAAGATGCTGATTGTAAATACTTTGGGGAAATTTCAGGTCATAAGTGAGACGGGGGTACTGACAGAGTCTTCCATTCGCTCCCCCATGCTTTCCAAACTTTTGGTTTATATGATGCTGCACCGCGATCGACAGATCGGGGTGGAGGAGATGGCGACGGCACTGTGGCAGGAGGATGAGACGGACAATCCTGCCGGTGCTCTCAAAAATCTGATGTATCGTTTGCGTACGGTACTTGCAAAGGAACTCGGTGAGGCGGAGTATATCCTGACAAGCCGCGGATCCTATCGCTGGAATCCGGAGATCGAGGTCGTGCTTGATGCGGAGAAGTTTGAGGAACTGATCATGCAGGCGCGTAACGAGGGATACAAGGAGTCCGAGAGGATCAAGGCTTATGAGGAAGG
>CAJOPA010000019.1 GCA_905236235.1 uncultured Eubacterium sp. | reverse complement strand
TACTTCCCGCCCGCACACGTAACCACGGATGAGGATTACGAGAGAATGCAGGGGATCTGGGATAAGGAAGTGATGAACCACGACAATGTTCCCTTCTATGAGGATATCGCGGTAGGATATGAGCTTCCGCAGACCTGTTCCGACGGACCGATCACCTATATGCATATGATGTATTTCTACAACATCGGTGATCTTTCCATTTACTCCAGAGAGGAGCTGATGGATCCGAAGGTACGTGCGGTGACTTTCCGTGATCAGTGGGGCGAATACATGGACGAGACGGCGCTTCACTTTGGCGGCAGAAACATCCCGGGTTCGAGAGGTGTGTTCTACAACGATACGGCAGCAAGACTGATCGCAAGAGTTCTTACGAATTTTGTGGGAACCAAGGGAAGAGTTTCCCGTTTCGGATGGCAGTTCTATCCCTTCTTCGAGGAACTTCGTCAGTGGCCGATCTGCGGTGAGGAATTCAACAAAGTTCCCGGCATGGAAGGGAGATATTGCGACAGACACGGTTCCCAGGGAGATACCGTGATCGGTCGTGCGGTAGTAACGGACAAATACATCAACGATAAGGGCGAGGGGTGCCTGGAAGTGATGCTTTGGGCTGAGGATCTGGAAGGAAATATCATCCAGGGATGCCCGTCCGAGATCGTACTTCCGCGACGTGACGCATAAGGGAAAAACACAAACCGTGTAAAAATAAAGGGTCATTTTAGTGAGGAGGAAATTGATGATGAAAAGGGCAATTGCAGCATTACTTGCGGCAGCAATGGTGGTTTCGCTTGCAGCCTGCGGTGGTGCATCCGGCGGTGCCGACGGAGCAGCCGGAAGCGGCAGCGCAACCGCGGCTTCGGGCACTACGGAAGGGGTGAAGCTTGAGGCCACGGATCCCGTATACGGTGGATCGGCAACGTTCTACTATACGGATTTCAACAACGTATTTGATCCGGCGATGGGAGAGTACTATACGTATTCCCTTTGGTTCGAATATCTTTGGGCACCCGACTGGGGCTTGAACGACCCCGATACCTACAACTTTGATATCAACACCTTTACCGTGGATACGGCCAAGGGACAGATCGCAAAGGAATGGTCCTGGGAAAATTATGATGATGGCGACGGCTATTCCGATCTCTATGTCACCATTCGCGATGATATCTATTTCCAGGAAAAGGATGATCCGCAGTATGATGTCTTCCATGCAAGAAATCTGACGGCAGCGGACGTCGTTTACACCTACTCCAGACTGTGGGGTAAGGGTACGGATTACTGCCTGGGCGAGGAACCGTTTATGATCGACGGTGACTGGTACAACCGATTCCAGGGCATTGTGGATTTTGAGTTGGACGATCCGGTGGAGCAGGTCGGCGAATATGAGCTGGTATTCCATCTGGCAACGGAGTCCGAGTCAAGACTGTCCGAGTTTATGATCGCACAGGTTAACATCACCGGTGTGGAATGGCAGGATCTGACCAGTGAACAGCAAAACGACTGGCATTATGCCTGTGGTACCGGCCCGTACATCCTGACGGATTATCAGGCAGGTTCCTACTACAAGTTCAAGAAGAACGAGAACTACTATGAGTACGACGAGAGACATCCCGAGAATAAGCTTCCTTATCTTGATGAAGTGATCCTTACATCGGTAACGGACAACGCGGCAGCCATGTCTTCATTTATCTCCGGCGATCTGGACTATATCGCGCTGGATGCGTTTTTAAGTGATGATCAGAGTGCCGAGCTCATCAGCTCCATGGATGGCAATCTGCAGGTAAATTCCTATTCTAACGGTGCCAATGCTTTGGTACTGAAGTGTAACCAGGAACCCTTCAGTGATCCGAAAGTAAGGATCGCATTACAGAAAGCCATCAATCTGGAGGAAGCAACCGTATCCTATCTCGGATACAGCGAAGATGACTTTGCGTATGCGGCACTCTGGTCTCCCTCCCTGACGGGATGGTCCGGTATCGAAAACTGGAGTGCGGATCTTTTGGATGAATATACCTATGATCCGGAAGGTGCCAAGGAGCTGCTTGCGGAGGCAGGGTATCCGGATGGATTTACCTTTACCGTGGCCATTGACCCCGAGGCAGATCCTGATCTGTTCCAGCTGGCAAAATCCTATTTTGCAGCCATCGGCGTCACCATGGAGATCGAGGTGCTTTCCGACATGATGGAAGGTCGCGAGGTACAGGGCAATTCCGAGGACACCAGACAGTTTAACAACACGGTGGGCGCTGCTTCCGATGCGGGCTTTGCTTACCAGACATGGGCTTCCGACGGCTTCGCTTATGCGGTTTACGCAAACGATACGGAGATGGATGAGCTCTTAAAGAACACGAGAGATGCGATGACGCTTGATGATCAGGCAAACTATGCACAGCAGGCAGACGTTCACTTTGCCGAGCAGCATTGGGCGATCGTTCTTTCCGGACAGACCATGCAGAAGGAATACCTGCAGACCAGGATCCGCGGTCTTGAAAACGGTGAGCTTTTAAGCGGACATCATTTCTTTAAGACCTTTATCGCAAGGATTTATGCAGTAGATTAATCAAAAGATCAAAGAACCCTTTATTACGGCAATGATGTTATAGACAAGTGCAATGCTAAAAAAACGGGCGTGCCAAAGGTTGCACGCCCGATGCATTGCCAAGTGATCTTTCTGACCATGGAGGAAGCATATGGCAGATCATATTTTGGAAGTAAAACATCTTCGCACCCATTTTATCGGAGAAGGCGGGGAGCAGGTAAGAGCGGTGGACGATCTTTCCTATGATGTGGAAAGAGGGGAGTTTTGCGCCATCATCGGAGAGTCCGGTTCCGGAAAATCCGTAAGCGCACTTTCCGTGCTGCGTTTGATCCCTTACCCTCCGGGACTGATCATGGAAGGCGAAGTAATCTTTGACGGCAGGGATCTGATGGAGCTGTCGGATGATGAGATGGAGGAGCTTAGGGGAAAAGAGATCTCCATGATCTTTCAGGAGGCATCCGCAGCGTTAAATCCCGTTATGACCATCGGGGATCAGATCGCAGAAGCCCTTACCACCCACACGGATATGGGGGATAAGGAGGCGCATGATAAAGCGATCGAACTGCTTCGAATGGTGGATATCCCCAATCCGGAGCAGAGAGTAAAACAATATCCGTTTGAATTTTCCGGCGGTATGCAGCAGAGAGCCATGATCGCCATGGCGATGAGCTGTAAGCCCAAGATCTTAATCTGTGATGAGCCGACGACGGCGCTCGACGTGACGGTACAGGCGCAGGTGCTTGAACAGATCAATCATTTGCGGGAGACTACCGGAACGACCATCATTTTGATCACGCATAACCTCGGAGTTGTGGCACGTTATGCAGACTCCGTTAAGATAATGTACGGCGGTAAGATCGTGGAGGAAGGGGAGACCAATGAGATCTTCCATCATCCGCATCATCCGTATACAAGCGGATTGATCAAGGCGGTGCCCCGTCTTGACCGGGATGGCGAATCCCTGTTTACCATCGAGGGCGAACCGCCCAACATGGCGACGATACCGCCGGATTCCTGTGCGTTTGCACCGCGCTGTCAGTTTTGCGATGAGATCTGCAAAACGAAGCGGCCGGAAACTGTACAGGTAGGGGAAGGCAGACATACCTGCGCCTGTCATCATATGCAAGATTTCGGAAAGGAGGACCTGTCATGACGGTAACGGACAATATTACCAACCCGCTGCTTGATGAAAAGCTGCAGGGAACGGGTAATGAGATATATTACGGGGACAAGGGACTCCCGGAATTTAATCAGATCATGGTGATCGAAGATCTGAAAATGCATTTCCCGATCACCAAGGGATTGTTAAAAAAACAGATCGGCACCGTCAAGGCCGTGGATGGCGTATCCTTCTCCATTCTGCGCGGCGAGACGTTGGGGATCGTAGGAGAGTCCGGATCCGGCAAGTCCACGATCGGAAACTGTATCCTGGGATCGCATAAGATCACATCCGGAAGGATCATGTATGAAGGACAGGATATGGCCCATATCTCCGAGGGTGCCATGCGAAGACTGCGGGCGAAGCTCCAGGTGATCTCGCAGGATCCGTTTTCTTCCATGGATCCGAGAATGACCATCGGCGATATTGTAACGGAAGGGCTTCGTATCCATCAGATGACCACATCCAAAGCCGAGCAGACGGAGATCGCTCAGCGTATGCTGGAGATGGTCGGGATCCGGCCGGATTTCATCGATCGTTATCCCCATGAGTTTTCGGGCGGACAGAGACAGAGGATCTGTATCGCAAGAGCCCTGGCCCTGCAACCCAATTTCATCGTCTGTGACGAGATCGTATCCGCACTCGATGTGTCCATTCAGGCACAGATCGTCCAGCTGATGATCAAGCTGCAAAAAGAACTTCGACTGACCTATGTCTTTATCGGACACGATCTTTCCGTTGTAAGACATATCTCCGATTCCGTCATGGTGCTTTACCTCGGCAAGATGATGGAGATCTGTCATTCGAAGGAGCTTTATAAAAATCCGCTCCATCCTTATACCAGAGCGCTCATTTCGGCGGCGCCCATCCCGGACCCCGAGGTGGACAGAAAGAGGGAACGTATCCTGTTAAAAGGCGAGATCCCCTCGCCCATCCATCCGCCCGAAGGCTGCAAGTTTTGCACCAGATGTCCGTATGCGACGGAGCTCTGCTATGAGACCGAGCCGGAGGTAAAGGAAGTATCCGACAGGCATCTTGTGGCATGTCATTATGTGGATGCTACCGGATTCCACGGGAAAAGGAGGGAAGAATAATGGGAAAATATATTGTAAAGCGTGTTCTCTTGCTGATCCCTACCACCTTTCTTGTGTGCGTGATCGTATTTGCGATGCTGCGTATGATCCCGGGTTCCGCGGTGGATGCCATGCTTTATCGTTACCAGTCCATGGGTAATACCGATGCGACCATTGAAGAAGTGGAAGCCATCATGGGCATGGACAAGCCGGCCGTACAGCAGTTTTTCTCCTGGCTGGGCCATGCAGTGACGGGAGATCTGGGAGACTCCCTGTTTCAAAATGAGACCGTATCCCATTGTATTACACGGCAGATCGGTCCTTCCTTGGAGCTTGGTGTTATCACGCTGATCATTACCCTGATCATTGCGATCCCGCTCGGCGTGTTCTGCGCGGCCAAGCAGGATTCCGTAGCGGATTACATCATCCGTATGGGCGCGTTGATCCTACAGTCGCTGCCGGTTTTCTGGATCGCGACGGTGGTGCTGGTCTATCCCGCAAAATGGTGGGGCTGGGCACCGACGACGAATTACTACTCCTTCTTTAAGGATCCGATGCAAAATATCAGCATTATGATCGTGCCTTCCATCCTGGGAGCCGTGACCAATGCCGGTATGCAGCTTAGATATGTCAGAACGGTGACGCTTGATACCATGCGTATGGACTACATCCGGACGGCGCGGTCGAAGGGTGTCAAAGGCAGAAAGATCCTGTTTCGACATGCACTTAGAAATGCCATGATCCCCGTTGTAACGCTGGTCGGTGGCGCGGTTGGCATGCTTGTGGGCGGTTCCGTCATCATGGAGAGCCTGTTCTCGATCCCGGGGATCGGCAATCAGATGGTGGTGGCGCTTTCCAACCGAGATTATCCCATTGTGCAGGGGTGCGTGCTCGTATTCTCCCTGTTTACAATGATCGTCAACATGATCGTGGATATCTCGTACAAGTGCCTTGACCCGAGAATCACGCTGGACTAGGAGGTGGATGAAATGGCAGAAAAGAAACAAAAAAAGCGCCAGGGAGCCATTCGCAGGCTTTTTAAGACGAAACCTCTTGCAGGCGCGGGTATCATCATATTATTCATTCTCGTATTGATCGCCATCTTTGCGGATCAGCTTGCTCCGGTAAAGATGCAGGCAGGAACCCTGCCCGGCAATATTATTTACAAATTGGTAAAACCGTATTGGATGCTTACGGAAGCGCAAAAAGCCAAGCAGATCGCCAACGGTACGATCTACTGGCTGGGCACCGACAATCTGGGACGCGATGTCTTGTCCTATCTGATCTACGGTGCCAGAACGTCGGTCATCCTTTGCCTTGGAGTATCGCTCATCTCTACGGCGATCTCCGTGATCATCGGTATGCTTTCGGCGACCATCGGCGGTTGGTTTGACCTGATCGTACAGAGATTTGTGGATGCGTTTACCTGTATCCCCGGTATGCTGCTTTCCATGATCATCATGAATATGCTCGGAAACGGTATGGTGCAGCTGATCATCGTAATGGCTGTGCCGGGCGGTATCGCCAACTCGCGTATGATCCGTTCCGCCGCCATGAGTGTGAGAGACTCGGGCTACGTCAAGTCCTCGGAGCTTTTGGGAGCGGCGACCATGTTTAAGATGATGCAGCATGTGCTGCCCAATATCCTGCCCATCGTGATCATCACGGCAGCCGGCGGTCTGGGTGGTACGGTCATGATGGAAGCGTCCTTAAACTTCCTGGGTTACGGTGTGGCGATCGGAACGCCTTCCTGGGGTTATATGATCACCAACCAGGGACGTGCCAATATGTTTACGGCACCGTACCTGTGCCTGTTTCCCGGTATCTGTATCGCGGTCATGGTCCTTGCGGCCAATATGTTCGGTGACGGCTTGCGAGACGTTCTCGATCCGAGACTGCGCGGCGGCGTAGGCACCTACGATTCCAAGAAGATCAAGAAGATTGCGAAAAAATATCTCAATCAGTTCCTGAACGGAAATAAGATCATGACGGAGGAAGCCTAAATGAGTTATGACAGTTTACTTTCTCCCATCAAGATCAGGAATACCGTTTTTAAAAACAGAATGATCTCTACGGCTTCCACGCCGCATTTTCTCCAGGGCACCGAAAAGGCGCCCGGAGAGAAGATCATCTCCCACTTTGCCAACCGTGCTAGAAACGGAGCGGCGGTGGTGACGGTGAATCATTTTCACCAGGACATGGAACATATTCCCGGCAGAGAGATCGACATCCCGCCCAATCATTTCAACCTTTTTGAGTATGAGGATGCGTCTGCCCAAAATTACTTCTGTCAGTTGATCGATGCCATCCATTTTTACGGCAGTAAGGCGACCGCCTATATCATGACGGACGAGAGCTGGTATTTTGACGGGAATTTAAAGACCAATGAGATGCTCCCGGAGATGGGGGATCGCGTGCCGGATTCGACGGAGCGCGAAAAGCTCGAGCCGCCGGAAGATTTCTATGACGGTGTCAAACCCATCGAGGCCACGCAGGAGATGATCGACTGCTATATCAACCACGTGGTGCGGGAGGCAAAGGAACTGGCGCAGCTGGGATTTGATATCATCAGCGTCCATTCCAGCTACAGACGCAGTCCGCATGCGCAGTTTTTATCGCCGCTTACCAACAAGAGGACGGATGCGTACGGTGCGCAGACGGTGGAATCGAGATCCAAATTCACCCTGGATATGTATCGGGCTATCCGCAAGGCGGTCGGTAATAACGTGATCCTGGAGATCGTTTATTCCGTGGATGAGGAATCCATCGGAGGTTACAGCGTGGAGGATACCATCCGGTTTTGCGCTCTGGCGGACGGACTGATCGATATCATCCACCTGCGCGCGGGAGAACTCGACCCTCAGCATCCTTTGGGATTTACGAGCACCGAAGAAAATCCCACGCCGTTTCTTGATAAGATGGGAAAGGTGACCCGGGCGGTGCATGCGGCGGGCTATCAGGAATACATCGTGGCTTCCGCGGGTTTTCAACGTCCGGATATCGCCGATCGGGCGATCCGGGAAGGCAAGGCGGATCT
>CAJOPA010000018.1 GCA_905236235.1 uncultured Eubacterium sp. | reverse complement strand
TAATACACCGTCCGCCAGCCGGTAGGGTGAATCTCGCTGATGCTCTCCCGCTCCGACTCCGGCATGGTGACAGGGCTGATGTTGGCATAGGCCGTACGGCACCGCCCGAGCGTATCGAGGCTGCTGTACATCTCAAATTCCGTGGTGACCTTCTCTTCCTCCGTAAAGAGTGGCACGCCATCGTTTAAGTTTACATAAAGTTGCCCCGTGTAGGCAGGCAGATCCTCCAAGACCGTGGATAACGTTTCCGCAAAGGCATCTGCATCAAATCCCGCATAGAACGAGGATCCGTCCGTGGTATCCTCCGTGCCCTCGCCGGCTTCCTTTAAAGAGTACTGCTGCCCCTTTCCCAAACGCGACAAGGAACACCCGGTCAGCACCGTCACCGCGAGAAGGATACAAAAAGCCGCAGCAATCCACTTTGCCGCGGCTGTTTTATGTTTACATAATACTTTATTCAATCCAGTGCCTCCACGATGATGAGAATGCCTTCCCGAAAGGCGATCCGCGCGACCTCCTCCGTTACCTCATTGCTGATCCCGAGCGTACTGCCCATGGACAGCGATGCATCCTGCAAAGGATAGCGAAATCCGGACAGTGTCAAGCCCTTGACCTGCGCCGTCCACGGAAGAAGCGACACATAGTTGCCAAACATATGCTTTTTTAACAAATGGATCTCCGCAGGATGTTCACAATCGGCCGCTGCCACGCTGATCGCATTGTGCGAATCCACGATCCTGCAATCCGCGCCGCGCTGCAAGGCATAGATGAGCGTCCCGATATTGGCCATCGTATGATCCACGCGACTGCCTGTGGCTGCCATAAGCAGGATCTCTCCCGCACCCTCACGAATGGCCAGATCCACGGCAAGCTCCGTATCCGTGGCATCCTTCATACTCGGGTGCTTCACCACCACAGCGCCGTCGGACAGTGCAAATGTTTGCTCCTTATCCCCTTCTTTTAAGAGAAAAAGCGCCTTTTGCAGGTCCTCCGGGCACGAAAAAAGCGAAGCGCAAACGGCTGCATCCACGGAATCGAAATCTCCCACCATATGCGTAGGCGCGATGCCGTTTCTCGCAAAAAATTCCAGCCCTTTATCCGCTGCGATCCGAATAGAAAAATCCGATCGATTAACATAATTCAAAACAAAACTGTCCCGGCATTCCCCGCCGGATACGATGATCGCTCTTTTCATGATTTTGTCTGCTTTGCCGCAAAATCCTCAAGTTTTTGCATAAATCCCTTGGTATTGGCTTCGATATCGCCCGCAAACACCGCACTGCCCGCCACGATCACGTTGGCACCGGCTTCAAGCACCTCGTCTACATTGGAAAGATTCACGCCGCCATCGACACTGATATTCACGGAAAGCCCACGCTCATCCACCATTTTGCGCAGCGCCCGGATCTTGTCCGTGCAGTAGGGGATATAACTCTGCCCGCCAAAACCGGGATTCACCGACATCACCAGGACCATATCGCAAAGCTCCAGGATATGCTCCAGCACGGAGATCGGCGTGGAAGGATTGATAGCTACGCCCGTCTTCATTCCCAGATAACGAATGGCATGCAGCGTCCGGTCGAGATGCCTGCAGGCCTCCGCATGAATGGTCAGGATATCCGCGCCTGCCTCCTTAAAGGCCACAAGATAGCGTTCCGGATCCTCGATCATCAAATGCACGTCAAAGATAAAATCCGACTGCGTACGCAAAGATTTTAACACCGGCATACCAAAGGAAATGCTCGGCACAAACATACCGTCCATCACATCCATATGGGTAAAATTGACGCCGCAATCCTCAAGGATCTTTAACTGTTCTCCCATTCTGCCGAAATCCGCCGACAAAAGGGACGGGGATAAGATATAATTCATGACGCATCTCCTATCTATCTGTTTTTATCTTTACATTCCAATAGCATCTGCCTGTAATTCTCATACCGCATAGCGGCAATCTCACCGCGTTCCACAGCCTGTTTGATACCGCAATCGGGCTCTGCCATATGAAGACATCCGGAAAATCTGCATTCCGGCTCAAAAGGGGCAAATTCCGGAAAAAGCTTCCATAATTCCTCATAACGTACCTGCGGGATCTCCAAGGACGTAAAGCCCGGCGTGTCCGCGATCCAGCCATCCTCTCCCACGGGGATCAGCTGCGCATGTCGGGTGGTATGCCGTCCGCGCCCGATCTTGGCGCTGATATCGCCGGTCTCCATCTCCACGCGGGACTGCAGGAGATTGATGAGAGAAGATTTGCCCACACCGGAAGGTCCCGCCACTGTGGTGATGCCGTGCTCTAAGATCGCACGCAACTCCTCCGTTCCTTCCCCCTTTTTGGCCGAGGTAAAAAGCACGGGATAGGGCAATTTCTCCGCCGTCTCCGCAAACTGCACGCGTTCCTCTTTGCTAAGGAGATCCGCTTTGTTAAAACAGATCACGCAGGGGATCCCGTGCAACTGCATATTGGTAAGAAAACGATCCAGGAGGTTAAGATTGGGATTGGGACTTTTCACCGCAAAGATCACAAGCGCCCGATCCACATTGGCGATCGCAGGACGGATGAGCTCGTTTTTGCGCGGAAGGATCTCCAGGATGCTTCCTTCCCGATCCTGCGCATGCGTGATCTCCATCTGCACCAGATCACCGATCAGAGGCTTCCTATGATCTTTTCGAAAAATTCCCTTGGCATGGCATACGTAGATCCCGTCCCTGGTCAGAACATCATAGAATCCTGCCACACCTTTGACAATCCTTCCCTCCATAGATTCCTTTCCGTATCTTTTCTTTGCTCAGCGTAGCTGAGATATACAACAGCCCCGAACCTTGCGTCCGGGGCTGTAAGTTGCTCTTTGGCCGGTCACTTACGTTGTTCCTGCGCCGGAGTTGTTCGTATTACCGGAGTTCGTATTGCCGGAGTCTGTACCTCCTCCATTCTCATTACTGGGGTCCGTATTGCCTCCGCTGTTTTCCTCCGCCTTTTGACCGTTACCGACCTCCAGTACCACGGTACTGCCGGCTTCTACCTCCGTGCCCATGGTGGGAGACTGGGAAAGCACCTTATTAAGGTTGGATGCTTCGCTCTCAACGTAGTTAACATCGCACTTTAATCCGTCCGCTTCCAGTCGTGCCTTTGCCTCTGTAACATCATAGCCGACCACCTGCTGTACCTGGACTGTCTTGGTCTCCTGTCCGAGGCTGACTACAAGGCTGATGACCGTACCGCTGGACACACTCGTGCCGGCGGTAATACTCTGGCTGATGACCTTGCCTTCCTCCACGGTATCACTGTACTCCGTGGTGATGGTGCCAAGCGTCAGGCTGTTGGCGGTGATGAGACTCTGCGCCGTCGCCTGATCATAACCCTCCAGGGCAGGTACCGTCACGCTGCCTGCGCCCTGGCTGACCACGATGATCACCGTGGTGCTGTCGGTGATCTCCGACTCCGCGATCGGAGACTGGGAGATGACCAATCCCGTCTCCACCGTATCACTGGTGGAGTACTGTACTTTATATTCGATATCCAAAGACTTCAATGTCGCGATCGCCGTAGCTTCCGTCATGCCCACAAGGTTCGGTACGGTAGCGCTCTCCTCGGGTCCGTTGGATACCACGACATGGATCGTCGTATTCTTGGATACGGAGGTGCCTACCTTTTCTTCCTGGGAAATGATCACCCCGGCTTCGTATTCATCACTGTATTCATAGGAGGTACGAAGGATGCCGAGTCCCATGGACGTCAGGGTCTCCTTCGCCTCGTCATAGGTCTTGCCTACCAGATTGGGCACGGATACGGTCTCCGTGCTCTCCACCGTGGCGTCTCCGGATGCACTGTCGGAGGAATGCATGCTCTGGAAGATCTTGATCCCCAGGACAACGATCACCGCGAGGATCAGCACCGCTGCCACGATCCCGCCGATAAGGACCACCTTTTCAAGCTTCGGGCTGAGGAATCCTTCATCGTCATCCTCGTCTTCCTCATCCTCATCCTCCGGATCCGGTGTCAGATCCTTACGCGCATTCAACTCCGCCGCACGGTCTGCGCTCTGCGCATTCTCTCCTTCACTTACCACCGTGGTCTTTTGCGATACCACCGGCACGATCTCGGCAAAATTGCGGTTGGGATCCGTCAGGGCGCGCTTTAAGTCTTCCATCAGCGCACCGATGCTGTCATAACGGCGATCCGGACTCTTTTGCGTACATTTCAAAATGATGCCTTCCATGCTCACCGGCAGTTCCGGCGAATAAACTCTGGGGGAAACCATCTCCTCCTGCAGATGCTTCATCGCCACCGCCACGGTCGTGTCCGCGTCAAAAGGAACCCGTCCCGTGACCATCTCAAACATCACGATACCCAGAGAATAGATATCGCTCTTGCCGTCCACAAAACCGTTTCTTGCCTGCTCCGGCGAAACATAGTGCACGGAACCCATCATATCGGAATTGATCGTCTCGGAGGTGGCGGCTCTGGCGATACCAAAGTCCGTGACCTTGAC
>CAJOPA010000017.1 GCA_905236235.1 uncultured Eubacterium sp. | reverse complement strand
TTTGAGCAAAGCAATGATCCTGCGATCCATAGGTACGTCCCTTTCCTACCAGTTGCGGGGGTAGATACGGATCTTCTCCCCCTTCGGCCGTTTGGCCGCTTTTTTCATCTTGGGATGCTTTAAAAAATAAAAGAACAGCACCACTTTTTCCAACTGTCTCTTGACAATGATCTGGATCTCTTCGTAGGGATCGATATATTTTACCATATAGTTGCGTATCCCCGCACGGTTGGCGCCGAGGATATCCGTAAAGATCTGATCGCCCACAAAGATCGTATTACGGGTGGTGGTGCCCAGCTTTTTCATGGCCGCCCTGTAACCTTCCGGGTCGGGCTTGCCGGCGCGAAAGATGTAGCATTCATCCACTTCGTCGTTAAAGCTCTTAACCCGCTCCTCGCCGTTATTGGACAAAAAGCAGCAGCGAAATCCGATCTCCTTCATCCGCCGAAAGTGCTCCCTGGCTCTGTCATCTGCCGGAGCGCCGTGCGGCACCAGCGTATTGTCCACGTCATAGATCACGCCGCGATACCCCAGGGCAAATAATTTTTCGTAATCAATATCATAGGCGGAGAGCACATACTCTCCCGGAAATAAATTACTCATAGGGATATTCTACCACAAACACAAAAAAATGCAGTAAAAAACTGCCGCACAAACGATGAAACATCGCGCACACGACAGTTATCAAACCTTTTTAAATTGTAAAATCTATGATCAGATGTTGAAATTCTCCACAGGGCGGGTTGCCACGGCTTCGGTTACCTGCTCTGCATTGCTCGTGCCGACGAAGAAACGGTACTGCGTCAGCATCTGATCTTTTTGCATCTGGGAAATGGCATTGACCACATCCAGACTCTGCAGATCGCTGTCCGCACCCTTCATGGAATATACTGCGGTAGGATCGTAAAGCTGTGCAAAGGAAACCGCATCCTGGGTCTGGCCGGCTCTCGCGCGATCGATCTCTTCCTGCGAGATCTGCTGCTTTGCAGCTGCATCGGAAGAAACGGAGGCATCAGAGGATAAACCGGCGACTGCCGATTCCGGGCTGCTCTTTACAATACTGTTGTCAGTATTTAAATTGTAAAAGCTTTCTGCAGCTTTGATTCCCGAAATGATCATTCCTTTGATTCCTTTCTTGGAGTGCCACGACGTTTTTCTGCACGTCCTTATGCTCAGTCACACGTTCTTCTCGAATAATATTTCGGCACAGCGGGAAAAAACTTAACCCTTTGGGTTTACTTATCCAACATTTTTTTCAATTCTTCCATAAATGTATTCACATCCTTGAACTCACGATACACGGATGCAAAACGCACATAGGCCACGGCATCAAGCTCCTGGAGCTTTCTCATCACGATCTCTCCGATGACGGAGCTGGAGATCTCCTTCTCCTCGCGGTTAAAAAGATCCGTCTCCACGGATTCGATCAGCTCGCTGATCGCTTTGGCAGATACCGGTCGTTTGTGGCAGGCACGTAATACGCCGCCCTCGATCTTGGACCGGTCATACTGCTCACGATTGTTATCCTTTTTGATGACGATAAGCGGGATCGTCTCGATCTTCTCATAGGTCGTAAATCTCTTCCCACAATCATCACACTGCCGGCGTCTGCGAATGGAATTGTTTTCATCTGCCGGTCTCGAATCGATCACTCTGGTATTATCATTACTGCAAAAAGGACACTTCACGTTTTCTTCCTCCCCCACTAAGTATATGCAAAAAATAAGGCAAACACCCAAATATAGTATAGTGGGTTTTGAGGATTATGTCAACAACTTTATGTCAACATTTTTTAAACGTTGAAGCGGAAAAGGATCACATCGCCGTCTTTGACCACGTAGTCCTTGCCCTCCATGCCGACAATGCCCTTTTCACGGGCCGCCGCCAGGGAACCGTTTTCCAAAAGATCCTGATAATTCACGACCTCTGCCTTGATGAACCCGCGCTCAAAATCCGTATGGATCTTGCCGGCCGCCTGCGGCGCCTTCGTCCCCTTTTTGATGGTCCAGGCGCGGCATTCATCCTCTCCTGCCGTCAAAAAGCTGATAAGCCCAAGCAGGGAATAGCTTGCAGCCACAAGCTTATCCAGACCGCTTGACGTCACGCCCAGATCCTCCAGGTATTCCTTCTTTTCTTCCTCATCCAGATCCGACAGCTCCTGCTCGATCTGCGCGCAGATCACAAATACCTCGGCGCCTTCCTCCTTGGCGAGCGCACGGACCTTTGCCACATGCGGATTGGACGCGCCGTCGTCCGCAAGCTCCTCCTCCGCCACATTGGCCGCGTAGATCACGGGCTTGGCGGTCAAAAGATTGTACCCCGCAAAATATGCCTTCAGGTCATCATCCTCCGGCACGTCAAACGTCCTGGCCGGGCGATTGCCCTCCAGATGCGCCTTGATGTCATTTAAAAGCTCCATCTCCTTGGCGATGGTCTTATCCATCTTGGCCTGTCTTGCGACCTTAGAGATCCTACGCTCCAGGATCTCCAGATCGGAAAAGATCAGCTCCAGATTGATGGTCTCGATATCCCTGGCCGGATCCACCGATCCGTCCACGTGGATGATGTTATCATCCTCAAAGCAGCGCACCACATGCACGATGGCATCCACCTCGCGGATATTGGCAAGGAACTGATTGCCCAGTCCTTCCCCGTTGC
>CAJOPA010000016.1 GCA_905236235.1 uncultured Eubacterium sp. | reverse complement strand
CGGCCTTGGGCATCACCAGACCCACGCCGCCGAGACTGATGTCCCGGACAACCACCCGTTTGGCACTTTGGCCCAAAACACTGATGACCCCTTCCTGGCCGATCACGATCCTTTCGTTACGACGACGGTCGATCTCAGCTCCTTTGTATTTGGAATACACGATATTAACATTGCCGAGCACCGGAAGTCTGCGGCAGACCACCTTTGCATTTTTCCACATATAGGGCTGCTCGCCCACCACCGCGAAGGCATGGTAGATCATGCCGGGCACCTCAAGATTGACCAGTTTGCCCTTAAATCTCGCCGGTTCCAACACACAAAAAACGTTCACATCATGAAACATCCTGCCAAGCATGTCCCAGTCTGCGCCCGAAGGTTTCAGCACTTTCTGCTCAAAACTTACTGCTTTTCCGTCCTTTTCACCCTGCAGATCCACAGAGTTTCCGGTGTCAATCTGTCCCAAATACATTATGATCTCCCTGGCTTGTTTTACCTATACTCTCAAACCAGATCTTCCCAAAAGAAAATTTTATCACAGTAAAGTATGCATGTCAAAAAACATAACGTTTTTAATGACCATTTTTAATCGGCGCCCGGGATATCCAGTCCCGCCTGAATCTTGTAGTACGTCATGGTGGACTGCGTCAGCACCCGTCCGTCGTCATCATAGACCTTGACATCATACACACTGGTCGTCTTGCCGCATTTTAACTCCTCCGCCCTGGCACGGATCTTGCCCGTCGTGCCGCCAAGGGAAGCATTTAAATAATTGATGGTGCTTGCCACCGTGGTGACGGTCCTTTTTCTGGAAACCGCCGCAGCGCCTCCCACGGAATCCGCCAGCGCAAACAAGCAACCGCCGTGAATGGAACCGATGGGATTGCCGTGATGTTCCTCAAGTACGATCTCTCCCTCTGCCCACCCGGGGCCGATCCCTGTGATCTCTATGCCGCAATGCGCAGCGAAACGATTGGTTCCACCATTGCGATAGGCAACGAGTGCCTTGAAAAAATCTTCATCCGAAAGGGTAGACATATCATAGCTGCCACCAGCCATCTCATTGATCTTTTGATCCTTCACCATCGTCAAACTCCTTGTAACCAAATTCTTTCTATGCTTCGTCGGAAGGATCCTCTTCCTCCGTCTCCACATGGCTTACGCCCTGACGCTTTCTTGCCATCTCGTCGCTTTCAAGGTATTCGTCATAGGTCGTGATCTTATCCACGATCGTACCCTCCGGCAAAATCTCGATGATACGATTGGCCGTGGTCTGGACGATCTGATGGTCACGAGAAGCAAAAAGCAGTACGCCTGAGAACTTCTGCAATCCGGTATTTAACGCTGTGATGGACTCCATATCCAGGTGGTCCGTAGGCTCATCCAGGATCATGCAGTTGGCCGCCATGATCATCATACGGGACAAAAGCACACGCACCTTTTCTCCACCGGAGAGCACGCGCATTTCTTTCACGCCCGCATCTCCCGGGAAAAGCATACGTCCCAAGAATCCGCGCACATAGGTGGCGTCCTTGATCTCACTAAACTGCGCAAGCCAGTCGGCAATGGTCATATCCGTGTCAAAAATCTCGGTGTTGTCCTTCGGGAAATACGCAAGCGAAGTCGTTACGCCCCACTTGTACGTTCCCTCATCCGGCTCCATCTCGCCGGCCAGGATCTTAAAGAGGATCGTCTTGGCTCTCTCGTTGCCGCCCACAAAGGCGATCTTGTCATCATGTCCCACGATAAAGGAAATGTTGTCGAGGATCTTTACGCCATCGATCGTTTTGGAGATCCCCTCCACCGTCAGCACCTCATTGCCGATCTCGCGCTCCGGGCGAAAATCGATGTAAGGATACTTTCTCGAAGACGGCTTGATCTCGTCAAGCTCGATTTTTTCCAGCGCCTTCTTTCTGGAAGTCGCCTGCTTGGACTTGGAAGCATTCGCGGAAAACCGGGAGATAAAATCCTGCAATTCCTTGATCTTTTCTTCCTTTTTCTTATTGGCCTCCTTCATCTGCTTGATGAGAAGCTGGGAGGATTCATACCAGAAATCATAATTGCCCGCATACAGCTGGATCTTGGCATAATCGATATCGGCGATATGCGTACATACTTTATTCAGGAAATAACGGTCATGGGAAACCACGATCACGGTATTGTCAAAATTGATCAGGAACTCCTCAAGCCACGCAATAGCATCCAGATCCAGGTTGTTCGTGGGCTCGTCGAGAAGCAGGATGTCGGGATTACCGAACAGGGCACGTGCCAGCAGCACCTTCACCTTGTCGTTACCGTTTAATTCCGCCATCTGCATATAATGAAGCTCTGTGGAAACACCCAGACCGTTTAAAAGCTGTGCCGCGTCGGACTCCGCATTCCAGCCGTCCATCTCCGCAAATTCCGCTTCGAGCTCCGCGGCTCTTACGCCGTCTTCATCGGAAAAATCTTCCTTCATATAGATGGCATCCTTTTCCTTCATGATGTCATACAGGCGCTGATTGCCCATGATCACGGTGTCCATCACGGTAAACTCATCATATTTAAAATGGTCCTGCTCCAAGAAAGACAAACGCTGTCCCTGGGTGATGGTCACGTCACCTTTGCTGGGTTCAAGCTGTCCATTTAAAATTTTTAAAAAGGTGGATTTGCCGGCACCGTTGGCACCGATGATGCCATAGCAGTTGCCTTCCGTAAATTTGATATTCACGTCTTCGAACAGGGCTTTCTTACCGATACGAAGCGTCACATTGTTTGCACTGATCATGGGGGTTTTTTCCTTTCATAGGTAGGGGTGTTAAAAAATCGAAGTTTCCAAAGCAATAACTCTGTCACGGGTCAGTTTCTTATGCGAATCCTGCATGCGATTTTATCGCATGAACCTTAGGGTGGATCACACAAATCTCATTCGCCGGCAAATCACATAAGTCACATCGCCGCACAATTTTACTATAACTTCCCAAAATACGCAAGCACACCGCTCTTTTTTTGATATTTTTTTGTCATACATTTTTTAAATTTTTACGCTTTTTTTCGACGAAACCGATTGACAAGCAAAGCCATGAAATGCTACCATATCCACAGTATTGTATTTAAAAAAATACAATCCAGTACAATGTGCAAAAAAATACAATCTACGTTATTCTTTTTTCACAAATTTACTATGGAGGAAAACTATGAAACGTCAAATGAAAACCATGGACGGCAACAACGCTGCAGCACATGTATCGTATGCATACACCGATGTCGCAGCCATCTACCCCATCACGCCTTCTTCCGTTATGGCAGAGGTGTCCGATGAATGGGCCGTTGCCGGCAAGAAGAACATCTTTGGCCAGGAAGTGCAGATCACCGAGATGCAGTCCGAGGCAGGTGCAGCCGGTACCGTACACGGTTCCCTTGCGGCAGGTGCTTTAACGACCACCTACACCGCCTCCCAGGGTCTGCTTCTTATGATCCCCAACCTTTACAAGATCGCAGCAGAGAGACTCCCGGGTGTTTTCCACGTGTCCGCACGTACCATTTCCACCCACGCGCTTTCCATCTTTGGCGACCACTCCGATGTCTACGCCTGTCGTCAGACCGGATGCGCCATGCTGTGCGAGTCTTCCGTACAGGAAGTCATGGACCTTGCTCCGGTAGCGCATTTGTCCGCCATCAAGGGCCGTCTTCCTTTTATTAATTTCTTTGACGGTTTCCGTACTTCCCATGAGATCCAGAAGATCGAAGTATGGGATTATGAAGATTTAAAAGATATGCTGGATATGGACGCCGTGGACGCTTTCCGCAAGGGTGCCCTCAATCCCAACCATCCTTACCAGATGGGTTCTGCGCAAAACCCGGATATCTTCTTCCAGGCACGTGAGGCATCCAACGGTGCTTACGAGGACCTTCCCGCGATCGTGCAGGCGCAGATGGACAAAGTCAATGCCAAGCTCGGCACGGACTACAAACTCTTTAACTACTATGGTGCTCCGGATGCGGAGAGCGTTATCATCGCCATGGGCTCCGTTTGCGAGACCATCGACGAGACCATTGATTATCTCCGCGCAAAGGGTCGCAAGGTCGGCGTTGTAAAGGTACGTCTTTTCCGTCCCTTCTCCGCCAAGGCCCTCATCGATGCCATTCCGGATACCGTTAAGACCATCAACGTATTGGATCGCTCCAAGGAGCCGGGCGCACATGAGCCTCTGTATCTCGATGTCGTAGCAGCCTTAAAGGGTTCCAAGTTTGACAAGATCCCCGTCTTTGGCGGCAGATACGGTCTTGCTTCCAAGAATACGATTCCCGGCGACATCATCGCCGTATTTGACAATACCGACAAGCAGGAATTCACCATCGGTATCGTGGATGATGTGACCCATCTTTCCCTGCCGGTTACGGATGATGCCAACACCTCTCCGGAAGGCACCATCAGCTGCAAATTCTGGGGTCTTGGTTCCGACGGTACCGTAGGTGCCAACAAGAACTCCATCAAGATCATCGGTGACAATACGGATATGTACGCACAGGCTTATTTTGACTATGATTCCAAAAAGTCCGGCGGCGTTACCGTATCCCACCTGCGTTTCGGAAAGCAGCCGATCCACTCTACCTACCTGATCAACAAGGCCAATTTTGTGGCATGCCACAATACGTCCTACATCTTAAAGTACGATATCGTTCAGGATCTGGTTGACGGCGGTACATTCCTGTTAAACTGCCCCTGGAGCACGGAGGAGCTTTCCGCACTTCTGCCCGGACAGGCAAAGCGTTACATGGCAGAGCACAACATCAACTTCTACACCATCGACGGTGTGGCCATCGGTAAGGAGATCGGCCTCGGCGGCAGGATCAATACCGTATTGCAGTCTGCCTTCTTTAAATTGGCCAACATCATCCCCGAGGAGGAAGCGATCCGCCTGATGAAGGAAGCCGCTAAGAAATCCTACGGCAAGAAGGGTGATGATATCGTTCAGATGAACTACGATGCCATCGACGCCGGCGCCAAGGGCGTTAAGAAAGTGGAGATTCCCGCCGACTGGGCAAATGCCACCGACGTAGATCTTTACAAAAAGGCCGAAGGCAGCGATAAGGATATCCTGCATTTCGTTAACAACATCCAGGCACCCATCAGCTATCAGAAAGGCAATACCCTTCCGGTTTCCGCCTTCTCCATCTATGCTGACGGTTCCTGCCCCAGCGGTACCTCCGCTTACGAGAAGCGCGGTATTGCCACGGATGTACCGGTTTGGGATGCAGAGAAATGTATCCAGTGTAACCGTTGCTCCTATGTCTGCCCACATGCAGCGATCCGCCCCTTCGCACTCACAGAAGAGGAAGCTGCCAAGGTTCCGGCAGGCACCGGGCTGCTTGATCTTACCGGTATGCCGGGCTACAAATTTACCATGGGCATCTCCGTACATGACTGTACCGGATGCGGTTCCTGCGTAAACGTATGCCCCGCCAAGGAAAAAGCACTTTCCATGGATGCTTACCCCAACCACTTCGACGAGCAGGAAAAATACGACTACCTCGTATCGCTTCCCACCAAGCCGGAAGTGGTCGAAAAATACAAGATGGCGACCGTCAAAGGCAGCCAGTTCCGTCAGCCGTTGTTGGAATTCTCCGGCGCATGCGCAGGCTGCGGCGAGACTCCTTATGCAAAGCTTTTGACCCAGCTTTTCGGCGACAGAATGTATATCGCCAATGCAACGGGCTGCTCCTCCATCTGGGGCAATTCCTCCCCGTCTACGCCGTATACCAAGACGGCAGAGGGCAAAGGACCCGCATGGAGCAACTCCCTCTTTGAGGATGCTGCGGAGTTCGGTCTCGGTATGGCACTTGCACAGCAGGCGATCCGTACGCAGATCAAGACCCGCGTGGAAGATGTGATCGCAAACGGCAAGCATGAAGAAGTCAAGGCAGCTGCCAAGGAATGGCTCGATACCTTCGATTCCGGCATTTTAAACGGACCGGCTTCCGACAAGCTCATCGCAGCCATCGAAAAGAACTGCGATGTCAACAACTGCGGCAACGGATCCTTCATCCTGAAGAACAAGGATTATCTTGCAAAGAAATCCCAGTGGATCTTTGGTGGTGACGGCTGGGCTTACGATATCGGTTTCGGCGGTCTTGATCACGTGATCGCTTCCGGCAATGATATCAACATCATGGTATTCGATACCGAGGTATATTCCAATACCGGCGGTCAGTCCTCCAAGTCCACTCCCACCGGCGCTGTGGCACAGTTTGCTGCCGGCGGTAAGGAGACCAAGAAGAAAGACCTTGCAAGCATCGCCATGAGCTACGGTTATGTCTATGTTGCCCAGGTTTCCATGGGTGCTGACATGAACCAGTGCGTAAAGGCCATCGCAGAGGCAGAAGCTTACAACGGACCCTCCATCATCATTGCTTACGCTCCGTGTATCAACCACGGTATCCGCAAGGGTATGTCCAAGGCGCAGACCGAGGAAGCTCTGGCAGTGGAGAGCGGCTACTGGCACAACTTCCGCTTCAACCCCGATCTCGTCAAGGAAGGCAAGCCCGGCTTCATTTTGGACAGCAAGGAACCTACCGGCGATTATCAGGAGTTCTTAAAGGGCGAGGTTCGTTACAACTCCTTACTGCGTGTCGACGCGGCCAAGGCAGAGGCACTCTTTGCAAGATCCGAGCAGAACGCAAAGGAACGTTACGACTACTTAAAGAAACTTGTAAACCTCTACGGAGGCGAATAAACCACAAAACCCCGGGCATTGATTGCCCGGGGCTTTTTTTATTCCCACTTGATCCTTTTGATAATGACCTCGATGCTTTCTTCCCCACGAAACGTATGGACCTGCGGCTGATAAAGATAGGATAGCTTCCTCGTCCCTTTTCCGCAAAGCAGATCCTTCGCGTCTTCTTTGGAAAATTTCTTTTCGAATTGCTCCAAAAACGCATCCGCATCCCCAAAGTACACGGCCCTTATACGCCGCCCTTCCTTTTCCAGCGTGAAGGAAAGCATGTTTCCCATCTTCCCAATCCTTTTCGCCGAAGCAAACACAACACCGCTGTCCGCGATCCGTGGGGAAGGATTGCCGTTTCCGAACGGCTCCAAACAGGCCAAAGCCTGCACGCGCTCCGGCGTAAAATACGGGAATCCCACGTTTACATCGATCTTGATCTTTTCCGTAAAATCCTCTTCCGTCAGAGTGCAGTTTGCATTCAATCGCTTTCTCATGGCGCCGATATCTGCGTTATGTAAACTTAAGCCTGCCGCCTGCGGATGCCCACCGAATTTGATAAACAGGTCCTTTACCTTACACATCTCGTCATACATGCTGTAAGTTTCCATCGATCGTCCGGAGCCCTTCACCGTCTCCCCCGTCCCGGTCAAAATAAACACGGGATGGTTGGTCGCCTCACGGACCTTTCCTGCGATGATCCCGGCAATACTGTCCTTTACCTCGGGCAAATGGATCACAAACACCTTCTCCCCGCATGCCTCCGGCTGCTCTTCCCATACACGCAGCGCATCCCGGATGCCCTCTTCGGTTAGCGCCTTTCGCTCGTCATTTAACTGTACCAGTTTTTGCGCCTTTATTTGCGCTTCCCCGGCGTTTTTCGTGCAAAGCAGGTCCATGGCCATCATGGCGTTTTCCATGCGTCCGCTGGCGTTAAAACACGGCCCTAAAACAAAACCCAAGGTGGTCGCCGTGATCTTTGCAGGCTCCACGCCCGCAGCCTTGATCAGCGCGCCAAATCCTATATGCTCCGGCGCCAACATGGTTAGTTCATCCCGCATATCACCAAGTCCCAGACGCACCAGGGTACGGTTTTCATCTTTTAATTCCATCACATCGCAGACCGTGGCAAGCGCCGCATACGGCAGCATACGCCGAAGCACCGCTTTCTCCACATTCTCTGCGTCCTTCGCATTCTCCGCATCGCCCGCGCTCATCCGCTCATACAACACGATCATCAGCTTCCAGGCCACGACTGCACCGCAGATCCCCTCCAGCGGGTAATTGCACTCCCGTTGCTTGGGATTGACCACCGCATCCGCCGGCGGGATCATCTCCCGCTTCTCTCCCGTCGCATCCGTCTCGTAGGGAACATCATGATGATCCGTCAGCACCACCTGCATCCCCAATTCCTTGGCAAGCGTGATCTCCTCCATGGCTGAGATCCCGTTATCACATGTAAGAATGACCTCTACGCCATCCTCCGCCGCCTGCCTTACGATCCGTTCATTAAGCCCATATCCGTCCAGATCTCGGTCCGGAAGATAGTAATCCACCCGCTCCGCGCCCTGCATCAATTCCTGCAAAAGCACATAGAGGATATACGTGGAACAGATCCCGTCCACATCATAATCACCGATGATCCTGATCCTTTGCTCCGCCCGAATCGCATCCGCAAGGATCTTTGCCGCCTTCTCCACATCCTTTAAAAGATGCGGATCATACAGATCCTCCTCCTTGCCATATAAAAAAGAAGGAAGCTCCTCCTTTGTCACGCCGCGATTGGCAAGGATCTGTACCATCATGGGATCCAGATCGTAGTCCGCTGCTACCTCCTGCAGATCGGTTTTTTTATTCAGTAAAAGCCATTGTTCTTTATGCATGTTTGCCCCCGGGAATTTTGAAATTTATTCTTTTCAATTATACAACACAATGCGATGGGATGCACTTGCGTCCTTGATTTTTTGCATTGCCGGGGTTTGCGCAAAATCTCTTCTGTTGATCGGTGTTCTTGCAGACTTCACGGTTTCCTTCTGCCTCTGCCCCGGACCTGTAGCAGACGCAGATAAAAATCGAGAAACGCAATGGATCAACAAGATAGCTCCCGCGCAAAGGCGAAAAAAGGCAAAGAACCCCTACCCAAATAACATCTTTTTCGTATCATCCCCCAGATTTTTAAACCATTCGTCAAAGCCGTACCCATTCCATGGCATTGCTCTGTCAAAATAATATCTCCAAGGGTAATGCGGTTCTCCGGTGACTCTGTCTTTTATGTTTCTCACATCGCCTCTCACTTTGCCGGGATTGCCGACCACTACTTCATATTCATTCACGTCCTTTGTCACGATCGCTCCCGCTCCTATGAGTGCGTCATTTTTGATCTCAACGCCCGGAAGTAAGATGGCATTCGTTGAAATGATGGCAAAGGAATGAATATGACATCCAAATACATTTTCCGATGGAGGTGTAGGGTCATTGGTGAGAACAACATAGGGAAAAATCCAGACACAATCATCGATTTGTGACTGCATTCCTATATGAACATTGCTGTGCATTCTTACATAATTTCCAATCTTACAATGTCCCTGCAAATCCGAAAGCGTTCCTACACTTACATGATCTCCGATCGACGTTTCTTCACGGATCGTAACCTGATGGCCCGTCTGAAAATGATCACCGATCACGGAGCCACTGTATAAAATGGAGCCGCTTCGGATGATCGCATCTTGGCCTATGGTAAGCGTATGCTTATGATATCCGTGATCCTTAAAGAAATCCATCTGATACTCTCCAAGAATGCAATTGGCGCCTATCGTTGCGTTATCTCCCAGACTTACATCATGTCTGATGATACAATTATTATCAATATAAGTGTTGTTTCCCAATCTTACATGATCTTCAATGATACAATTATTTTGAATGATAACATTTTCGCCAAAGATTACATCCTCTCCGATTATTACATTACTACCCAGTTTTGGCTGATTTGACATTGGAAACCTCACTTTCGAAAGAGTGCGCTTTTAGTTCAAGTTTCGTTCCCATTGAAACAATTCCATTATATAGGAAACAGCCGCCAAAAGATAGGCTGTTTCTGATTTCACTCTCACAAAAAGAACCACTCCGCAAAAAGTGCATCTTCTGACTTTAAGATGCACTTTTCGCGAAGTGGTTCTTTGGTATCATCCTAACCGCATCTTATCTCGGTCCCGGATCTCCGCTTGCCGTGCCGGTGGATGCAGCCACGACCACGGTCAGCGTGGTATCCGCATCCAACGCGGCAAGGTATGCATACGCCGCATCATCGGAGGCACCGACGTCTTCTAAGCCGCTTAAGATCGTATAGCCGGTCTCTGCCTCGAGGTTAAAATAGATACCCTGGGACTCTACCGTCTTCATCATCTTTACAGCGCCCTCTACGGCGTTGCCGTCCTCATCTACGATATGAATCGTCAGTACATGGTTGGCAAAATCTTCCGCGGTATAGGTGCTTGCAGCTGCTTCCTCCTCGATGATTTCTCTTTCGAAAGCAACAAAGGTGACATTGTCACTTATGGTGGCACCATCCGCGATGTTCAGCTCGCCGCAATAGTACACCGTAACCTCTTCCGAAGCATTGACGGTGGAAGAAGCATCCACTGTAAGATCCTGGATATAGCAAGCATCCGCCTCACCGTTCGTACCGTCCGCAAGCACGATATTCCATGCGGAATCGTTTGCCAGGGTTACATTGACGGGGTTATTGACGGTCTCGCTTGCCACATTATAGATTGCACCGATGACCGTGTAATCCGTGATGCCGCTCTTTAAATAATTACCGGTGTTATCCGCCTGAAGGACCGTTCCGTTTTCCACGGCGTCTCCACTCTCATCCACGTGATAACCGTAGGATGAAGAAATCGTGCCGGTGACGGAAGCATTGTCAAGATTGACTTCCAGCGCTTCCACTTCGGTGTAAATACTGTTCCAGATATTGCCGGTGTAATCTCCGTTTTTAAGGTCTGCCACTGCAGGTGTATTTCCGGAATCCGGAACCGCAACGGCATCTTTGCCGAGGTCGCTTATCGTAAACTCGGTCAGACCCGGGTTGCCCGCATCATCGGACTCGATCAATTCCACAAGCGTACCGGTATATCGATTTGTACCCGTGTAGGAAACTGTGCAGTTATCAAGGAGCACATAACCTGAACAGCCCGTGTTCTGGCTGCCGGACTTGATCTGGTATACGGTGTAGCCCACCCTGATATCGCTGTCCGTTACATACAGATTGCAGCTGGCACCATGCGTCATCACGCCGATATACGGGGAGATCAGATTGCAGTTTCTGAAATCCATATAACCACCCGCGATGATACCTACCTCATTTCCGCCGTAAAAGGTGGAATTTTCAAAGTAATCATACACATTGGAATCCGCATAAGCGATATAACCCGAGCCGGCGTTTGTAAAGCCGTAGGTTACGCCGTTTAATTCCTTCGTAGCATCATATTCCTTGCCTTCCTGCGCGACCTCGAGCGTACCGATTCCCGCGATCGAATCCTGTACATCCAGCGCATAGATTCCGGTACTGGAATATGCCTGGCAGGAATCCGTGGAAAGCACGCCCCAGCCGGTCGAAACAAAGAGAGAATCCCTGTAGACGCCCTGGCTCGATCCCAGGACATTCGTTGCACGAACGGCGCCCTCAAGGCCGAGTGCGATCGGCGTACGCTTCATCATAGGTACCACGAGCGCATGGTATTCCTCTTCGGTGTCCTCCGACTCCTGCGCATAGATAATGGAGTTCTCAATGGTAAGTACCGAGCTGCCTTTTGCCACGGTCGCCGTACGGATCACGCCCTTGGTCTCGATATAGGTGTCTTTGATCGTAAGGTTAGCCTCACCCTGCGCAAGGACTGCTGCGCCCTCGCCCTGGAAATCATTGGCACCGTCTCCGTAGGCACGTATGGTCATGCCTTCGATCGTGTAATCCGTGGACTTGATGTTGATGCCGTTAAAAAACGCACCATACAGATTCAACTCACCGCCCTTGGCGGATGTACTGTCATAGGAATCCACCTTTGTAAGAAGTGCCGGAATGGTCTCTTCGGCAACCACGTCACCGGATGCCACCGCCAGGGCATTTCTGTAAGTATACTGGGCAGTGTTGCCTGCCATGTTGCCAAACTTTGCAAATTCCTCATAGGATACGGAACCGGCCGTGGTCTCAAAGGAATAATCCCCCGTCAGCACCGTGCCGTCCTCCAGGTAGTCGAGGATATCGTACTGATCTCCGTCCACCACCAGCGTCAATACGCCGCCGTCTTCCGCTTCGATCACGGTGCCGTCGGACAAAGTGACAGAAGTGATGTTGGAAGAAGCGGACGGACTGTTAATGATATCATTCTCCGTTGCCGTCGTTTCAATGAACTTTTCTCCGTAGCTGACCTCCGTGACAGTAACACCGTCACCACCTGTTTTTACGGCAGCGCCGCTCTCCGTCGTCGAGCCTGCGCCGCCGCAGCCTGTAGCAAGGAACATGCAAAAGCACAATCCCATGGCCACCCATGCATTCACTCTTTTCTTCATGAATTTTCCCCTTTCATTCGTTGTTTTGAGCCTCTTGTCAGACCCTATTCCCAATCTCGCCCCGCGAGACTTTGTGCGACATCTTGGCTAACATATTTCCCATGCAAATCCCGGCGCTTCCTCGCGAAGCGCATAGCTCAGAAGGGAATGAACACCATTTGAGACAAATATCCTACCCTGTCTGAGATATAGAAAATGTAACAATTTCATGGTTTCTCCGCAACGTTGCAATTGCCGAAAACTTACCGTTTTCTTGTACAAAAAGTACAACAAAAAGCCACCGATATCCTTTGATCGGTGGCTTTTATATCATCCTTTTCGTTTGTCGACTCGTTCGTCCGACTACATCACCGGTGTAAACCCTGCTCCGTCCAGTGTCACGGAGTAACCCGCAGGATCTGCCCAGTCATAGACTCCCGGACCATCTTCATTCATGGGACCGCATACGATCGTCTCCCCGTCAACGGTATACGTACCGGTATAGGTGGCAACCCCTGCAACGGTGTTTTCCTCCGTCAGGGCGTAGTTGCCGTCCTCATCCAGCACCAGGGTCCATGCAATATCCAGTCCGTAAGCATTGGTCTCGTTATAAGCATATTCCCCCGCAACATTACTTGCAGCCGTCTCCTCGGCAGCACCGTCCGAAACGGCGGCTGTATCAGCGGCATCGGAATCCGCCTTGCCTGCGTCAGGGGTCCCACAGGCAAAGCAGCTGAAGGTGAGACCTACACAAAGTAACAAACCTAAGAATTTTTTCATTTTCGTTCCTCCCATCTAACATACAGGGCGCCCTTTACGCCCTCCCTATGAAAAAAATTCTATCTGTTTCCCTGCCTGTACGCAAACATCAAAAAACTTTTGCCTGTCAAGTTTTTCCTTGGGAATTTATCCCTGTCTTTTTCATTTGTTACCTCCAAAACTTTTCTTTCTCAATCCCTAAAAGAAACGCCCCCTCGGCGTTTAACATAACAAAAGACCCCTCCCTGCGCAGTGCGCAAAGAGAGAGGTCCTCCTTCCTATCCGTTTCTATTGTATTACTCTTCCGTATCCTCGTCGGCATCTTCCTCGGAAGCATCGTCCGCATCCTCATCGGAATCTTCGTCCGCATCCTCAGCGGAAGCATCACCGGAAGCATCACCGGAAGCATCCTCTACGATCTCCTCTTCCTCGGGCACATAGGTGATGGTAGCCCACTGCTCTGCCTCATCCCACAGACGGAGTGTCAGAGCCGCGCTGCGCAACTCATCCTCACCAACCAACTCGATAAAGCTTTCCTTGTCGGTAAAGCCGTTGGCCTCGCCAAGACCTTCCACAAATTCATCAAAGGTCTCATAACCATAGTATTCCGCATACTGTACCAGGAACGCATCGATATCCTCATCCGTCAGTTCCCAGCCTTCCTGCTCGATGATCGCCTCACGGTAAAGCTTGTAGGTCAGGTATTCTTCCAGATATGCCTCGACGTCAGCCTCGTACTCCTCAAGCGTGCTGTAGCCGTAGTACATGGAGACAAAATCCTCCAATTCATATCCGTAGCTCTCTGCCATCTCCTCGTCCTCAGCAAGAAGCTTTGCCTTTTCATATTCGAAAAGTCCCTCCGGGAAATCTCCCTTTAAGCTGCAGGTATCATAGATGGCGATCTCAAGCTTTGCAAGCATCTCCTGCTCGGTATTGTAAGCAGCCTCGTCCTCCAGATACAGACGTACATCTGCCACAAGCTCCTCTACCGTCGTATAGTATTCTTCAAAATTCTCCGCTACCCACTCGTCCGTAAGCTCGGGAATGGTCTCTTCCTCTTCCAGGATTGCCGTAACCGTAGCCTTGAATGTCACGGTCTGGCCGGCCATGTCCTCGCTCCAGTAATCCTCGGCAAAGGTCACGTCAAAGGTCACTTCCTCACCGACGGTCGCGCCGATCAGGGCATCTTCAAAGCCATCCACCATGGTGTTGCTGCCGACGGTCAGGGTCTGATCCGTAGCTGCGGTATTGTCAACCTCTTCACCGTCCTGATATCCGGCGTAGTCGAGCTTGATATAATCGCCGTCCTCTACAACGGTACGATCCGTGATCTCCTCATGATAAGCATAGCTTTCCAGGATATCCTGTACATACTCGTCGACTTCGGCATCCGTTACCGTATACTGGGTCGTCTCGATGGAAATATTCTTATAATCCCCAAGGTTTACATAATCCAGTGCGCTGTATTCTACTTTTTGTACTTCCGTAGTCTCCGAAGCGTCTCCGGAAGCATCACTATTGTTCCCACATGCTGCAAACATGGAAATGGCTGCCACAGCCATCACAAGACACAGAAATTTTTTCTTCATAAATTACTTACCTTCCTTTTCTCTGATGTCGCCGAGTAACAGACTACCACAATTCCTTGAAAAAAGAAAGTAAAATCACACTTTTTTAACATTTCTTTAAGAATTGCAATCCCATGCCGTCGCCCTTGCAATCCACGGGAAATAATGCTAAAATAGTGCGCAGACCGCCGGCATGATCCACATGCGGCGATCGTATGTTTTTTAAGATTGGGAGGAAGATCTTGTGAATCGTTATTTACTTATTTTTTTGATCATTCTGGCGGTGCTTGTAGTCATCTCCGTGATCTTATATCTGCTCGGCAAGCGCGCTGAGAAAAAGCGTGATGAGCAGCAGGAAACCATCAATGCCAATGCGCAGACCGTGTCCATGCTCATCATTGACAAAAAGAAGATGCGCATCAAGGATGCCGGCCTTCCGGATGTCGTGGTAAGCCAGGCGCCCTGGTACTCCAAGATGTCCAAGGTTCCGGTGGTAAAGGCCAAGGTCGGCCCCAGGATCGTGACGCTGATCGCCGATATCATGATCTTTGACGATATCCCCCTTAAGCGTGAGGTCAAGGCGACCGTGAGCGGTATCTACATCACCGATGTGAAGGGGATCCGCAATGTGAAGCAGGAAGAAACCAAAAAGAAGGGCCTCTTCGCCAAGCTTCGCGCAAGAGCGTCCAAGAAGTAAATCTTTTTTAAAGATAAAAAAAGAAGGAACACGACGTTCCTTCTTTTTATTTTACGTATTTAACCGCCAAGATAAGCTTTCTTTACGGCATCATCATTTAAGAGTTCTTCGCCCGTACCCGTGGTCACGATCCGGCCCGTTTCCAGCACGTACCCGCGATGTGCGATGGAAAGTGCCATTTGCGCATTCTGCTCTACCAGCAGGATGGTCGTACCGCGTTGGTTCATTTCCTTGATGATCTCAAAGATCTGCTCCACCAGGATGGGGGCCAGACCCATGGACGGCTCGTCGAGCATCATCAATCTGGGCTTTGACATCAACGCACGTCCCATGGCAAGCATCTGCTGCTCACCTCCGGAAAGTGTACCCGCGATCTGCTTGTATCTCTCCTTTAAACGCGGAAATCTCTCATAAACATCCTCCATGGACTCCGCGATCTCCGAACCCGGACGGGTATACGCACCCATCTCCAGGTTTTCCTGTACCGTCAACTGTAAAAAGATACGACGTCCCTCCGGACAAAGGGCCATGCCCTTGGCTGCCATCTTATGGGCGGGTACGCCGAGGATCTCATGATCTTCAAACTGTACGCTGCCGCTTTTTGCCTTTAAAAGACCTGCCACGGTATTAAGCGTGGTGGACTTGCCTGCTCCGTTGGCGCCGATCAGCGTCACGATCTCGCCTTCGTTTACTTCAAAAGAAACATCCTTGATGGCATGGATGGAACCGTAATAAACATCCAGGTCCTGTACCTTTAACATGCTCATAACCCTGCTCCCTCCTTCTTTTTGCCCAGGTATGCTTCGATGACCTCGGGATTATTCTGAATCTGGGACGGGGTACCCTTGGCGATTACCTTACCGAAGTTCAACACGGCAATACTCTCGCAGATTCCCATGACAAGATTCATATCATGCTCGATCAAAAGAACCGCGATCTGGAAGGTGTCACGGATCTTTAAGATATTTTCCATCAGCTCCGAAGTCTCGGACGGGTTCATTCCGGCTGCCGGCTCATCCAAGAGCAAGACCTTGGGCGATGTTGCAAGCGCACGCACGATCTCGAGACGTCGCTGCGCACCGTAAGGAAGGGATCCGGCCGTGTATTTGGCCATATCCTGCATATCAAAGATGGAAAGCAGTTCCAAAGCACGTTCATGCGCCTGCTTCTCTTCCTTCCAGTATTTGGGAAGGCGCAGGATCCCGGAGCCCATGCCGTAGGACATACTGTTATGTAAACCAATTTTAACATTGTCCTCCACCGTCAGATCATCAAACAGACGGATATTCTGGAAGGTTCTGGCGATGCCGGCCTGGTTGACCTGCACCGTATTCATCCCTGCCGTATCCTTTCCGTTCAAAAAGATCGTTCCGCGGCTTTGCTGATACACCTTGGTGAGCAGATTAAAGATCGTCGTCTTTCCTGCTCCGTTGGGGCCGATGAGACCCGTGATCTCCGTTGCACCCATGGCAATGGAAAAATCATCCACCGCCGTCAGTCCGCCAAAATCAATGCCCAAATGAGTAGTTTCCAGCACGATGGGTTTTCCGAAATCGCGGGCCGGTATTTTATTGCCGCTGGGGACATCCACCAGCTCGATCTCAGGATTCTTGTTCATTTATACCGCCTCCTTTTTCTTTCGGAATAACCCGAATAGTTTTTTGAGCAGGATCTTGCCCTTTTCATTATTGGTGGCGATCATGACCACGATCAGCACGACTGCATATACGAGCATACGGAAATCCGAGAATGCACGCAGGATCTCGGGAAGGATGACCAGGATCGTTGCAGCGATCATGGAACCGCGCATATTACCGATGCCGCCCAGTACCACGAATACGAGTACCAGGATCGAGGTGTTAAAGTCAAACTTCTTCGGAATGATCGTGGAATAATTCAATGCATACAAAGCACCTGCCGCGCCCGCTAAAGCCGCCGAGGTAACGAATGCCATCAGTTTGTATTTGGTGATATTAAGACCCGATGCCTCCGCTGCGATACGGTTGTCACGGATGGCCATAATGGCACGTCCGGAACGACTGTTGACCAGGTTCTGGATGACAAACAGCGTGATCAGCACCATCACGATGCCGGCAAAAAACGTGGAGATCTTTACGATGCCCGTCGCGCCGATGGGGCCGTTAATGAGGACGGAACCGCTCTCATCAAGGTTTAAGGCGTTGGCATCCGTCAGGGAGAAATGCAGTCCCTTGCTGTCCACGCCCACATACAGGCAGTTCATGACGTTTTTGATGATCTCGCCAAAAGCAAGCGTTACGATCGCCAGGTAGTCACCCTGCAGACGCAGTACGGGAATACCGATCAAAAAGCCCGCAACGGCCGCAAGCACGACTGCCACCAAAATGGCAAGCAAAAGGCGAAGCGGCGCAAACGTCACCGAAGAAGCCAGGCTTCCGGATACCACGGCAGCGGTAAACGCACCCACGCTCATAAATCCCGCGTGTCCCAGGGAAAGCTCACCGGAAATACCCACAACGAGATTTAAGGAAAGCGCCATGATCACATAGGCACAGATCGGTACCAGCTGTCCGCTTAAGGAACTGCCGATATGGCCTGTTGCCGAAAAGATCTGAACAATGATAAAAAAGATAATAACGATACCGTAATTTACAAATCCGCCACGGGATTGTTTTGACATAGTTTTCCATTTGCTCATCTTTGCCACCTACACTTTCTCGGTAATCTTCTTGCCAAGAAGTCCCGTGGGTCTGACGATCAACACAATGATCAATACAGCAAATACAATAGCATCCGATAACTGCGTAGAGATATACGCTTTACCGAAGATCTCGATCACGCCCAAAAGCAGGCCGCCGATCATGGCGCCCGGAATGGATCCGATCCCACCGAATACCGCCGCCGTAAAGGCTTTGATACCGGGCATGGAACCCGTCGTGGGCATGAGCGTGGGATATGCGGAGCAAAGCAGGATTCCCGCGATGGCTGCCAGGCCGGAACCGATGGCAAAGGTCACGGAAATGGTACGATTCACATTGATTCCCATCAGCTGTGCGGCACCCTGGTCCTCAGACACCGCCCGCATGGCCTTGCCGACCTTCGTCTTGTTGGTAAAGAGCGTCAGGATGATCATGATCACGATATTGGCAAGGATCGTTACGATCGCCGTGCCGGAGATCGATACGTCTCCCATCGTGAGATTGCCGAGCCCAACAAAATTGGGGAAAGACTTGGGGTTGGATGTCCAGATGAGAAGTGCTGCATTTTGCAGAAAATAGGACACACCGATCGCCGTGATGAGTACCGCCAGAGACGTTGCGGAACGAAGCGGCTTATACGCCAGCTTCTCGATCACGATTCCCAGAAGCGTACATACAGCGATCGCAAAAAAAGTTGCCGGAATCGGCGACCATCCCCAGTAAGTACTGGTACAAAAAGCCACATATCCGCCAATCATGATAACATCACCATGAGCAAAGTTCAGCATCTTGGCAATGCCGTACACCATGGTATAGCCCAAGGCAATGATCGCATACACGCTTCCTAAACTGATACCGTTGATCAGATAGGTTAACATAACATTTTACCTCTCTCCCTTTTTTATTCACACTTTTCGATCTTTGTCGAAGGATATCTCCTCCCCAAAAAGGGCAGGCGATATGCTTCGGCAAGGCTCGCCTTTTCTCTTTATAAAACGGGAAATTCGGGGGCAGTGATGCCCCCGATCTTTTCCGCTATACCGAATTGCAGGTCTGATTACATACCTACATAAACACCGTTTTCAATTACAACAGCCTTCGGATCCTTGTTTACCTCGCCGGCAGCATTCCAT
>CAJOPA010000015.1 GCA_905236235.1 uncultured Eubacterium sp. | reverse complement strand
TGACAAGGCCATGTGCGAAGTGCTCCTTCTGGTGTTCATCGTGGTCCTTGCGTTTATTTTTGGCATTACGATCTCCAATACGATTGTGGAGGAAGCGGCGGTGATCGGTACACTTCGCGCTTCGGGATACAGCCGCGGGGAACTTTTAAAGCATTATATGATGATTCCGACGGTGGTGACGCTTGTGGCGGCCGTGTTGGGAAATGTTTGCGGATACACCGTCTTTAAAAATGTGGTGGTGTCCATGTACTACAATTCCTACAGTCTGCCGACGTTTGCTACGGTATGGAGCCCCGAGGCGTTTATCAAGACAACGGTGTATCCCGTACTTTTGCTGCTTTTGATCAACGCGTTGATCCTTTGGAGAAAACTGCGCTTATCTCCGATGCGGTTTTTGCGTAAGGATTTAAGTACTTCCCGTCGCAAAAAGGCGATGCGTCTGCCGGCTTGGAATTTCCTGTCCCGTTTTCGTCTGCGGATCCTGTTTCAAAATATGGCGGGTTATATCACCTTGTTCTTGGGCATCTTCTTCGTGATGATCCTTCTGGCGTTTTGTACCGGTATGCCCACCACGCTGAATAGTTATCAGGCAAACGCGGAGGAATATATTGTTGCGGATTACCAGTACGTATTGAAATATACCGAGGATGAAGACGGCAACGAGATCACCACAGACGAGGCATCTGCCGAGAAATACGGCATGCAGACGCTGCTCACGACGGAAGGCGTGCACATAGGAGAAGATATTTCCGTATACGGATATGTACCGGGCAGCCGGTATTTTGCCATTGATGAGGATCTGCCCGTGGGACAGGTGTTTGTAACGAGTTCCTACGCGGATAAGTTTTCGCTAAAGGTCGGAGATGAGATCACGCTCAAGGAAGAATATCTAAGCACTACGTATACGTTTACGGTGGAAGGGATCTATGAAATGCCCGGCGTTTTGGGCGTGATCATGCCGCTTTCCTCTTTCTGCGAGGTGTTTGACGAAGAGGAGACGTATTTTACCGGGTACTTTGCAAGCAATGAGATCACCGATATCGATGAGGAAGACATCGCGGCGGTCATTACGGTGGAGGATATCCTGAAAATGGCACGACAGCTCGACCACTCCATCGGAAACTACATGACGTATTTTTCCGTGATCTGCGGATTTGTCGCGCTGCTTGTTATGTATCTTCTGACCAAGCAGATCATCGAGGCCAATGCGACATCGATCTCCATGATCAAAGTGCTTGGGTATTACAATAAAGAGGTCAACCGGCTGTATGTATGGCTGACCACGATCGTTGTCGTAATCTCGGCAGTGCTGACGGCGTTTATCAGTATGGCGACCGTGCGTTATCTGTGGAGATACATCATGTATGGCATGAGCGGGTGGTTTTTGTTTGAGATCACGGCCCGGGATATCGCAATCATCATCGGTGTGGTCGTGCTTGCGTATATCGTTGTGGCTTGCATGGATCTGCGCAGGATCCGCAAGGTACCGCTGACCGTAGCCTTAAAGGATGCGGAGTGATCTTACCAGAAAAGTATTGCGGTACCTTTAAAAACGTCCTATAATAATACAAGTTTGTTGCACAGGCAACCACAAGGAGGACGAACATGAAACGGATCATGCGAAAATACAGCGCACTTTTGTTATGCGGCGCCATGGCGCTTACCACGCTTCTTACGGGATGCGGTACGCCGGATGCAACGGTGGTGGTGGCTACCGTCGGAGATACGCAGATCACCTACGGCTTAGCGAATTTTTACATGAAATACCAGCAGGCAGCTTATGATGCAAGCTATATCGCCTATTTCGGTGAAGACATGTGGGAGCAGGAGGTAGAGGAAGGTCAGACCATGGAGGATGCCCTTCGTGAGGATATCCTGGGTTCCCTGGAGTCTATGGTGCGGTTAAATGCACATGCTGCGGACTACGGCATCTCTTTGAGCGAAGAGGATGAAGCTGCCATTGATGCGGCAGTGGAGGAGTTTTTCAAAAAGAATGCCAAGGCTGTCTTAAATAAAATGGGTGCTACGGACGAGAGCATCGTGAAAGAATTTTTACAGCTTTATACCGTGGCTTACCGTGTGGCCGAGGCGATTCGTGACAGTGCGGACATCACGCTGACGGAGGCGGATGCGGCGTCGAAGACCATCCGTTATGTGCGCCAGACGACGACCGGTTACTATGATGATTCCTACAATTACTATGAATATACCGAAGACGAGATCGCTTCCATGAAGGAAGAGATGGAAGCCCTGGCAGCACAGCTTCAGGAGGCTGTGGCAGCGGAGGCGGATGCCAGCGGTGATGCGGACGCCAGCGGTGACGCAGATGCCAGTGGTGATGCCAGCGGCGATGCGGAGACAACGGAGATCGCGGATGCTTTTGAGCAGACGGCAACGGAGGCCGGTTATACCGTATCTTCCTATTCCTATGCGGCAGACGAGGAAAATCTGGACGAGGCAGTGGTAGCTGCGGCGGATGCGCTTGCAGAAGGCGAGGTTTCCGGCGTGATCGAGACGGAGTCGGCGCTTTATATCGTGATCATGGACGACACCTATGATGAGGAAGCCACGGCGACGCACCTTGAAGAGATGATCGAGACCGCACGGTATGAATACTATGATACAGTTTATGCTTCCTATCAGGAAGAGAGCGAATTTGTCATTGATGAAAAGATCGCAAAGAAATTAAAAGTAGACACGTTGTTTACACTGAAATCATAAAAAACAGGCCATCGGTGAGGATGACCTGTCGGATGACCGGGGATGTCGGACATGGATCACGCGTGATCGCGTAGAAATTGTTCGATGGAGTCCTCGGTCATTTGCATTAAGCGGCGTCTTGCTTCGACACTGGCCCATGCGATATGGGGCGTGACGATGAGGCGCTCTTTTTCTTTGATAAAAAGTAACGGATTTTGCGGATCCATGGGCTCTTTGGTCAGGACATCGAGGCCTGCGCCCGCGATCCTTTTTTCATCGAGCGCGCGTGCAAGGTCCGCATCATTGACAATGGGGCCTCTGGCGACGTTGATCAGGTAGGCCGAGGGCTTCATCTTGCAAAGCGCGTCATAGTTGATGATATTGCGCGTGGTATCGTTTAAAGGCGCATGGATGCTCAGGATATCCGAGGTGGCAAGCAGGGTGTCGAGATCCGTTTGCGGATAGGCCTCTTTGCGCCGGATACCGCTGGTGGAAGCGAAGGCCACATGGCAGCCAAAGCGGGAGGCGATGTCAGCGACCGTTCGCCCGATGGTGCCCAATCCCAAGATGCCCCAGTTTTTTTGATACAATTCGTTAAATGCCGGTCCGTAATGCGTAAATGTGGGGCTTGACGTGTAGCTGCCGTCCTTGGTGTAGGCGTCATAGTATCTCAGATGCTCCATCAGATAAAAAAGGAGTGCAAAGGTGTGCTGCGCCACGGCGTGGGTGGAGTAGCCGGCGGCATTGCGATAGGCGATCCCGCGGCTTTCAAGGTAAGGACGGTCCAGATTGTCCATGCCGGTCGCGGTCAGAACCACCAGCTTTAATTTGGTAAGGCCGCCGATGGTCTCTTCGTTAAAGTGCACCTTATTGGCAATGGCAATGTCTGCGTCTTTTAACTTCTCCGGAAGCTCACGATCGGTAGAGGCATGATAAAAGGTTACGTCGCCGAACC
>CAJOPA010000014.1 GCA_905236235.1 uncultured Eubacterium sp. | reverse complement strand
GCGGCGAAGTGTTCTCCGCAGCAGCTTGCGGAAAAGATCCTTTCCATGCAGTCTCAGATCAAGGCGCTTTCTTCCGAGAACGAATCCTTAAAGAGCAAAGCCGCCAAGGATGCTTTGGGAGATATCACCAAGGATGTCGTACAGGTGGGAGAGGTTTCCTACCTCGGAGCAAAACTTACCGGTGTGGATGCCGGCGGTCTAAGAGAGCTTGGAGACGGTTTAAAAGACAAACTGTCCAATGCATATATTCTTTTGATGTCCGAGACGGACGGTAAGGTTATGCTCGTGGCCATGGCTTCGGATGGTGCCGTTTCTTGCGGCGCGCATGCGGGTAATCTTATCAAGGAGATCGCACCGCTTGTCGGCGGTGGCGGTGGCGGACGCCCGAATATGGCGCAGGCCGGCGGTAAGAATCCCGCAGGAATGGAGGAAGCGTTGGCCAAGGCCTTTGAAACCGTAAAAGCACAGTGTTCTTAGTCGCACCTGAGGGGAGATGCCATGAAAAAGGAATTACTGGACGAATATATTCGGATCGTGGATACCATCAAGGATTTCTTTTCCTTTGAATTTCATGTGACCATTTATGATGCAAACGAGATCGTTTTGTATCATCATGGTGACACGTACGGAAATCATCTTGTCGGGCAGAAATTTCGCGATCCGACGGGAGCTTTGCAACGTTGCATTGAGACAGGGAAAAAGATCTACAATCGGATCCCTGTATTTGAGCTTGGCGTGGAGATGGAGGGCAATCTGATCCCCATCTTTGATAAAGATGAGGTGGTGGGCGCTATCGTATTTGCCCACATCCCCTACAGCCGTCTGGATGCCGAGGCGCGTTATATGGCGATCCAGTCCATGTATTACCTGATGCTTTATGTTGATATGCGGGTGGACAATGTGACGGAGATGTATCGATCCATTGATACGGTAAAGGTCCGTTTTCCTGCCCCGATCAAAGGCTATTCCCAGTTGATGACGGAAAGTCTGCATTGTTTGTTTGAAGAGGAACACGAAGAATTCCTTTCCTTTTGCAGTGAGGAAAATATCCGGGATGAGCTTGCAACCAAGATGCGGATCACCCATGAGTTTAAGATCAAAGTAGGGGAAAAAGACAGCCGCTGGGTGGAAGTGATTATTGCCAGACCCAATGCTTTTAAGGAGTCGCCGGAGAGCAAGAAATTCCTCTTCATGGTGCATGATATCCATGAGAGACATATGTTGCGCGAAGAGGTGGATTATCAAAAGCAAAAACTGATCGATCGATTAAATCTTCTTAATGACGAATTGCAAAAGAGAGAATTAACGGATGAGCTTACCGGACTGTATAACCGCAAGGGCGTCCACGTCAATCGTCCCAAGATCATGGAAGAAGCCTGCAGGCAGGACAAGGACCTGTTTGTATTGATCTTTGATATGGACGGCCTCAAATATATCAACGATCATTTCGGTCATATGTCGGGGGATCAGGCCATCTGCGCCTGCGCGAAACTGATCGAAAAGACCTTTGGAGAAGATGATCTGGTATCCCGTATCGGCGGGGATGAGTTCTCCGTATACGGTATCGTGGATCGTGGGAGCGATCGTTTGCAGCAGCTTCTTCACGATCTTGAAGAAAGGATGGAGCAGTATAATCAGACGGCGAATCTGCCGTATGATATCGCTTATTCCTACGGATATTATCAGGGGCCGGTTGCTCTTGATGAGGACATTTCGCAATACGAACGGATCGCGGATGCCAATATGTATGAGTGCAAGGAACAGCGCAGGATCGAAAGAGTTCGCATTAATATACCTTCGGATGAAGGTGATTACGGGGATCAGCGCAGCATCGGTTTTAAAACATACAATATCCTGGTGGCGGATGCGGATGAGAAGTCCAGGGAGGATCTCAAGTCCCTTCTTGTCGGCAAATACAATATCCTTGAGGCGAAAGACGAGGAAGAGGCGATCCGGTTGATCATGTCCGAGGAGCTGATCCTCATCGTTTTGGATTATTCCGTGCCGCCCGCAAACGGACTGCAGATTTTAAAGCGGCTTAAAGAGGAAGGTCATGATTTTGACGTGCCGATCCTGTTTTTCTCCGATCAAACGGACAGCGAGACGGAGCTTGCGGCTTATGAGTATGGCGTTTCCGAATTCATCACCAAGCCTTATACACCCAAGGTGGTGCAGCATCGTTTTAACCGCGTGATCAATGTCGCGGAGCAGAAAAAACGATTGAAGCAGCTGAATACGCAAAGCAATGCGGTTATTGCCACGCAGTCCCTGAAACTTTCGGATCTTTCCGAACAAATCCGGAGGATGCAAGAGGAAAAGAGTTGACGAAAGCGATTTTTATGATATAATAAGCGATAGTGCAGCGATATATTACCCAATCCGTGAAGCACAAATTGCAAACTGGAGGGAGGTTAGGCGGTAACGTGTCGAATGTAATCGTAAAAGAGAACGAGACTTTGGACAGCGCACTTCGCAGATTCAAGAGAAGCTGTGCGAAGGCAGGCATTCAGCAGGAGATTCGTAAGAGAGAGCATTACGAGAAGCCCAGCGTGAAGCGTAAGAAAAAGTCCGAAGCAGCCAGAAAGCGTAAATATAACTAATCTTTTTGCGTAGATGTTGATCCCGAGATTTCATAAAGAGGTCTCGGGATTTTTTTGTGTCCCGATCATGCACTTTAAGGGATACATTGTTGCCGAGCATGTGTAAAAAAAGTATAATATAAGAGTCGTGGGTCTTTCACGACTCACAGGGGTCAAATATACGGAGGGTATGTTCATGAACACAAATGTAGCAAGGGAAAGAATCGCTGCGCTTACAGACGCAGGAAGCTTTCAGGAATACGGCGCCCTCATCACACCGAGAGTATCGGACATGACGCCGCAGCCTGCGGATGCTCCGTCGGACGGAGTCATCACCGGGTGCGGATTGGTGGATGGGAGGCCCGTATTTATTTATAGCCAGGATGTTTCCGCTTTGGGCGGGACGATCGGCGAGATGCATTGCCGCAAGATCAACGCGCTGTATGATCAGGCGATGCAGATGGGCGTGCCGGTGGTTGCCATGTTGGATTCCCAGGGATTACGTTTGAAGGAATCCGTGGATGCCTTACATGGCCTTGGGAGGATTTATTTCAAACAGGTGGAGGCTTCCGGTCGTGTACCGCAGATTGCCATGATTTATGGGAATTGTGGCGGCGGCATGGAATTGTTTGCATCGATGAGCGATTTTGTGATCGTTAAAAAAGATGCGGGACGGATCTTTGTCAACAGTCCGGATACCATCCCGGGCAATCGTAAGGAGCTGTGCGATAATGCTTCTTCCCAATTTCAGGAAAAGGAAGCCGGGATCGTGGATTTTGTCGGCACGGAAGAGGAGATGGCCGGTCTGGTACGCAATCTTTTGCAGTTTTTACCTTCTTCCTGCGTGGAGCGGGCCTTTGAGATTGAGTGTACGGATGATCTGAACCGTACCTGCGAAGGATTTGTTTCCGGTATGAAGAATGCGTCCTATCTCATCAGCGAAGTTGCGGATGATCGTGAGTTTTTCCCGTTAAAGACACAGTTTGCGCCGGAGATGACGGTGGGATTTATCAGGATCAACGGACGTACGGTGGGTGCCGTGGCCAAT
>CAJOPA010000013.1 GCA_905236235.1 uncultured Eubacterium sp. | reverse complement strand
TGGATGATGTGGTTTAAGATCGTTGTGGCCTGTATTCCGGCCGTGATCGTGGAGCTTCTGTGGGGAGATTTCATTGAAGAGGCATTCTACAATCCCTTCGTGGTTGCCGTGATGCTGATCGTGGTGGGTGTAGCCTTTATCATCGTAGAGTCGGTCAAGAGAAACACGCCGGCAAAGATGGAGACGCTTGCGGACATTACGTTTACGGCTGCTTTCATCATCGGTATGTTTCAACTTATCGCCGCGATCTTTCCGGGCACTTCCAGAAGCGGAGCGACCATCATCGGCGCATTGATCATCGGCGTATCCCGTACGGCAGCGGCGGAGTTTACCTTTTGTCTGGCCGTACCGGTCATGTTCGGTGCAAGTTTTATCAAATTGCTAAAATTCGGATTTGCATTTACGGGAAGTGAGATCGCGATACTTTTGACGGGATGTCTGGTATCCTTTGTGGTATCCATACTCGTGATCCGTTTCTTGATGGGCTATATCCGCAAGCATGACTTTAAGATCTTTGGCTGGTACCGGATCGTTCTGGGAATTGTGGTGATCCTCAGTTTTCTTGTATGATATCGGCGGATCCTTTCTTTTTCAGAGGGGGAAGCTGTGCCAACACGATGGCCACACACATCAGAAGACAGCCGATCATTTCCCGGAAGGAAATGGCTTCATGAAGGAACAGAAAACCGCAGATGACGCTGAAAAGAGCCTCGCAGCTCATTAAAAGCGACGCAACGGTGGGATTGACCTTTTCCTGGCCTATGATCTGCAACGTATAAGCAATGCCGCTGGAGAAGCATCCGGCATAGAAAATGGACCAGCCGGCCTTTTGGATGGATGCGATGTCCGGTGTTTCAAAGACAAGCATGGCAACGAAGGAAAAAACGGTAATGCAGATAAACTGGATCCTTGACATGCGTACGCCGTCCACCATGGGAGAAAACCAAGAGATCAAAAGGATCTGCACCGTAAATCCCAGGGAGGAGAGAAGGATCAAAAGGTCGCCGGTACCGATGGAAAAATCTTCGGATCGGATGCACAGAAAATACAGCCCGCCCAGGGCAAAAAGCACGGCAAGGGCTACCTTGGGTGACGTTTTTTTGTGAAGGAAGATCCCGCAGACCGGTACCAGGACGATATAGCAGGCCGTTAAAAATCCTGCCTTACCGACCGTGGTGGTTTCAATGCCTTTCTGCTGCAAGAAAGATGCAAGGAATAAAAAGAAGCCGCAGGAAATGCCGGCGATCCACAGAGTGCGAAGGTCTTTTTTGGTTGCGGGTTTTTTGCCGGAGGGCTTCACCTTGTCAAGGAAGGGAATAACTGCGGACAAAAACAAAACGGCCACAACGGACCTTAGAAAAAGAAAGGTAAATGCATCGACATATTCTGCGCCCCGGCTCTGGGAAACAAAGGCCGAACCCCAGATAAAAGCGGCCAGAAGAAGTAGTGCAGAGTGTTTGATACTTGATTTTTGCATGAGATGATTATAGGAAAAGATTTTTTAAATGTCAACGTGAAAAGCATCCGGAGAATTTTACTGTTTCCGGTACTTTTTCTGTTGTTTTCTTCCCTCTTTACGGATATCGGACTCTTTCTTTATGAGAAAAATCACCTGCCGCAGACGGCGGTGGTCTATGAGTCCGAGACTTCCGTATTTTATTTTGCCATCTTCTTTTGCACGCTGGCGCTCATGCTGGTGGCGATCATGGGGATCATTATCAATCTTGGGTGGACCCGCAGGTGGATGCTCTTTTGGGTGGCATGCTTTTTTGGGACGGTTGCTACCTGGAGTGTGATCCGTTCCATACGGACGACGTTATATGTCAATTATCCGACGATGACGCTGTTTATGATCTTTTCCGTTTTAAATGTTTCTCTGACATGGTTGGGGATCGCTTTTCTGCAATACCTTTCCCCCGGGGGACAGATTCTTGATATGGTTCTTCTTGTGGGGATCGTGGTATTTAACACCTGCGGGATTACGGTTTCCATCCGGATCCCGGAGGTAATGTTGGGATGTGTTTCGATGAGCAATCTTTTCATACCGCTCATTATGTTTTTTTACGGCGCATTCTTTTTCTTGTTTCCCAATCGTGAGAACATGCAGGAAATCCGGAGGATCCGCATGTTGTATGTTGCCGATGCCCTGATGATCTTTGTGGATATGTTCGGTGAGTTTACGGGACTTTACAGCGATTGGTTACTTGCGATCCTGGCTGCGTTTTCCTTTATCATCTATCAGGTGTTTGCCACCTTCGTGGAGATCAACCGACGGATCCTAAGCGAGCAGGAAAAAAAGGATCTGGAGCAGGAGAAGATCCAAAGCAAAATGGATGTTCTCACGACCCAGATGCAGCCGCATTTTATCTTTAATTCCTTAAATTCCATCGGAGAATTGTGCGTGCTCGATCCGCAAAAGGCTGAAGAGGCAGTGATCCATTTTTCCAAATATTTACGGGCAAACATCTCGTTTTTAAACGGAACCCAGGTGGTGCGGTTTACGGAGGAGATGGAAAACGTTCGTCATTATTTTTCCTTGGAACGAATTCGCTTTGGGGGGGATATCCGTCTGGTGGAGGAACTGGAGGTTGAGGCATTTTTTGTACCGCTGTTAAGTGTGGAGCCATTGGTGGAAAATGCTTTTAAACACGGCCTGCGGGAAAAGGACGGCGGCGGTACGGTCACGGTCAAAAGCTACGAGGACAAAAATCAATATATTGTGGAAGTTTTGGATGACGGCGTGGGTTTTCATGTGAAGGAAACGCTTAAGAAAAAGGAGTCCGTGGGGCTTACCAATGTCATCCGTCGTGTCGAACTGATCTTAGACGGCAGGGTGGAGATCGAGAGCAAGATCGGGGTTCGGACGTGCGTGAAAATTATTTTACCCAAAAATAAGAATTATGTTGACTAACATTTTTTCTGTCGTTATAATTAAATAAGAAATTTTTTTTCACACAGGGGAAGGAGTATATTATGACAAAAGAAGAATACAGAGAGGTGATCTCATCACTCTTGTCGACGATGGTTGACCTGTTTCAGGAAGATGTTGGTATCACCTACTGTGACGAGAACGGTTATGTGATCGACACGGCATCCACACCGGGATTTATTATTCCGCCGCCGGCTCCTGTCGGTGAAAAGGTGGGATCGGATTCGCAATCCTATGAGTGTGTGCGCAAAGGAAAACCGGCATTTGGCGTGATGCCCGTCGGCGAGGGCAATCCCTTCGGAATCGCATTTCGGTCTATGATCGTGCCTCTGTTCTTTGAAGGGGAATGCATGGGTACCTTAAACGGTGCAAGATCCCTGGATATGAGCTCCAAGATCGAATCGGCCACCACAAGAATGAGTCATGCGCTTGAGGAGAGTCTTGCCAGCGTGGATGAAGTTACCAATGCCGCGCAGGATATGGCAGGCAGCATGCATAATATTCAGGATATCGTGGATCGTACGGAGCAGTTGATCACCGAGGCCAACCAGTTGCTTGGCGGTATCAGTAATGTTGCATCCAGATCCAATCTTCTTGCTTTAAATGCAGCCATCGAGGCAGCCCGTGCGGGCGAGGCCGGCCGTGGTTTCTCCGTAGTTGCGGAGGAGATGCGTAAGCTGTCGCAGAACAGTGGAGAGAGCGCATCGGAGATTGGTGAGGCGTTAAAGGAGATTTCCGCCTCCATGCAGGGCGTGGTAGATCTGGTTACATCCTCTACGGAGATCGCTGCAACGCAGGCTGCTGCCACGGAGGAGATCACCGCCACCTTCAATGAGCTTACGGATTCCGCGAGAGAATTGGCGGATATTGCCAAGATCAATTAAGATATTTTTGGCTGAAAAGATTTGCAACAATGATAACAAAGGGGAAAGCGGATGTTTGCATCCGCTTTCCTTTATGAAGGAGAGGAAGACATGTCGGAAGTAAGGACACGATTTGCCCCCAGTCCCACGGGGCGTATGCATGTGGGAAATCTGCGTACGGCGCTGTATGCGTATCTGGTAGCAAAGCATGCAGGGGGTACGTTTATGCTGCGCGTGGAGGATACGGACCAGGAACGCTTTGTTCCGGAGGCGCTTGATATCATCTATCGTACGATGGAAAGCACCGGGCTTACCCATGACGAGGGTCCGGATAAGGACGGCGGTTACGGTCCTTATGTGCAGAGCGAACGTCAGGCGCAGGGTATCTATTTAAAATACGCAAAACAGTTGATCGAGCAGGGAGATGCTTACTATTGTTTTTGTGATAAGGAACGTTTGGAGAGCTTAAAGCGCGTCGTAGACGGCAAGGAGATCAGCATTTATGATAAGCATTGTCTTCATCTCTCCAAGGAGGAGATCGAGGCAAATCTTGCATCCGGCAAGCCCTTCGTGATTCGTATGAACATGCCGACGGAGGGCGTGACTTCCTTTACGGACGAGCTTTATGGGGAGATCAGCGTGAACAATGAGGAATTGGAGGACCTGATCCTGATCAAATCGGATGGGTATCCGACCTATAATTTTGCCAATGTGATCGACGATCATACGATGCATATCACCCACGTGATCCGCGGCAATGAATACCTTTCCTCCACACCCAAATACAACCGTATTTATGAAGCGTTCGGCTGGGAGATCCCGACCTATATCCACTGTCCGCTCATCACCGACGAGGATCACAAGAAGCTTTCCAAGCGAAGCGGACATGCTTCCTACGAGGATCTTTTGGAGCAGGGATTTTTGCCGGAAGCCATCCTTAACTATGTGGCGCTTTTGGGGTGGTGTCCGGAGGATAATCGTGAGATCTTTAGCCTTACAGAGCTTGTGGAGGCATTTGATTATCATCATATGAGCAAGTCCCCTGCGGTATTTGACATACAAAAATTAAAATGGTTAAACGGCGAATACTTTAAAATGATGGATGAGGATCGTTTCTTTGCCATGGCAAAGCCGTATATTGAGAAGGCTGTGAAACGCGATGTGGATCAAAAGAAGCTCTCCGCCATGGTACGTACCAGGATTGAGATCCTTCCGGATATCGCGGGGCTTCTTGATTTTGTGGATGCGGTCCCTGCGTATGCGGTCGACATGTATGCCAACAAAAAGATGAAGACATCCCCGGAGACGGCGCTTAGCGTATTAAAGGATGTGCTGCCGCTTCTTGAGGAGCATACGGATTATACCAATGATGCGCTTTATGCCATGCTTTCGGCGTATGTGGAAAAGACCGGCGTTAAGAACGGTTTTGTGATGTGGCCGGTGCGTGTGGCCTTATCAGGCAAGCAGATGACGCCCTGCGGTGCTACAGAGATCTTAGAACTCTTGGGCAAAGAGGAGTCTTTAAATAGAATCCGCGAAGCGATCAACCTTCTATCCTAAAGGGATTTTTGCGCAATTTTAAAATTTTTCTAAAATCTGTACGGTTGTTCTTTACAGAAAAAAGTACAGGGTGTAGGATGAGATACGGGAGAGACAAAAACGGCGTTTTTGTCTCTTTTTTTGTATTTAGGGGGTAGGGATGGATGAATCATGGCAAATTTTCGTTTTATGATGCGCAGAAGGAAGCGATCGTTTTTAAAGACGGTCCCTGCCTGGTGCTGGCAGGCCCCGGGAGCGGCAAGACGGCGGTTCTTGTGGAGCGGATCTGTCATCTGATCGGCCGGCATCATATCGCGCCGGGGCATATCCTGGTGATCACGTTTACAAGGGCGGCGGCTTTGCAGATGCGGGAAAGATTTGTGCAAAGGATCTCGGAGACGGATGTTTGCGGTTCGACCGGCGCAGCTATAGGCGCCGCTGCGGGCAAAACCGTAGGCAACACGGCAGGTAACACGGTCGCTAAAACGGCTGCACGTGAGGTGACCTTCGGCACCTTTCACAGTGTTTTCTGGGGATTTTTAAGAGAGTCCTGCGGGTTGACGCCACAGAGTCTGATCAAGGAAAAGGAGAAAGTACAGATCTTAAAAGAGGTCTTTCTTGTCTTAAAAAAACGGGGCCTACAGACGGAGGATGTTATCTTGGGCGAAGAAAACGCGGAGGATCTGATCAGGGAGATCTCCCGCATGAAAAACAGCGGTCAAAAACCGGAGGACAAAGATCCCGTGTTTTGTGAGATCTATGCCTTGTATCAAACGGCTTTGCGCGAACAAAAGCGATTGGACATGGATGATATCCTGTTGGAAACGGAAAGGATGCTTACGCAAAGACCGGAGGTGCTTAGCCGCCTTCATAAGCAGTATACCTATATTTTGGTGGATGAATTTCAGGATATCAATCCCGTGCAGTACAGAATCCTCAAACTGTTGTCCGCACCCAGCCATCATCTTTTTGTCGTCGGAGATGACGATCAGGCGATCTACGGGTTTCGCGGTTGCGATCCCGGGGTGATGATGACGTTTTTGGAGGAATTTCCGCAGGCAAAGCAGATTCTGCTTTATCAAAATTTTCGTTGCGATAAGGAGATTGTGGATGCATCCTGTCGGATGATCCGCCAAAATGAGGTTCGTCTTTGTAAGGATATCCTGTCTGCCACCGGCGATGAGGGACGGATGGTGCCTGTGTTTTTTAAGGATACTGCAGCGCAGTATACGTGGATGTGCGAAGAGATCCTCAAAGCTTACAGCCGGGGGATCCCTTTTGCCGAACAGGCGGTTTTGTTTCGCAGTCATACGGAGATGCAGGGGATGGTCAGGCTCCTGCGGCAAAAAGGCATTCCCTATCGAAAGCGTGAGGGGATCGTTCATCCATATGAGCAGTGCGCAGCACAGGATCTTGCGGCGTATCTTATGGCGGCAGAGCAATTGGTGCAAAGCGGCACATGTGCACGAGGGCTTCTTTTTAAGATCATGAATAAGCCGTCGCGTGACTTTTTACGCGGTCATCTGGAGGAAGAAACCGTGGATTTTCATCGTTGGATGGATGGTGTGACAACGAAAGAGGAGAAAAACCGTATCAGTGATTTTTATGGGCAATTGCTGCGGATGGGGACGATGTCTCCGTTTGCAGCCGTCCTGTTTTTTCGAAAGGTCGTGGGATATGAATCCTATGTGATGATGGAGTACGGGCAAAAAAGGGAGGACATTGTCCTGTGGATGGAAGCTTTGGATCATTTGACAAAGCTTTCCAAGGAGGTTATGACCCAAACGGAATTGCTTGATCGATTAAACAACAGGGAAGAGGATCGGGAGGTCGATCGCGGGGGTGCGGAGGATGTATTGCCGCTTATGACATTGCATGCCGCCAAAGGCCTGGAATTTGACAGGGTGATGATCGCCAATGTGGTGGAAGGCAGGATCCCTTTTCAGAGAGCGGGGAAAGTGGGGAATCTTGAGGAGGAACGCAGATTGCTGTACGTGGGAATGACGCGTGCACGGCATGCACTGTACCTTTGCGCTCCCGCGATACTTCGTCAAAAAAAGACCCTGCCTTCCAGATTCCTCTCGGAAGTCGTACGGGAGGACTGCTGGGAGGATATGCAAAATGCATGGGACAGGGTCGCAGATCGTGTATCGAATCAGTCTTCGGAGGAATCGTCATCCTCGGCAAAAGCCAGTTCGTCCAGATATTCGTCAAATCGATCGGATACGATCTCAAATTCTTCGTCATCTTCGATGTTTTCCAGGGAAGGATTGCCCTCGGCATCCTCCATGTAACGATAGATATAGACGGTGCCGTCAGCGTTTTCTTCGCCGTTTTCATCAAGGGGAAGCAGAACGATATAGTCTCTGCCTGCTGCGGTAAAGATCGTCAGCACCTTGGATTCGGCCTCCGTGCCGTCATCAAGGCACAACGTTACAAACATATCCTCATCCTGTGCGGGATCAAAAGATGGATTCTTGTTTTCCATGTAAATCTCCTTCGTACGTATTTTTTTCATATTTTATCCAAAACATTGGGAAAAAGCAAATAAAAGGTGTTATACTAATGGAGTTATGAAAGCTTGGAAACATTTTTGTACAATCACAAAACACAGACGTCTTGTCCGGAAAAGCTGCTTTAAGATCGGACTGATCAAGCAGGGACTGACCCATGATCTGTCCAAATATTCCCCGGTGGAATTTTGCGCCGGGGTCAAATATTATACGGGAGATCGCAGCCCCAACGACGGACAGAGGCGGGCGGAAGGATATTCGGCAGCCTGGTTGCATCACAAGGGTCGCAATCGTCACCATTTTGAATACTGGATCGATTATTCCCTGGAAAAGGATGCGCTCTCCGGGATGGCCGGTCTGAAAATGCCGCGCAAATATGTGGCAGAGATGTTTTGCGACCGATTGGCGGCATGTAAGGTCTATCACAAAGACAACTATACCGACGCGGCCGCTTTGAAGTATCTGGAGCGATCCGTCAGCAGGATGCTGATCCATCCGGAGACGTTAAAGGAGCTGGCCTATCTTTTAAAGATGAACGCTGATTGCGGCGAGGAGGAGACCTATCGCTATATCCGCGAAGAGTATTTAAAGGGTGCGCCGGTAGGTGATGTGGAGATCCATCCCTGGTCGAAGGAGAGGATCGAAGCGTTTTTAAAAAACGGACATAAAGAAACAGACAACGGAGAAACTAATCATGATCAAAGATGAAAAAATATTATTCAGCGGTATGCAGGCGACGGGCAATCTTACGCTTGGCAACTACCTCGGAGCATTAAAGAATTGGCTGGCACTGGCGGGAGAATACACCTGTTTTTATTGCGTGGTGGATCTGCATTCCATCACGGTGCGTCAGGATCCGGCGGAGCTTCGCAAACGCGCGCGCAATCTGTTTGCGCTTTATGTTGCCGCGGGACTTGATCCCGAGGAAAACTGCATTTATTATCAGTCCCATGTTTCGGGGCATGCGGAGCTTGCATGGATCTTAAATTGCTTTACCTACATGGGCGAATTAAACCGTATGACGCAGTTTAAGGACAAATCCGCCAAGCATGCGGATAATATCAACGCAGGTCTCTTTACCTATCCGGTACTGATGGCAGCGGACATCCTGCTTTATCAGACGGACGTGGTTCCCGTGGGGATCGACCAGATGCAGCATCTGGAGTTAACGCGCGATATCGCGCAGCGTTTTAATGCGATCTACGGGGATGTGTTTACCATACCGGAGGCTTACCTCGGAAAGAGCGGTGCCAAGATCATGAGCCTGCAGAATCCCGAGAAGAAGATGTCCAAATCCGATGAAAATCCGAACGCCAGCATCTTTCTTTTGGATGATAAGGATACGATCCTGCGTAAATTCAAACGTGCGGTGACGGATTCCGAGGCTGTGATCGCCTATCGTGACGAGCAGCCCGGGATTAAGAACCTTTTGGATATCTACTGCGCCTGCACGGGAAAGATGCCGGAGGAGGCTGTTGCGGAATTTTCCGGCAAGGGTTACGGTGAATTAAAGTCTGCCGTGGGAGAAACGGTTGCAGATCTTTTGGCACCCTTGCAAAAGCGTCATGTCGAGCTTTTGACGGAAAAGGATTATATCGATCGCATGATCAAAGAAAATGCACAAAAAGCAGATTCTTATGCTTTAAAAACGTTACGCAAGGTGCAGAAAAAAGTGGGATTTCCTGAGCGCGTGCGTTAGTTTACCATTGCCTTTTATCATCCTTCACGTAAGCGTGAACGATGTCTTTTATGTTTGCTCCGAGAGGAGTGACACATTTGTACAGCATAGCAAAAACCGCCGCGGTGTCCGGGATCGGATGCCGTCTGATCGGTGTAGAGGCGGACATTTCCAACGGGATGCCGGTATTTGATATGATCGGCTACCTTGGCGCGGATGTTAAGGAAGCAAAGGAACGTGTACGGACGGCCCTTAAAAATGCCGGGTACGTCCTGCCACCCAAAAGGATCACGGTCAATTTTCTTCCGGCCAATGTCCATAAGTCCGGGACGACGTTCGATCTTGCCATTGCCTGTGCCCTGATGGCCTGCCTGGGTCATCTTCCCCAGCATGATTTTTCGGAGATACTGATTTTGGGAGAACTTGGGATCGACGGATCCCTGCAGCCTGTCGAAGGCGTTTATCCCATGCTTTGTGATGCCAAAAATGCCGGCTTTACCAAGGCCATGATCCCGTATGACAACCTGTCGGAAGCCCTTTACGTAAAAGGGATGACGCTTTACCCGGTAAAGACGCTTACGGATGCTGTGGCATCTTTTCGCGGGGAAGGCAAGCGCCCCGTGGAGTCTTCCGAATACGTGCAAACCATGACCCCGGAGGAGTGTCTTTGCGAGAGGACGGAGCTTTCTGTTGAGGATGCATCCGTGGAAAATTATGATTTCGCAATGGTTTGCGGACAGGAGAGCGTAAAGCGTTCCTGTGAGATCGCGGCGGCGGGGATGCACAATCTGCTGATGGTAGGTCCGCCCGGCGGCGGGAAATCGATGATCGCAGGGTGTCTGCCTTCCATCCTTCCTCCATTAAAAGAGGAGGAGAAGGAAGATCTGCTAAAGGTCTACAGTGTCAAAGGGGCCTTCCCGAAGGAAAACGCCCGGAGCGTACAGGATTTTTTGCAAAAAAGACCGTTTCGCAATCCGCATCATACCATTACGCCGGCGGCCCTTGTGGGAGGCGGTCTTATCCCGCGGCCGGGAGAAGTGTCCCTGGCGCACGGCGGCGTTTTGTTTTTGGATGAGATGGCGGAATTTAAGAGAAGTACATTGGAACTTTTGCGACAGCCGATGGAGGAAAAGAAGGTGCTGCTTCATCGCGGCGGAACATTCTATGTGTTTCCGGCGTCGTTTCTTTTGGTGGGGGCCATGAATCCCTGCCCTTGCGGATTTTACCCGGATCGCACGAGATGCAACTGTTCCGAGCCTCAGATCCGCAGGTATCGGTCAAAGATCTCCGGGCCGCTTTTGGATAGGATGGATCTTTGCTGCGAAGTGCCCGTGGCTTCCTTTGGGGAGATCGTGCGGGAAAGCCCGGCGGAGAGTTCCGCGCAGATTGCCCAAAGGGTGATGCGGGCGTATGAGATCCAAAAAAAGCGTTATGCTACAGAGCCGTATTCCTATAACGGTGCGCTGACGGGAGAGGGAGTGCGCAAGTATTGCCGACAGGATGAGGAATCCAAGCAGTTAATGGAAATGGCGTATGAACGGTTGCATTTGAGCGTGCGCGGGTATTATAAGATCCTGCGGGTGGCCAGGACGATCGCAGATCTAAAGGAAAGTGATACGATACAAAAAGAACATGTGCTGGAAGCCATCGGTTATCGGGAAATGGAATGGCTGACAGGGGAGGTGGCGTAAGATGGATCTTCATCAGGATAAGGATACGGCGTATGCGTATTGGTTATGGACCATTCCCGGGATAGGGGCTGTGTCCTTTCGAAAAATGGAAGAACACGGTATCACGGCGCGTGCATTTTATGAACTGCGCGACGAGACGATCGAAAAGCTTGATTTTTTAAGGCAGGATCAAAAAGACAGTTTTCTTACCAAAAGGAAACAATCCAGGGAAAATGTCGCCCTGCATCCGGAACGGGTGTATGAGGCGTTTCTAAAGCTTTCCGTTTACTTTGTCATGCTGCATGAGAAAGACTATCCGCGCAGAATGGCGGATCTTTATGATGCGCCGAAGTTTCTTTTTTACAAGGGGCATCTTCCCGCGGAGGATCAGCCGTGCGTTGCGATCGTAGGGGCAAGAGGCTGTACCTCCTACGGCAAGCACCTGGCCTTTGAGATCGCAAAGGAGCTGGCGGGTGCGGGGATCGGTGTTGTCAGTGGTCTGGCCTATGGGGTGGACAGGGAGGCACATGCCGGCGCACTTGCCGCCAAGGGGAGGACCTATGGCGTGCTTGGTTGTGATGTTTTGCAATGCTATCCCGAGAAAAATAAGGACATCTACGATCAAATGCAGCAAAACGGCGGCGTGCTGTCGGAATACCCGCCGCCGACGGAAGCCGTCAGTGCGCATTTTCCTTTGCGAAACCGCATCATCAGCGGTCTGTGTGATGCCGTGATCGTGGTGGAGGCGCGCAAAAAGAGCGGGTCCATGATCACGGTGGAACATGCACTGGCGCAGGGAAGGAACGTTTATGCCGTTCCCGGGCCTTTAAACAGTGCGCTGTCGGAAGGATGCCACGAGCTCATCCGCCAGGGAGCTGCGATCTTTACGGGGGCAAAAGATTTTTGTGAGGATCTGTACGGGGAGTTTATTCTGAGCGGGCATACGCAGGGGGAGAAGGTCGCAAAAGGGGGTCAAAAAGCGGATCTAAGCGACGCGGAGCAGAGGGTTTATGACGCGCTTCCCGTAGTGCCGATCGGTGCAGAAGTCCTGGCATCGGAGCTGTCCATGGACAGCCTTTCGGTGAAAAACTGTCTGGTCTCGCTGCTGCTGAAAGGTTTGGCAAAAGAGGAAGGGAAAGGGTATTTTTATCGGTTGTGATCTGATTTTTTCCGTAGAAAGCCTTCTTTACAAAGAAAATAGAATATTGTATAGTAATATCGCTTTTGCATCCGAAAAGGCATGTAAATAAGCGGGAGGATTGTCTATGGCAAAGAATCTTGTCATTGTGGAGTCGCCGGCCAAGGTGGCTACCATTAAAAAATTTTTGGGAAGAAATTATGAAGTAGTTGCGTCAAACGGTCACGTTCGGGATCTGCCCAAGAGCGACATGGGCGTGGATCTGGAACATGATTTTGAACCGAGATATATAACGATCCGCGGGAAAGGTGAACTTTTAAGTAATCTTCGTAAGGAAGTCAAGAAAGCAAGCCGTGTTTTTCTCGCAACCGACCCGGACCGTGAAGGGGAGGCGATCTCCTGGCATTTGATCGCTGCGCTTAAGCTCGAGGATAAGGAAGTCTACAGGATCAGTTTTAATGAGATCACAAAGAATGCCATCCTAAAAGCGATCGATCATCCCAGAGAGATCGATGAGGACCTGGTCAATGCACAGCAGGCCCGCAGAGTCATCGATCGTGTGGTGGGATATTCCATCAGCCCCCTTCTTTGGGCAAAGGTCAAGCGCGGACTGTCGGCAGGACGCGTGCAGTCATCCACCCTTCGCCTGGTGTGCGACAGAGAGGATGAGATCAAGAATTTTGTCCCCGAGGAGTACTGGACGCTTGACGGTACCTTTGATGTGGAAGGGGAAAAGAAGGAGCTTTCCGCAAAGTTTTACGGCACCAAGGACGGCAAGATGGATGTCGGCAATGAGGCAGAGGCATTAAAGATCAAAGAGAAGGTGCAGTCTTCTCAAGCGAAGATCCTGGATGTCAAAACCGGGAAACGCGAAAAGAAGGCGCCGCTTCCTTTTACGACGAGTACATTGCAGCAGGAAGCTTCCAAGACACTTAATTTCACCACGCAAAAAACCATGCGTGTGGCGCAGCAGTTGTATGAGGGCGTTGCGATCAAGGGAAAAGGCACCATTGCGCTTATCACCTATCTGCGTACGGATTCCACGAGGATCTCCGATACCGCTTTGGATATGGCCAGGGAGTATATCACTTCCGAGATCGGCAGCAGCTATTTCGGAGGCGCGCCTGCTTCCAAAAAATCCGGCGGCAAAGTGCAGGATGCGCATGAAGCCATCCGTCCCACGGATATTACGCTGACACCGTCCATGGTCAAGGACGCGATCCCCAAGGATCTTTACCGTTTGTACCAGCTGATCTGGAAGCGTTTCTGCGCTTCCTGCATGAAGCCGGCTGTTTTTGATACCACGACGGTGGAAGTGGACTGCGGCGGCTATGTCTTTAAGGCTTCGGCTTCCAGCATGCGATTTGACGGGTATATGTCCGTTTATCGCACGGAGGAGGATGAGAAAGAAAACGTCAATGTATTGCTCGGCAAACTGGATCGTGTGACAAAGCTTGCCGTTAAGGACGTGGTATGCGACCAGCATTTCACACAGCCGCCCGCGCATTTTACGGAGGCAAGCCTTGTGCGGACGCTCGAGGAGCTTGGGATCGGACGTCCCAGCACCTATGCGCCCACGATCACGAATCTTTTGTTAAAGCATTACGTTGCCAAGGAAGGCAAAAACATCTTCACCACGGAGCTGGGTGAAGTGGTCAATGATATAATGAAGGAATCCTTCCCGGATGTGGTGGATGAGCAGTTCACCGCCCGTATGGAGGAGCAGCTCGATGCCGTGGAAAACGGTGAGATGGAGTGGAAGGATATCCTCAGGGAATTCTATCCCAATCTGGATCGTGAGTTAAAGAAGGCACAGGAAGAACTTGAAAAAGTAGAGATCCGGGATGAGGAGACCGATGTGATCTGCGACAAGTGCGGACGCAATATGGTGATCAAATACGGACCGCACGGCAAGTTTCTTGCCTGCCCCGGATTTCCGGAGTGCCGCAATACCAAGATCTATCTGGAAAAAGCCGGCGTAAGCTGCCCCAAGTGCGGCAAGGAGGTTTTGATCCGCAAGACGAAAAAGGGGCGCAGATATTACGGTTGTGAGGATAATCCGGCCTGTGATTTTATGTCCTGGGCAAAGCCAACCGGGGAAAAATGCCCGAAATGCGGTAGCTATATGGTAGAAAAAGGCAAGCATAAAGTATGCCAGGGCGAAGGTTGCGGTTATTCTGAATAGACACAATTTTGTGAAAATGCGGAAAAAATTCACTTTTTTTCTAAAAATGTTTGCACAATTACACTTGATGTGTTAAAATGTGATTAGTCATATTCTAATTTCGTTGGGAGGAAAAGGATAAGGATGAGTGTACAATTATTGGACAAAACCCGAAAGATCAATAAATTGCTTCACAACAGCAACTCTTCGAAGGTGGTATTTAATGATATTTGTGAAGTGATGACGAGTATTCTCGGGTCCAGCCTGCTTGTGATCAGCAAGAAGGGAAAAGTATTGGGGAGCAGTCATTGCGACAAGGTGGATTCCTTAGAGGGCATGATCGATGTGGAAGTGGGGAACTTCATCGATGAGACCTTAAACGAGAGACTTCTCGGCATTCTGTCCACCAAGGAGAATGTCAATCTGGAGACATTGGGATTTGAGGTCAAGGATGTAGGAAGATTCCGCGCCGTGATCACGCCGATCGTGATCGCCGGGGAGAGACTCGGTACGTTGTTTGTATACAAGACCGATGAAGACTACAGCATTGATGACATCATTTTGTGCGAGTACGGCACGACCGTGGTTGGACTCGAGATGATGCGTTCCGTAAACGAAGAAAACGTGGAAGAGAGCAGAAAGCTGCAGGTGGTACGTTCCGCCATCAGCACGCTGTCCTTCTCCGAGCTTGCGGCCATCACCCATATCTTTGACGAGATGGATGGCAAGGAAGGGATCCTTGTGGCAAGTAAGATCGCAGACCGTGTCGGTATTACACGTTCCGTCATCGTCAATGCGCTTCGCAAGTTTGAGAGCGCCGGGATCATCGAGTCGAGATCTTCCGGTATGAAGGGTACCTATATCAAGGTTTTAAACGACGCTGTTTTTGAAGAACTTGACAAGGTACGCGCACACAAGGAATAAGCGCTTGCAATTGAGAAATAAAATGGATTTTATTGTGGAAACATAAAGGGATTTATGGGCAAAACCGTAGATCCCTTTTAACATCTTCGAAACTATATCTTGGAGATGTCTGACAAAAAGCACACAATATGTATTAAAAAAACCTTGTGTTTTTGCAGGAATCATTTATAATATTACATTAGGAATGGTGTTTATCCTTAGGCACCGTTTCGGAAGGTAAGGAGGACTACATGATTAACTCAAACTTATTTGATTATGTAGACGTACTGGATCGGGCGGCAGATGCAAGTTGGTTGCGCAATGAAGCGATCTCCAACAATATCGCCAATGTCGACACCCCGGAGTACAAGAGACAGGATGTTGATTTTGAATCCGCCCTGCGCACGGAATTATCCAAATTCAATTATATGTCTTTGGATCAAAAGATCAGGCGCGTGGAACTTTCCCATCTTGAGGTGGGGACGTACACAGACTATCCGGGTTTTTCCTACCGACTGGACGATAACAACGTAGATATCGACCAGGAGAATGTATTCCTTGCGGAAAACACGCTGGTATACCAGGGATTAACGGAGAGTGTCAGCCAGGAGATCGATCGGATCAAATCCGTGTGCAAATAAGGAGGTATAGGATATGTTGTTTCAAGCGATGGACATCAGCGCGTCCGGCATGACGGCGCAGCGCTTTCGTACGGACATTATTGCGGAAAACGTTGCAAATGCAACCACAACGCGTACGGAAGACGGTGGCGTTTACACGAGACAGGTGGTTACTTTCGAAGAGAAGAGAACCTCTCATTTTCGGTATGTTTTGGAAAGCGCACGTTCCCAGCTTCGCGGAAACGGTGTCAAGGTCAGCCATGTGGCATTGGATATGACGACCGATTATATCCTGGATTACGATCCCTCCCATCCGGATGCGGACGAAAACGGATATGTCACTTATCCCAATGTCAATATCGTCACGGAGATGACGAATCTGATCGATGCCAGTCGTTCCTACGAAGCCAATGCGACTGCATTTGATGCAAGCAAAAACCTGATGCAGCACGGTCTTGCGATCGGACAATAAACGCAAGATGATGCCGATTCGCAGATGTTCGAATGATGGAAGGAGGTAAACCATGAATCTGGTCAGTGTTACGGATATTACACCATCCTATTTAAGGGACTCCTTCGGACAGGGCATTACCGCCAAAGAGCAGGTCAGCACCAATCAGGATTCCTTTGCATATGCCATGCAGCAGGCCATGGATATGATCAAGGAGACCAATCAGTTGTCCAACGAGGCGGAGGTCGAAGAGATCAATTTTGCGCTCGGTTATTCGGACAATACGCATGATCTGCAGATCGCGCAGGAAAAGGCCAATATCGCTTTACAATATACCATTGCCGTTCGTGATCGATTCTTGGAATCGTATCAGAGCATTATGAATATGCAGATGTAATTTTCTATAGGATTTTTCCTATATGATTTTTCATTATGAGGAATGGAAATGGCGGAGAGATTAAGAGCGATCTGGAATCGTATTGTGGAATGGTGGAAGAAGTTCACCAGGGGACAGAAGACGGTTATTATTTCGATCACCGCGGTGGTGGTCGTTGCACTTTTACTGTTGGCATTTGTGGTCACAAGACCCAATTATGAGGTATTGATCTCCGCATCCAATTATTCCGAAGCCAAGCAGGTCATGGATCTGTTGGATGCGGAAGGGATCGGTTACAAATACAGTGATGACGGCATGATCGTATCCGTGAAGGATACGGATCTTGCGAAGGCGCATCTTGTTCTCGGTACCAATGATATTCAGGCGGACGGATATGCGATCGAGGACGTCTTTGACGGTAGTTTTTCTACTACCGAATCCGATAAAGAAAAGAAATATATCCTCTATCTGGAGGAGAAACTGGCAAGCGAGCTGGTAGCGACGCAGACGGCCATTGACAGTGCCGCCGTGACGCTTTCGATGCCGGACAATGACGGTACCATCCTTTCTCAGCAGGAGGATGCTTATGTCAGTGTGCTTCTTACGCTTAATACGGAGCTTGACGAAGATGCCTGCGTGGGGATCGCGCAATTTCTTGCGACGGCCGTGGGCAATGATGATACCGACAACGTTCTGCTTTTGGATTCCAACAGCACGGTTCTGTTTTCCGGTTCGGATTCTTCCTCCGTTTACGGCGGGACGAGTTCCCAGATCGCGATCCGCACCAAGGCGGAGACCAATATCAAGAGCCAGGTGAAGGATATCCTGATGGGCTCCGGACTGTATGACAATGTGCAGATTGGTCTGAGTCTCGATATGGACTTTGATCAGAAGACTATCTCCGATCTGTATTATTACACGACGGGAGACAATACGCAGGGACTTTTGGACAGTTCCGCTACCTATAACGAGGAGACGCAGGGCGGAGCGGGCGCCGTTCCGGGGACGGACTCCAATAACGAGGACGGGACCACCTATGTGATCCAGGACAGCGAGAATACCTATTCCATCATTGAGGAGACCAATTACGACTATCTCCCCAACCAGACGCTGACGGAGACGGTGAAGGCCATCGGTACCGTGGAGCCGGCCAATTCCTCGATCTCCGTGGTGGCTACCAAATACATTGTTTACAATGAGGATGAGATGACGGCCAGCGGCCAGCTTGCGGATGTGACCTTTGATGAATTTATTGCAGCCAACAGCGATATGGTGGAAGTCGACGTGGATGATGAATATTACACGTTGATCTCCAATGCGACCGGGATCCCGACGGAATCCATTTCCATCATCTCCTACGAGATTCCTTTCTTCCAGGCATCCGAGCAGACAAGTGCGGGCATTGCGGATTATCTGCAGTTTATCCTTGCGGGTGCGATCCTGCTCATGCTGGGATTCGTGATCTTCAGGAGCACGAGAAGTGCTACGGAGGAAGTGGAGATCGAGCCGGAGCTTTCCGTGGAATCCTTGCTTGAATCCACCAAGAATGAGGAACTGGAAGATATCGGTTACAACGAGAAGTCCGAGACACGGCTTTTGATCGAAAAATTCGTGGACGAGAATCCCGAAGCCGTGGCCAATTTGCTTCGCAACTGGCTAAATGAAGATGAGTGGGGATAAGAGGTTATGGAAAATGAAATGACTGGCACCGAGAAAGCCGCGGTCCTTTTGATCACTTTGGGCCCGGAAAAATCGGCCACCATTTTTAAACATCTTAAAGAAGAGGAAATCGAAGAACTGACCTTGGAGATCGCGAATACGCGAAGCGTATCTTCCCAGGTCAAGGAAGAGGTTCTTGCGGAATTCTATCAGGTGTGTCTTGCGCAGCAGTATATTGCGGAGGGTGGTATTTCCTATGCGAAGGAACTGCTCGAGAAGGCACTCGGTGAAGATGCCGCACAGGGCGTGATCTCACGACTGACTGCATCTTTGCAGGTAAAGCCCTTCGAATTCGTCCGCAAGACGGATCCTTCCCAGCTTTTAAACTTTATCCAGGATGAGCATCCGCAGACGATCGCGATGATCCTTTCCTATCTGTCGCCGACCCAGGCCTCCATGATCCTTGGTGCTTTGACGCCGGACAAGCAGGCGGATGTTTCCAGGCGTATCGCGACTATGGACCGTACGTCGCCGGATGTGATCAAAGAGGTGGAGCGCGTACTGGAGAGAAAGTTGGCATCCCTGGTCAACCAGGATTACACCGTTGTCGGTGGTGTGGATTCCATCGTTGCGATCTTGAACGCCGTAGACCGCGGTACCGAAAAACATATCATGGAATCCCTGGAGATCGAAGATCCGGAACTGGCAGACGAGATCCGCAAGAAGATGTTCGTATTCGAAGATATCCTGCTGCTTGACGATCGTGCCATCCAGAGGGTATTGCGTGATGTGGACAATAACGATCTGGCACTGGCATTAAAGTCGTCGAACGAAGAGGTAAAGAGTGCTGTCTTCCGCAACCTTTCCAAACGTCTTGCAGCCATGATCGAAGAGGATATGGAATACATGGGTCCGGTACGTATGAAGGACGTGGAAGAGGCGCAGCAAAAGATCGTGGGTATCATTCGAAAGCTCGAGGATGCCGGCGAGATCGTAATATCGAGAGGCGGAGGCGACGAGATCATTGTCTAATCTATATCGATCCAATCCCAATGGGGAGAGTAATTATCGTATCATCAATTCCAATGCGATGATGGACGAGATCATACAGGCGCATCTTGCCGAAGAGGAGGAGCGAAAGAAAAAAAACGGTGCTTTCGCTCCCGTTTCCTTTGAGGAAGTTGAAGAAGGGGAGGACATGGAACGTGACACTTCCATGGATGCCCTTTTTATGGATGGGGAGGAGATCCGAGAAGGGGATGACGGTGAGTCTTTGGAGCAGGCCAATGCCGATGCGGAGGCGATCCTTGAGGAGGCAAGACAGCAGGCAGACGGTATTTTGGCGGATGCCGAGGCCAATGCCGCACAGATTGCCGAGGCGGCGCGCAGGGAAGCGGAGTCTGCCGGTTATGAGGAGGGCTTGCAGAGGGCGCAGGCGGAGATCGATCAAAAAAAGGCAGAGCTTGACGGCATACTGGAACAGGAACGGCAAAAGCTTGCGATCGAACGCGCGCAGATGGAATCGGAACTCGTGGATATCATTCTGGACGTGTTTGAGAGCGTGTTTGCCGTGGAATTTGCCGACAAAAAGGAGATACTGCTATATCTGATCCAAAACGCTATGCAGGGGATTGAAGGCGCAAAGCATTTTGTGATCAAGATCCCGCCGGAGAGAATGCGGGAATTGGAAGGTTTCAGAGAGGAGATCCTGTCCGGTTTTCCTGCGGATATTTCCCTGGATATCGTTGCGGACAGCTCCCTTCACGATCTGGACTGTGTCCTTGAGACCGAAAACGGCGTATTTGAGTGCGGACCCTTGGTACAGCTTGAAAATCTCGTAAAAGACATGCGCATTTTGGCCAATACGGCACAATAGCAGTTTGCGGCGGGGTGACCATCATGCAGATTCAAGCGGAAAAATATCAAAAATTAAAAGGTAAAAATTTTTATAATGCCTATGGCCGGATCGTAAAGATCGTGGGACTGACGGTGGAGAGCGTCGGGCCGGAGGCAAAGCTTAACGACCTGTGCAAGATCTATCTGGACCGTACGCGGACGGAATTCGTGCAGGCGGAGGTAGTCGGTTTTCGCGACAGTTTTTTGTTACTGATGCCTTTTGAATCCGTAGACGGCGTGGGGCCGGGATGTATCGTGGAAAATACCGGCAAACCGCTTATGGTGGATGTTTCCGAGGAGCTTTTGGGCCATATGGTAGACGGACTCGGATGCATCAGCGACGAGGGATTTGTGATGCATCGTGCGACACCTTATCCCGTGGATGCACCGCCGCCGGATCCCATGAAGCGTCAGATCATCGATCGCGTACTTCCGCTGGGCGTCAAAGCCGTGGACGGATTGATCACGGTGGGCAGAGGGCAGCGTATCGGCGTTTTTGCCGGTTCCGGTGTCGGGAAAAGTACATTGCTTGGTATGTTTGCCAGAAATACCCAGGCGGACGTGAATGTGATCGCACTGATCGGCGAGCGTGGTCGTGAGGTGCGTGAATTTATCGAGCGGGATCTCGGCGAGGAAGGCATGAAGCGAAGCGTCGTTGTCGTGGCAACGTCGGATAAGCCCGCACTTGTACGTAACAAAGCGGCCAAGACCGCCACGGCCATTGCGGAATACTTCAGGGACCGCGGGAAGGACGTGCTTTTGATGATGGATTCCCTGACGCGTTTTTCCATGGCGCAGAGGGAGATCGGTCTGGCCTCCGGGGAACCTCCCGTTACCAGAGGATATCCGCCCAGCGTTTATTCGGAGATGCCCAAGCTTTTGGAACGGGCGGGACTTGATGAGCACGGATCCATCACCGGATTGTATACGGTTCTCGTGGACGGTGATGATTTTAATGAACCCATTTCGGATACGGCGCGAAGTATTTTGGACGGACATATCATGCTGTCCCGTGCTTTGGCGCATCGTAACCATTATCCCGCCATTGACGTATTGCAGAGTATCTCCCGTGTCATGTCCTCGATCGTGACGAAGGAGCAAAAGCAGGCGTCGGGTAAGCTTCGCAATGTTCTTGCGACTTACGGAGAAGCGGAGGATCTGATCTCGATCGGAGCCTACAAGCAGGGATCCAATCCGGAGATCGATTTTGCCATCAGTAAGATCGGCGAGGTCAACGGATTTTTGATGCAGGATGTCTATGATCAATTTACCTTTGAAGAATGCGTTTCCTCCATGCAATCCATTTTCGGGATCGCGGGAGCGGACGGCATGGATGGGGAAGATGTGCGTGCGGATGAAGAAGGTGTCGTAAATGAATAAATTCGTATACCGTATGCAAAATATTCTCGATATCAAGCTTAAGCTTGAGGAGCAGGAGCGTGCCAATTTTGCGATGGCCATGATGCGTCTGGAGCAGGAAAAGCAAAAACTCATGGAGCTGTATGCAAGGAAAGCGGATTATGAAGAAAAGACCCGCATGGCTTTAAGGGATACATTGAGCATCACCGAGATCAAATACTGCAGGCATGCGATCGATGCCATGCGTTCCGCGATCCGGACCCAGATGATCGAGGTGCATGTGCAGGAAAAAAACGTGGAGCAGGCAAGGGCCAAATTAAACGAGGTCATGTCTGACCGCAAGACCCATGAGAAATTAAAGGAATACGCATTTGACGCCTATAAAGCGGAATATGCAAAGGAAGAAGAAAAGGAAATCGATCAGAGCGTGACCTATCGCTATACGACATCGGATTCCCAATAAGAAGTACAGGAGAGGCCTATGGCATCGGAAGACAAACTGGAAAAGAAAGCCCGCAAAGCGGAGGAGAAAGCCCGCAAGAAAGCGGCCAAAAAGGAAGCAAAGGAAGCGAAAAAGAACGGTTCCGGCGCAGAGGATGAGGAAGAGGAAGGCGGTGTCGGCGGCAAGGTCCTGGTGGCTTTTGTAACCCTTTTGATCATCATTGTATGGCTGGGGATCCTTTGTCTTTTGGTTAAATTTGACGTCGGAGGCTTCGGATCCACCGTGTTGTATCCTGTCTTAAAGGACGTGCCTTATGTAAACCTCATCCTGCCCGATACGGTTGCGGAGGAGAGCGGTGACGCGGAATACGGATACACATCCCTTTCGGAGGCGATCGCACAGATCAAGGTGTTGGAACAGGAAAATGATGCGCAGCGGGAGACCATCGAAGCCCTCGAGGATGAGAAGGAGTCCTTACAGTCCGAGATCAGTCGATTGAGTGCCTACGAGAGTTCCTATGCGGATTTTCAAAAAATTCGAGAAGAATTTTATGAAAAGGTTGTTTTTTCGGACGAAGCACCCGATATAGAAGAATATAAGGCGTTTTATGAGAGTATTGAGCCGGAATACGCGGCGGAACTCTACAAGCAGGTAGTCAAAGAAACGGCCTACAGTGACGAGGTAAAATCCTACGCAGCCACCTATGCGGCGATGAAGCCCAAGAACGCGGCGGCGCTGATGGAAGAGATGACAGATAACCTTTCACTGGTATGCGAGATCCTCGGGGCCATGAGTACCGACGCCAGAGCAGCTATTCTTGATGCCATGGATGCCGAAGTAGCGGCAAGCATCACCAAACTCATGGCACCTTCAGAATAAATATCGAAGAAAGGAGGAAACGCATATTGGATAACGTAGGAATGCAGAATCTCCTTCTTACTCCCACCCAGGCAAATCCGTCATTGACACAGGAGATCAAAGAACAGTCCAAAGATTTTTTGGAATTTGAACTGTTTATGGGTAAGGCCGAGAACGAAAACGAGATTCAAGATTTCAACGTTTGGTCCGAGTCGAAAAAGGATTTTGATGTCACGACACAGTTCGCAAAGGAAAGCAGTACTTCTACAGGCGATAAGGTAGCAAAGAAGCAGCCGGAGCCGGTAGACAGGACCAAAGCCGAGAGCACAAAGAGCAAGATCGACGATGCGGCATCCAAGGTCAAGGACGTCTTAAAAGAAGAACTCCATGTGACCGAGGAAGAGATTGAGGATGCGATGGAAGCATTGGGATTTGCAAATGCAGATCTTTTCTTCCCCGAAAATCTCGCACAGATCGTTGTAGCACTCTCCGAGGATATGGATTCCATTTCCCTGCTTTCGGATCTTACCTTTAAGGACATTCTGATGGAGACGGCACAGATCACGGAAGAGCTTTTACCGCAACTGCCCGTCGAAGCAGAGGAGATCCCCGGATATTACGAGAATCTTGAAAAGCTTCTCACACCGGTGGATGAAGTCGAGGCACAGGCACTTGTCGAAGAATTCGATTCCTTACTGCAAGGTATGGCGGATGATCTGACACAGACACAGGAAAAGGTGCTGCTGCAGGATGAGGGTTTTGCAAAAGAAGCATTGGAAACGGTTGGGATAGCCGAAGAAGCAGCGGATGCATCCGTAAATAGTGTCGTTACGGCAAACATCGATGATAACCCGCAGGGTGAAGATGCAAACGAGATGTTTGATCGGAGTAAGGATCTCGCGGCAGAGGTTTTACCGGAAGATACCGCAGAAGAAACCACCTTTAAGGATATCGAAGAGGATGCTTTGGATGGGATCCGCGTAGCGAAGGACGATGGAAAGTCCGCAGCAAAGCCGACCGAAAGATCGGATGCTCCGGTGGTAAGCCAGACGGTGACCATGGACAGTCAGACGGGTGAGGTTGTTACCGAAACCGTGACCAGGTATTTAAGCCCGGGACAGACAACGGAGATCATCACTCAGATCGCAAGGCAGGCATCGGTGACCATCAATCAGGATGTGACCACCATGCAGATGCAATTATCACCCGCATCGTTAGGGCATATTCTTCTGAATGTTTCATCCAAGCAGGGCACGGTAACGGCACAGCTGATCGCGCAGGATGAGGCGGTCAAGCAGGCACTCGAAACCCAGGTAGCCGAGCTTAGGGAAAGCTTAGAAGCCCGCGGCATCAAAGTACAGGCCATCGAGATCACGGTTTCCGCGCATGCATTCGAGAGAAATCTCGAGCAGAACAACCGGCAGGATGAAGAAAGACAGGATGGCGGCGGAGAAAGAAGAACCCGCAGAAATCTTAAGACGGACGGACTGGACGAATTACAGGGACTTATGTCGGAGGAAGAATCGTTACTCGCCAGGATCATGGTGGAAAACGGCAACAGCATGGATGTAACGGCATAAGGACGGAAAGGAGAAAACATGGCACTTACATTACAGATTCAGGATGGCGAAGTTGTAAGCACCAAGGCGAAAACCACAACGGCGGAGACGTCGAAGTCCATGGGCGATCAGGATCTTTTCCTTCAGCTTCTCGTAGCGGAGATGAAATACCAGGATCCTTTGGAACCTACCACCAATACGGAATGGGTCGGCCAGTATGCTACCTTTACTGAAGTGGAAAAGATGACCGCACTTGCAGACTCGGCACAAGAGATCGAAGCCACAAGTCTTGTGGGCAAGACCGTGATCATGAAATCCACGGCCGCATCCGGAGATACTTCCTATTATTCCGGTGTTGTCAGCTACTTGGAAAAGGGAGATGACGGAGAGGTCAGCCTGTGCGTGACCGGAGCATCCGGAGAGAAGATGTTCTCCATGTCGGAACTTGATAGTATCGTGGATCCGGATTACCTGGATGCCCTCACACTGGCAGAGACTTTTGAGGCCATGATGAACGCACTTCCCGCACAAAAGGATCTGACCTTAAGCAGTGCATCGGGCGTTACGGCAGCAAGAACGGCGTACGATTCCATGACGACGTATCAGAAGCAGTTTGTGGACAGCAGCCTGGTACAGAGACTTTCCTCTCTGGAAAGCACACTCGCCAAACTCAAGGAAGCGGCTGAATCAACGGAAGGAACCGAAGGATAGATTCACCTTCGTAACTTGCAAAGGAGATGATTTTTATGGCAGGCGTAAATCGTTTCGTTTCCATAGAACAGGTTACGGATCAATATCTGAATCAAACATCCGGCAAAGTCGCCAAACCATCTTCGGATGTAAGTTTTCAGGAAATCTTTTCCAAGAAGCAGAGAGAATTAAACGGCGGAGAGTTAAGATTTTCGAAGCACGCATCGCAAAGATTAAACGACCGGAATATTGATTTATCTGAGGATCAATTAAACCGTTTGGAAACGGGAGCGCAGATGGCGGAAGAAAAAGGCATCAAGGATTCGCTGATCATGGTGGATTCCCTGGCATTCATCGTAAACATACCGAGCCAGGTGGTTGTGACCGCTATCGACAAAGAAGAAACAACGAATAATATTTACACCAATATCGACGGTGCTGTAGTGATCTGACCGGACCTTACAAGGAGGTTAAGGATCCCCGACCGACAGAAGGGATCTCCCATCTACAGCACAATGATATCAAAACAAGGAGGATATGCCTTATGATGAGATCATTGTATTCTGCTGTGTCAGGATTGAAAACACATCAGACAAAAATGGACGTTATCGGTAACAATATCGCAAACGTTAACACCATCGCATTCAAATCCACGTCCGTTAATTTCAACGACGTTATGTATCAGACGACCCAGAGTGCATCCGGATCCAATGCTTTGACCGGTACCGGCGGTACCAACGCAAAGCAGATCGGTCTCGGTGTTACCACGGCTTCCATGAAGGTGAGCATCACTTCCGAAGGTGCTGCACAGACGACGGGAGAGGCACTGGACTTAAAGATTTCCGGCGACAGCTTCTTTATCGTAAATAACGGTGGTTCCAATTACTTTACCAGAGACGGTTCCTTCTACCTCGACGGAGAAGGTAACCTGTGTATGGCATCCACCGGTTACAACGTTATGGGTTGGCAGGTCGATGCCGTGACCGGCGAGATCAAGAAGGATACGGTATCCGCACTTCGTATCAAGAGTGAGGCCAACCTCGTATCTTCTCCGGAAGCAACCAGCCAGGTAACGGTATCGGGTGTCCTGGATGCCAACTCCACGGATCTTAACACCGATGACGGTTATACCATGTCCGTAACCATCTATGATGACCTTGGTTATTCCTACACCGCCAAATTCGCGGTAACGGCAACACCGGAAGCCAATCCCACGGAAGACCGTTTAAATGTTTATACGGTTTCCTTAAAGAGCATCATTGATTCAAACGGCAATACCATCGCTACCCAGAATGACATGGATGAGATCTGGGGTAACGGCGAGTTGGACAGCGATACGGCGACTTACACCATCGCTACCGGACAGATTTCCAACCGTCTGGTAACCGGTTACAAATACCTTGCGGCATTTGATCAGATTGTAAAAACCGAAGACGCTACGGCTGTCGGAGCGGGAGATGACATTTATTCCATCCTCGGTCTTACCTCGGATACGGCAGGTGTGTCCTATTCCAATATCACTTACAACAGTGGCACGGATTATAATTTTGCCGGCGGTTTTACCTATGACACCACCATGACGGCTGCAGCCATCCAGGCTTCTTTACAGGACGGCTACACCTATGACGGCGGCGTGATCAAGGATCCCTCCGGTGCTACCTGCAATACCAGTGATATGGTCGCAGCGGCGCTTGGCCTGGATGCTTCCTCCGTCAGCGTGACCTTCTTAAGCGGTACGGCCGGCGATGTATCTGCGGGTATCCGTTATACGACGCAGGTTGCGGAGTCCGAGATCTCTTCCATGCTCACGGAAGGTTACTATGATACCACCCGAAGCGTCATCATGACCGGCGGCGTGATCTCCACAACGGGCCAGTATATGACCGCATTCGGCCTGGAAGACGGCTACAGCGGCGTAAAGAATATCACGTACGAGAGTGCGGATTCCGATATCAGTGACGGCTTTACCTACAGCAAGAGCTCCGTGGTAACCGCAGGTTATCATCTGGCATTCGACGCGGATGACGGTAGCTTTTCTTATATCAATTACGAAGGAGAGAAGACGGCGACTTTAAATCTTTCTTCGGTGCTCGGCAACAATTTCTCCGATATCGAAGTTGATTTTTCCACAGCCAAGAACTATGACAATTCCGGCACTTCCACGCTCGGCGCAAGCCGTGGTGTGGCAAGCGGAAGCACCATCCTCGGTACGGGTCGTGTTCTCGGTGCCATGACCGGTATCTCCGTTAACACAAACGGTATGATCTACGGCTCCTATGACAATGGTGACACCATTCTCTTGGGTCAGATCGCAGTGGCTGTTTTTGCCAATGCTTCCGGTCTGGAGTCCCTCGGTAACAACTGCTATGCTGAGACCTTAAACTCCGGTTCCTTCGACGGCATCGGTACCGATGTTACCGCTGACGGCGGCTCCATCGCAACGGGTCAGTTGGAAATGTCCAACGTGGATCTTTCCTCCGAGTTTACGAACCTGATCACCACCCAGCGTGGTTTCCAGGCAAACTCCAGGATCATTACCACTTCGGATACGATGCTTGAAGAATTGATCAATCTGAAGCGTTAATGCCGGTAGGAGATAGATTTACATAACACACAAAAACAAATTGTGTGGTAAATACCAAAATTGAATAAATAATTCCAAAAATATAGGGGGGCTATCTTGCATAGTTCCCCTATATGTTGTATTATAGACACAAAATGATGTGGTTTCGATGAAAATTTCGTCGCAGAATTTATAGAATTAAGTAGACAATAAGGAAAAAGTTTAGTAAAATATATCTGAATAGGTACGTATATTTTTCGTGCCTCAGGGGCGCATGTGTAAGGGCAGGTGAGATTGTTTATGGATCTGGCGTCTTTGCTTGGTCTGATAATGGGTTTTGTTATGGTTATCTTCGGTATTCTGTGGGGCGATGGCGTCTCCGCGATACCGGGTTTCATTGACATGGCTTCCGTCATCATTACGGTGGGCGGATCGATTTTTGGTGTATTGGGTAACAATACCATCGACGGTTTCCTGACCGGACTGAAAGGCTACAAGATCAATTTCAAGGCTGGCACGTCTTCTCCGACGGACACCATCAAGCAGATCATCAATCTTTCCAACGTCGCCCGTAAGGAGGGCTTGCTTGCACTCGAGGAAGCCTCCGCGGAGATCGATGATGACTTTTTGAAAAAGGGCGTCATGCTCGTCGTGGACGGTACCGACCCGGAGCTTGTGCGCGGTATCCTTGAGACGGAGCTTATTTGCGTAGAGACCAGACACAAAAGCGTTATCGCTTTTTGGGAAAAGTGGGCAGAGCTTGGTCCTGCCTGGGGTATGATCGGTACCCTGATCGGTCTCGTTAAGATGTTACAGAACATGTCGGATGCTTCCGCCATCGGCCCTGCCATGGCGACGGCATTGTTAACTACGTTATACGGTTCTTTGATCGCCAACTGGCTGTGTAACCCCACGGCCGGCAAGATGAAGGTCAGAAACGCTGAGGAAGTCACCATGAAGGAAGTCGTGGTAGAAGGACTGCTTTCCATTCAGGCCGGAGAGAACCCCCGTGTCATCGAAGAGAAACTCAAATCCTTCCTGTCGCCGAAAGTACGCGCGACCATGACGGATGAAAACGAAGCCGGAGGTGAGTAAGGCTTGGCAAGGAAACAACAGGACGAGGCCCCTGCAGGTTCCCCTGCGTGGATGGCCACATTCTCCGACTTGATGAACCTTCTGCTTTGCTTCTTCGTATTACTGTTCTCCATGTCTACCGTGGATGCGGAGAAGTTTCAGATGGTCATCGCCTCCATACAGAGCAGCTTCAGTGTGTTGACCGGTGGTACCGATACGATCGGTGATGGTGACCTGGTGGGTGCCGGCATCAGTATGTTGAGCGACTATGATATTTACTTAAACGAACTGGCCAACTCCAACGGTGCCAATATTACGGAGAACAATCAGGGAGACACCGAGGATTTCGGTGAAAATCAGGAACAGAGCGATCAAAGCGAAAACAACGGAGAGCAATCGGATCAGCAAAGCCAGAACGATCAGAGCGAGCAAGGGGCCAATGCCGACCAGAACGCCGATCAGAACGCGAATGCCAACCAGGACGATCAAGGTGCGAATGCCAACCAAGACGATCAAGGGGCCGATGCCGATCAGAATGCGAATGCAGCCTCCGAGGAAGAGATCGTTGACCAATACGAGAAGCTTTCCGCCAGCGAGACGGAAGAGATGGCAAAGGCTGTGCAATCCATGGCGGAGGATCTTGGGATCGCAGATCTTTTGGATATATCCTTCACTTCGGACTATGTCGTGATCAAATTAAGCGGTGCGCTATTGTTTGATTCCGGCTCCGCGGAGATCAAGGAAGGCGCCTATGATATTTTGTCCAAGGTGGGATCGATCCTGCTTTCCTATCCGGAACATATCGTGGATATCGAAGGCCATACGGACAACGTGCCGAGCAATACGGAACGTTACCCCAATAACCGTGTGCTTTCCACTTACAGAGCATTGTCCGTGGCGGATTATATGATCGATACCATCGGACTCGACCCCGTCTATGTGAAGTATTCCGGACGAGGAGAGTATTATCCGATCGCTGACAATTCCACAGCGGAAGGACGGGCATTAAACCGCCGCGTGGAGATTAAATTATACAATTCCTACAACTCGAGTGTATAGCAAGAAAGGAACCCGGCTATGAAGAAGAATCTTCTGACTGTTGTGATCCTGGCCATGGTGCTGGTCAATCTGGTATTAAGCTGCCTGATCGTATTTACCCTTGTACCGCAGGCAAAGAATGTCAATGCATTGATCACCCAGATCGCTACAGCGATCGACCTGGATCTGAATACGGACAAAGAAGGCAATGCGTCCACCGTACCGCTTGATCAGGTAGTTACCTACTCCCTGGAGGAGAACCTGACCATTCCGTTAAAAGCGGGTGAGGACGGCGAGAGTCACATGGCTGTATTGGGCATTACGATCTCTATGGATTCCAAGGGAGACGGCTACAGTGATTACGGCAGCACGATCGCGGATCGTGAGGACTTGATCAAGAGTACGATCATTAAGACCGTCAGCCAGTTTAGTTTAGAAGAGTTTTATGAAGACACGGACGGTGTCAAGGACACCATTTTGGAGGAGCTTAAAAATCTCTTTGCAGGTACAAGCTTCCTGCTCTCCGTGGAATTCAATTATATGGTGACCCAGTAACGGGATGATGGTAGCAGCCGGGGATGTCCTTGGGGATGAGGCGACTCTCCGGAACAAAGGTGGTGAGGATTCATGAGCGAAGTTCTGTCTCAAAATGAGATAGACAGTTTGCTGCAAGCGTTAAACAGCGGCGAACTTGATGTGGAAGAGATCAAGGAAGGACCGGAAAGACCTGTCAAAAACTATGATTTTGCAAGGCCTTCAAAGTTCTCGAAGGATCATTTACGTACCCTGGAGATCATTTTTGAAAACTACGGACGTGTGCTTTCCAGTGCACTTCCCGGATATTTGAGAAAAGCTGTACAGGTAGAAGTGATCAGCTCCGAGGCGGTAACGTTTTCCGAGTTTTCCAATGCGCTTTCCAACCCCGTGCTTCTTGCCATCGTGAATTTTGAACCCTTAAACGGGACGATCCTGATGGAACTTGCCACCAACCTGGGATTTGTTATGGTAGACAGGATGCTTGGCGGCGTGGGACTTCCGCTGGAGAAGACCAGGGAGTTTTCTGAGATCGAGCTTTTGATTATTGAACGGCTTTTGAATGTTTGCGTCAACCAGTTGAGAGAGCCCTGGGCCAACGTGTTGGACCTGCGGCCGAGACTGGAACGTATCGAGACCAATTCGCAGTTTGCACAGCTTATCTCTCCGACGGAGATGGCGGCGATCGTTACCCTGAATGTAAGGATCGGTGAGACGGAAGGTCTTATGAATTTCTGTCTTCCCTATCTGACACTCAAAGAGGTTATGGACAAATTAAATACCAAATACTGGTATGCCAATGCGCAGACGTTCGAAGTCGAAGAGAATTCCGAGCAGATTCAGGCATTGATCGCCAAGGCGCCGATGCCGATCAAAGCGGTCCTCGGAAGCAGTTACGTATCCGTTACGGATTTTCTGAATCTTCAATTGGGTGACATCATCAGGCTGGACAAGAAAGTAGATGAGGAATTAGACGTTTTTGTCGGCAATATACATAAATTTAAAGCACTGCCCGGTGCGGTCGAGGACAATTATGCAGTTCGACTGACATCGATCATCAGGGAGGGTTAATGACAAGTGGATGGTATGTTATCACAAAGCGAGATTGACGCTTTATTAAACGAATCCGGGGGGGCATCGGATGCCGAAAACTCCCTAAGCGACGTTGAGAGAGATGCCATAGGCGAGATTGCAAATATCAGCATGGGGACGGCGGCAACGACGTTGTTCTCGCTGGTCAACCGCAAGGTGGATATTTCTACGCCGGTTGTGGAATTTGCTACGTGGGACGACATCGTCAATATGTACGAAAAGCCCTGCGTATTTATCCGGATCGCCTATACGGTCGGTTTGGACGGAAGCAACATCCTCGTCCTCAAGGAAAATGATGTAAAGATCATCACGGATCTGATGATGGGCGGAGAGGGCGTCGCTTCAGAGGAGCCGTTAAGCGAGCTTCATCTGAGTGCCATTTCCGAGGCGATGAACCAGATGATGGGTTCGGCTGCCACGTCGCTTTCTTCCATGTTGGAGAAGACGATCGATATCAGCCCGCCAAAGTCGGATCTGATCGATCTTTCCCAAACCGTGGATGCGGAAGGACTCGATGAATTCCTAAGCGGCGAATTTGTTAAGATTTCGTTTCGTATGGAGATCGGAGATCTGATCGATTCTGAGATCATGCAATTGTATCCGCTTTCCTTTGCAAGGGAAATGTACGAATGCTTTGCAAAGAATATGAATCTTGCCGTCGGCGGTGGCGAGGCGCAGGCACAGGCAGCCAATCCGGAGCCTGCCGCGCAGCAGCAACAGGCACAGCCGCAACCGCAGCCGCAGCCGCAGATGCAGCCGCAGATGCAACCGCAAATGCAACCGCAGATGCAGATGGATCCCAATATGATGCAGATGCAGATGCCGATGGGTATGGGTTACGGACAGCCGATGATGGGATACGATCCCAACATGTATATGCAAAATCCGGTTAATATTCAGCAGGCGCAATTCCAGCCTTTCATGGGAGAATACGCTCCTGCATCACAGCCGGAAAACATCGAGCTTATCAAGGACGTTCCGCTCGAGGTCATTGTCGAATTGGGACGAACGAGCAAATCCATTCAGGAGATTTTGGATTTTAATCCCGGTACCATCATCGAGCTCGAGAAGGTGGCCGGTGAGCCGATCGATATCCTGGTAAACGGCAAATTTGTTGCCCGCGGCGAGGTTGTCGTCATCGAAGAAAACTTCGGTGTTCGTATAGTGGAAATCATCAAAGACTAATATAAGCATTTTAAAGGAGAAAGAATTATGGCAAAGAGTGTACTGATTTGTGACGATGCAGCATTTATGAGAATGATGATCAAGGACATTCTCACAAAGGGTGGTTATGAGATCGCCGGGGAAGCTGAGAACGGACAGAAGGCTGTTGAAAAATACAGCGAGACATCTCCGGATCTGGTACTCATGGACATCACCATGCCGGAAATGGACGGTATCCAGGCATTAAAGGCAATTCGTTCCTCTGATCCGAATGCCGTTGTGATCATGTGTTCCGCGATGGGGCAGCAGGCCATGGTTATCGAGGCAATCCAGTCCGGTGCGAAGGACTTTATCGTAAAGCCTTTCCAGGCTGAGCGTGTATTGGAAGCAGTGAAAAAAGTTTTGGGTTAAATGATCGTATTCTTAAGCAGTAATTTCGGCCAGATGCTGATCGCGCTTGCCGCATTTGTCGTTGTGCTTGTGCTCACGATCTTTGTGACAAGATGGCTTGGTGAATTCCAAAAAGGTACGGCCGTAAATAAAAACATACGTCCCATTGAGACATATCGTATCACCAACAACAAATTTATTCAGATTTTGAAAATTGGAGATAAGTATGTTGTTATTGGTGTATGTAAAGATACGATGACAAAACTCGCCGAGTTAACCGAAGAGGAGATCATGGAACTTCCCGAGGAAACGGAGTCTTTCATGACGGGATTTCAGATGAGCTTCGGCGAGATTTACGACAAGATTTACGACAAGATGAAAGATCGTGTCAAGAAGAAATAGGCGGGAACGGACTATGGGAAGAGGTAAGAAAATCTATTGCGCCGTTTCCATTGCCATCGGTATCCTTGCTCTTACGACGTTTTTTGTCATTGCGCATTCGTCGGAGGTCTATGCGACAAGTACGCAGTCTTCCATATTGAATACCGATGAGACGCCGATTACGACGACGGATTCCGATGCCACGGGAACTGGTTTTAACATATCCTATTATAACGGGGAGGGTGAACTTTCCGGTGCATTAAAGATCCTTTTGGTGCTGACGGTGATTTCCCTTGCACCGTCTATTTTGGTCATGTTGACCTCGTTCACCAGGATCGTGATCGTATTGCATTTCGTAAGACAAGCTTTGGGTACGACAACGGTACCGCCCAATCAGGTCATCGTAGGCCTGGCATTGTTTTTAACGGTATTTATCATGTCCCCGATCTTTACGGAGATCAATGAAAATGCCATCAAACCCCTTGATGAAGGTGAGATCACGCAGGAGGAAGCGTTAGAGATCGGCATGGAACCTTTACGAGTGTTCATGTACGGTCAGACGCAGGTCAAGGACCTGAATCTTCTTCTGGAGATCTCCGGCAATGAAGACGCAGCTTCTGCGGATGATGTACCCATGTCGGTGCTGATCCCCAGTTTCATTTTAAGCGAACTTCGTTCCGCATTCATCATGGGATTTTTGATTTATATACCTTTTATCATTATCGATATGGTCGTGGCGTCCATATTGATGTCGATGGGTATGATGATGCTGCCGCCCACCACGATCTCCATGCCGTTTAAGATATTGCTGTTTATTCTTGCGGATGGATGGGATCTGGTTGTCGGCAATCTTGTAAAGACATTCTATTAGGGGAGGTTAGCTTATGTTTTCACAGGCAGATGTGATCGACCTGGCGAGAGAAGCCATTTATCTTATTATTTCCTGTTCGGCGCCTTGCCTGATCGTGTCTTTGGTGATCGGTCTTGTGGTCAGTATCCTGCAGACCATCACATCCATTCAGGAGCAGACACTTACCTTTGTTCCAAAGATCGTTGGCGTATTTTTGACGATCATGATTTGCGGCGCGTGGTTGATGGGCAATATTTCGGACTTCTTTACGGAGCTTTGCAATAATTTCGCTGTCTATATCGGCTGATAAAGAAGGTGGATCATGGTTCAGATACCTTTTACCTTAGAGGTTTTTGAATATTATTTGCTGATCCTTGTCAGGATTTCGGCCTTTGTGTATGTGGCACCGTTTTTTTCGTTGCGGGGGATCCCGCATCGGGTAAAGATCGGATTCTCCATGGTGGTGGCCATCATGTTGTTTTTTATCCTGCCGGAGTCGACGCTCGACTACGGCGGAGAGATCGGATATGCTGTAGTGATCATCAAGGAGGCGATCACAGGGGTTCTCATTGGATTTGCCGCTTCGATCTGCAATTATATCATTCTTTTTGCGGGTAGAATGATCGATACGGATATCGGATTGGCCATGGCCACGGTCTTTGACCCCACGACCAACCAGCAGTCCTCCATCACGGGAAGTATTTACAATTACTTCATCATGATGCTGCTCATCCTTTCCGATATGCATTTGTTTATTTTCCGGTCTTTGGTGGATTGCTATCAGGTGATCCCGGTCAATAAGACCGTTTTTGACTACGATCATCTGTATGAATCCATGCTGACGTTTTTCGGGGATTATATGGTGATCGGATTTAGGATCATGTTGCCGGTCTTTGTCTGCATCATGCTTCTAAATATCATCCTTGGCATCATGGCCAAGGTGGCACCGCAGATGAATATGTTTGCCGTTGGTATTCAGTTAAAGATCGTGGTCGGATTTATCGCTATTCTTCTGACCATCGGCCTGCTTCCCACGGTGGCGGATTATATATTCACCGAGATGCGTCGTATGATGGTGCTGTTTGTGGAAGGAATGTTTTGATATGGGTGAACTGCTTTTGCTTTCCTATGATCTACAGTTCTTCGCCAAGGAAGGACCCGGCGGAGAGAAGACAGAGGATGCAACCGCCAAAAAACGTGAAGATACCCGTAAGGAAGGACGTGTTGCCAAGAGTAAGGAATTGACATCCGCCTTTGAACTTCTGGCGCTGTTTGTGTTGCTGAAAGTATTTATGGAATACCTGGGTACGTCTTTTCGGGAAGTACTCTTTATGATGTATAACAAGATGCCGGACTTTGTGGCGGATTCCGTGGGTGGATTCTCCATCAAAAGCCTGGATTATCTGTTAAAAAATGTTTTGATCAGGATCGTGCTCATCATGCTTCCGGTCTTGATCGGCGGTATGGTGGTCTCCTTTGTGATCAGCCTTGTACAGGTCAAATGGAAGGTCACCACGGAGCCTTTAAAGCCAAAGCTTTCCAAATTTAATCCTTTAAACGGCTTTAAGAGGATCTTTTCCAAAGACAGTATCTTCGAATTGATCAAGGCGTTTTTAAAGCTTGCCGTCATTGTATATGTGGCGTACACCTGCTTGAAGGACAATGCGAATGTCATTTTTATCCTTTATGAGATTCCGTTAACGCAGGCGATCGGGTTGTTTGGCAATATTGCCTTGAACATGGGGATCCGCATCAGTATCGTTTACCTCATCATCGGTATTGTGGATTACGTTTATCAGAAACGTAAATTTAACGAAGACATCAAGATGACCAAGCAGGAAGTGAAGGATGAATACAAAAACACCGAAGGAAATCCGGAGATCAAGCAGGCGCAGAACCGAAGGATGCGAGAGGCGTCCCGCAGACGTATGATGTCGGATGTTCCGAAGGCGGATGTCATCATCACGAACCCTACCCATCTGGCGGTGGCGATCCGTTATGAGGCGGGTGTGGATGACGCCCCCATTGTGCTTGCCAAGGGAGAGGATTTCCTTGCCAGAAAGATCAAGGAAGTCGCCAGGGAAAACGATATCGAGATCGTCGAAAACAAGCCCCTTGCGCGTGCGCTGTATGCCAATGTGGACGTGGGAGCGCCCATTCCGCAGGAATTATACCAGGCAGTCGCCGAAGTGCTTGCCTATGTATACAAATTAAAAGACAAGATATCATAGGATCACTTGAGAAATATTGAGGAAAGGAGGATATCGTATGAAAAAATCGGATATCGGCGTAGCGGTTTACCTGCTTTGTGCCGTAATGTTCTTTATCATTCCGATCCCCAACGTTGTGCTGGATATTATGTTGGCGCTTAATATTTCCATTGCTCTGATCATCCTGTTTAACGTGATCTTTGTGGAAGAAGTCCTGCAGATGTCCTTCTTCCCCACATTGCTTTTGTTTACGACGATTTTCAGGATTTCATTAAACGTATCCTCCACGCGACTGATCCTTACGACCGGTAATCCCGGTAATGTTGTTTCTTCGTTCGGAGAATTTGTCGGCGGCAACGATCTGATCATCGGTGCCATCATCTTTATTGTGCTGATCATTATTCAGTTTGTTGTTATCAACAAAGGTTCCGAACGAGTTGCCGAGGTTACGGCGAGATTTACGCTCGATGCCATGCCCGGTAAGCAGATGGCCATCGACGCGGACCTTAATACCGGCGCCATTTCCGATAAGGAAGCCAGCGATCGTCGTATGAAGATCCAGGAAGAAGCCAACTTCTTCGGTTCCATGGACGGTGCCACGAAGTATGTCAAGGGAGATGCGACCGCCGGTATCATCATTACGGTGATCAACCTCGTGGGCGGTACCGTGATGGGCGTGACGCGAAGCGGCCTTGCCATCGGGGATGCCATCAATCAATTTGGCGTGCTGACCATCGGTGACGGTCTTGTCAGCCAGATCCCGTCGTTACTGATCTCGCTTTCCACCGGTATCCTGGTTACGAAAGCCTCCAAGGAAGCGGACGTGGGAACACTCCTTGTGCGTCAGCTGTTCGGTATTCCCAAGGTGCTTTTTATCGTCGGCGCCGTGATGGTGTTCTTGGGTATTTTCACACCGCTTTCCGCACCGCTGTTTTTGGCATATGGCGCGGTATTCATCATTGTGGCGCAGAGCATGAACAAGACGATCGGCAAGCGGGAGATCGAGGAAGAGGTACAGGCGGAGGACGTCGAAGCCGAAGAGATCCGCAAGCCGGAGAATGTCAATACACTGTTGCATGTGGATCCCATCGAGCTTGAGTTCGGTTATGGTATCATCCCGCTTGCGGATGTGAACCAGGGCGGTGATCTTTTGGATCGTGTCGTTATGATCCGAAGGCAGATCGCACTGGAACTCGGTGCCGTTGTGCCGATCATCCGATTGCGAGATAATATCCAGTTGAATCCCAATCAGTATATTATCAAGATCAAGGGTATCCAGGTCACGGAGGGAGAGATCCTTTTCGATCATTACATGGCCATGAACCCCGGATTTGTGGAGGAGGAGATCACGGGTATCAATACGTTTGAACCGTCCTTCCATCTGCCGGCGATCTGGATCACGGAGAGCCAGCGGGAGCGTGCGGAGAGTCTCGGATATACCGTGGTGGATCCGCCGTCCATTATCGCAACCCATTTGACGGAGGTGATCCGTTCGCATATCGCGGAGCTTCTTTCCAGACAGGATGTACAGAACCTGATCGACAACGTAAAGCAGGACAATCCGACGGTCATCGAGGAGCTCATCCCCAAATTACTCGGGGTCGGCGACGTGCAAAAGGTTTTGCAAAACCTCCTGGCAGAGGGCATCTCCATTCGCGATCTTTTGACCATCTTCGAGTGTCTGGCGGATCATGCCGGCAGCACCAGGGATACGGATGTGCTTACGGAATATGTACGGCAGAGCCTAAAACGCGCGATTTCCAGCCGATTCTTTGCGCCGAATGAGGTCAGCAGTGTTGTGACGCTGGATCCGAAGATCGAGCAGGAGATCATGGGATCCATCAAGCAAACGGAGCAGGGAGCTTATCTTACACTGGATCCCGAACGCACCCGTGCAATCGTGGATTCCACCCAGGAAGAGATCGACAAATTGGAGAAGATGGGCAAGAACAGTATCATCATCACGTCGCCCATTGTGCGTATGTATTTTAAGAAACTGACAGAGGAGTATTTCCGCGACCTGATCGTTATCTCTTATAATGAGATCGATTCCAATGTTGAATTGCAGTCAGTGGGAATGGTAACGGCATAAATGATAGTAAAAAAGTTTTCCGCAAAAACAGAAGCGAAGGCCAGAGAACTGGCCATAAAGGAACTGGGGGACAAGACGGTCATCATGAACGTGAAGACCATGAAATCCACAGGTATTTTGAAATGGTTCAAATCCCCCACGGTAGAGGTGACGGCAGCCATTGAGGATGAGAAGGATACCTATATCCCATCTCCCGCAGCAGCCACCATGCGAAGAAGTGTCTCCGCAACCCCGACGCTTTCGAAGATCCTTGAGGATGATGATAAGATGAGGGAAGATTCCAATCTGGGGGAAAGGATCGACAATCTGCAGCATTTTTTGGAGCAGCAGTTTAAGGCGGAAGAAAAGAAAAAGGAAATGCAAAGGGATGCCGCAGACACGGCGAATTCTTCCGCATCGGGTTTGCGCACGGGGGATGACGAATATGTATCCGTGGATACGTCTTCCGAGGCTTTGCAGGTTTTGCATATGATCTCCGAGAAGCTTCTTGAAAATGAAGTGGATGAAGCATATGTGGCGCAGATCATGGAGGAGGCTTCCAAGTCCATCCCCGCCAATGCGGATCTCAATACCCTGCTTTCCAATGTTTATCAGCGCATTATCTTAAAATTCGGGCAGGCGCATGGGATTGAACTCACCGGAAGACGCCCCAAAGTGGTTTTCTTTGTCGGACCCACCGGGGTTGGGAAGACGACCACCATCGCCAAGATCGCTTCCCGTTTTAAGGTGGAAGAGGGCAGAAGCGTTGCGCTTCTTACCGCGGATACCTACAGGATCGCCGCGGCGGATCAGCTTCGGATCTATGCGGATATATTAAATGTTCCGCTTTCCATTATTTATTCCGCGGAAGAATTGGGCAATGCCATTCTGGAATTCATGGATTATGAATTGATCCTTGTGGATACGGCAGGATTTTCCCATAGGAACCTTCCGCAAAAAAAGGATATGCAAAAGCTTTTGGATGCCATTGACGGCACCTATGAAAAAGAAGTTTACCTCGTCTTGTCCGCCACCACAAAGTATAAGGATCTGATCGAGATCGTGGATGCTTACGGCGAGATGAGTGATTTTAAACTGATCTATACAAAACTGGACGAAACTTCGCTTTACGGGAACCTGTTAAATATCCGGCTTCGCACAGGCGCCGGTATGTCCTATATCACCAACGGTCAGAATGTACCGGATGACATTGAGATGTTTCACGCGCAGCGTCTTGTAAAACAATTGCTTGGAGGAAAGTAGTATGGATCAGGCACAGCAGCTGCGCAACATCATCAAACGCAAACAGCAGGTGGAGATCTGCCATGCGCGCGTGCTTACGGTCACAAGCGGCAAGGGCGGTGTGGGCAAATCCAACACGGCGGTCAATCTTGCCGTATGGTTTGCCAAGCAGGGAAAACGTGTCATCATTTTTGACGCCGATTTTGGCCTGGCCAATGTAGAAGTGATGTTTGGTGCAGTACCCAAAATGAATTTGAGTGATGTGATCTATCACGGAAAGAGTATCACCGATGTGATCACGCCCGGTCCGGAAGGCATCGGATTTATCTCCGGCGGCTCCGGCGTTGTGGGTATGAACAATCTAAACCTCGGACAGATCACATATCTGTTGGGCAATCTTTCCGAGCTCGACAGGATCGCGGATATCATCATTATAGATACCGGTGCGGGCGTTTCGGATGCTGTTATGGAATTTGTGCTGTCAAGTCCCGAAGTCATCCTGGTGACGACGCCGGAACCGAGTTCCCTGACGGACGCGTACTCTTTGTTAAAAGCGCTTTTTCGCAATCCGGCATTTCAACCCGGCCTCACGGAGGTCAAAGTACTTGCCAACCGTGTGACGGATGAAGAGGAAGCCAAGGGGATCTACGAAAAGCTCAACACGGTGTCGATGCAATTTTTGGCAGCCCGTGTAGCCTACCTGGGGATGATCCCGCAGGATGCGCAACTCGAAAAAGCGGTCAGAAAACAAAAGCCGGTATCGCTTTTGTATCCCGAAGCAAAGTCTTCCCTTGCTTATGGAAGGGTGGCGGCGACACTGTCGGAGGTTCCGCTTGCGGAAGAGAAGAAACGCGGGATCTCAGGATTGCTTAAGGACCTTTTGAGTCGAAGAAACGGATAAGGATGAAAAGCCATGAATGCTTCATTGATCAAATGCGGAAACAAAGTAGAACTGAATATAGAAATGCCAAAGCCTTCCTATACCTATGAGACCGTAGAACAAAAGCATGTTACTTCCATCTATGATTTTGACGAGGAAAACCTCATTGTCTATATGCCGATGAAAAAGGGAAAGATCATCTTGATCCCCAACGGCATGCAGATGGAGATGACATTGCACTCCGAGAAAGGATTGTTTAAGGCTACGGCCGTTGTCAGGGAACGCTACAAAAAGGGCAATATCTTTCTGATGACACTGGAGCTCAAATCACCGCTTACAAAGATCCAGCGTCGGGATTATTATCGATGTGCATGTTCGATCACCTGTGATTTTCGGGTAATGTCAGACAATCCCGCGCTTGTACCGATCTCCTGGGAGACCATTGATCAGTATATGGAAGATGCGGGCACTTCGGAGATCTATTCCGGTACGATTCTTGATATCAGCGGCGGCGGTGTACGATTGCATTGCACCAAGGAAGTAGAAAAGGGAAGGACGTTACTATTGTCCTTTTGTCTGGAAAATCCGCACAATATGACGGAAATGCTGCTGTTTGGCAAGGTTTTGTCTTCGACAAAGGACACGATATTATCCATATTTGAAGAAAGAATTGAATTTGTTCAGATAAGTGAGTCAGAAAGAGAAAAAATTGTAAAATTCATCTTTGAGGAAGAAAGAAGAGCGAGAAGTTTAAGGAAGGGGTAATAATTGTGAAAAAAAATATTTTTGTAGTTGATGACTCTGCACTCATGAGAAGGGTTATCTGTGATATAATCAACGCAGATAGCAATTTGCAGGTCGCTAAGGAATGCCGCAACGGCAAGGACGCTTTGGAGACTTTACGCACGGAGAAGTTTGACTGTGTTCTTCTCGATGTGAACATGCCTGTGATGGACGGATTGCAATTGCTTCAAATGTTGCAAAAAGAACACATAGCTGCAACCGTTATTATGGTCAGCACCCTGACGCTTCGCGATGCGGACGTAACCATCCGCGCATTGGAGCTGGGGGCCGTCGATTTTGTAACAAAACCTGAAAATCTCATGGATGCCAAGAGCGGTGAATTTGGGCGCAGATTGATCAGTATGATCGATGCGGTGTTGCGCCTGGACCGTTCGAAACCTGTGAGTGCACAACCTTCGGTTCGCCCCATGGTCATCGGCACGAAACACGAATTCAAGCCGGTGGCGCCGTCAGCGAAGAACCTTACGCAGACGGCTTCCAAGGCATCAACCCTGATTGCTTTGGCCAGCTCTACCGGAGGACCGAACGCACTTCATCAAGTGATTCCCTTCCTTCCGAAGGATATGAAGTGCCCTATGGTCATTGTGCAGCACATGCCGGCCGGATTTACCAAATCCATGGCGGAGCGTCTCGATGAGCTTTCCCAGGTGCATGTGAAGGAAGCGGAGGACAATGAACCTTTGGTGAACGGATGGGTTTACATTGCTCCCGGCGGAAAGCATATGCGTGTGGTAAAGCAGGCAGACGGAAGTCATCGGATCGCTTTATCGAGTGAACCGGCGATCGGAGGTTTGCGACCCTGTGCGGATGTTATGTACGAGTCGCTGGAGTCCTCGGGATATTCTCAGATCGTCTGCGTTGTCCTTACGGGAATGGGGAGTGACGGTACGAAAGGCATTACCGGACTTTCCAAAAAGAAAAGGATCCAGACCATTGCTCAAAATGCCGATACCTGCGTGGTATACGGTATGCCGCGAGCAATTGCCGAGACAGGGATTGTGAATGACGTGGTACCGCTTGACGATGTAGCTAAAACCATTATCAAGAAGGTGGGGGTTAGTTAAATGGATGTAAGCCAGTATCTCGAAATATTCATTGATGAAACAAAAGAGCATTTGCAGGAATTGAATGATCAGGTTTTGATCCTCGAGAACGAACCTGACAATGCGGATGCGGTGAATGAAATCTTCCGTGCAGCTCACAGCCTGAAAGGTATGGCAGGCACCATGGGCTTTAAGCGTATGCAGAAGCTGACGCATAACATGGAGAACGTTTTCCAGGAAGTTCGAAGCGGAAACATGGGTGTTTCCCCCGAACTGATCGATATCGTTTTCAATTGTTTGGATGCGCTTGAGGCTTATTTGGACAATATCCAGTCCACATCGGATGAAGGCACGGATGATAACGAAGATATTCTGGCCAGACTGGATAATGTGATCAACGGCGGCGGCGCAGCTGCTCCCGCCGATAGCGCGGCTGCTCCCGCGGCAGAGGAAGCTCCTGCAGCCGACAAGAAGGAAGCAGAGGATGAAGAACCTTTCCGCAAGATCGAATTTTCCGATGCCGACAAGAAGGCAGTGGAAGATGAAGAAGCGCAGGGACACAAGGTTTACGGATTCTCCGTATTCATTCAGGAGACCTGCCTGTTAAAGGCCGCACGTGCATTCCTCGTATTTAAGGCGGTGGAGGATTTTGGTACCATTATCAAATACGATCCTTCCTCCCAGGATATCGAGGATGAGAATTTTGAATTTACGTTCCATTTCTTTGTGGGAACGGACCAGGATCCCGCACAGATCGCAGAAGCTGCCAAGGCTGTTTCCGAGATCGATAAGGTTTTATATGGCGAGATCAAGAGCGCTGAGGTAAAGGAAGAGGCGTCCGAGGGTGCTTCGGAGGCAAAGGGGGCCGAAGAGGCAAAGCAGAGTGCTCCCGCACAGGAAGAGACCAAGCCGGCACCTGTCAAGGCAAAGAATGACGGCGGAGCAAAACAGCCGCCCGCAAAGACGCAGGCCAAGGCAGTTACCAGCCGTACGGTTCGTGTGGATATCGAAAAACTCGATGCCCTGATGAACCAGGTATCCGAGCTGATCATTGCCAAGAACTCTTTGGTATCCATCGGTACCATCAACGAAGAGGGTTCTGCTGCCAACAGCAATCAGCAGTTCCATGAGCAGATTGAATACCTCGAGAGGATCACGACCAATCTTCATGAGTCCGTTATGAAGGTTCGAATGGTTCCGATTGAGAGCGTTGTAAGTAAATTCCCGCGTATGATCCGCGATCTTTCCAAGTCCCTCGACAAGAAGATGGAATTGGTCATGACCGGTGAGGATACGGAACTTGATCGTACCGTTGTGGATGAGATCGGTGATCCGTTACAGCACTTGCTGCGTAATTCCGCCGACCACGGTCTCGAGTCCGCGGATGTCCGCGTGAAGCGTGGCAAACCCGAGACGGGAACGATTTTCTTAAATGCTTACCAGGAAGGCAACAATGTCATCATCGAGGTAGGCGATGACGGTAACGGTATCGATACGGAAGCCGTAAAAGCGAAGGCTGTTGAGCGTGGCGTGATCACCGCGGAGCAGTCTGAGACCATGAGCCAGAAGGAGATCATCGATCTGTTGTTCCTTCCGAGCTTCTCCATGGCCAAAAAGATTACGGATATTTCCGGTCGAGGCGTCGGACTCGATGTTGTGAAGTCCAAGATCGAAGCACTCGGCGGTGATGTGGAAGTTCATTCCACGCTTGGCGAAGGCAGCAAGTTTATCGTAAGACTTCCGCTGACTCTTGCCATCATCCAGGCTCTCATGGTAGAGATCCGTGATGAAAAATATGCGATCGCACTGGGCAATATTCAGACCATCGAGGATATTCCGGTATCGGATATCCGCCTGGTACAGAATAAAGAAGTTATCAATATGCGTGGTACGGTCATCCCGATCATTCGTCTGGATAAGCTCTTGGATCTGCCTCCGAAGGATGAGGAAGATGAGAATCTTACCGTTGTTATCGTAAAGAAAGGTGCTGCACAGGCAGGTCTCGTGGTGGATAATCTTATTGGCCAGCAGGAAGTGGTTATCAAATCTCTTGGCAGCTTTATTAACAACACGAAGATTATCAGCGGTGCAACCGTTCTTGGTAATGGCGACGTGGCATTGATCCTGGATGCCAACGCACTGGTATAGGAGGGCAGAAGCATGGATGAATTAAGAGTCATTGGGGATGACAATACAAAACAGTATATTGTAGTCAGCCTTGGTATTGAGCATTTCGGTATTGATATCGGATATATTGACAACATCGTTCGTATGCAGAAGATCACGCGTGTGCCGAAGGCGCAGCATTACTTCAAGGGGATCATCAATCTTCGCGGTGAGATCGTTCCCGTGATGAGTATCCGCAGAAAGATGGGTCTCGATGATGATGTGATCACCAACAAGACGAGGATCATTATCTTAAGGATCGAAGACAGCGGATGCCTTGGCGTACTTGTGGATGAGGTGCGTGAGGTTGTTACCCTTTCCGGGGATCAGATCGACAGATTCCTTCCGGATTCCAGAGAGGGTGGTCACACGTTCTTAAACGGGATCGGAAAGAACGGTGAAAATCTGATCTCGCTGCTTGATATCGGAAAGATTGTGGATGAACGCGACGCGGTATAGCGCGCAAGAAATGTTATGGATTTTAGGTGCTTTCCTCCCTTTTGGAATCAAAAGGGAGGGAGACCTTTGATCGGATGGGGGATATTATGGCAGGTTTTACTTTGGAACAAGTCAATGAGATGTATTTCGATGTCTTAAAAGAGATCGGAAACATCGGTGCAGGTAACGCGACAACGGCGATTGCGACCATGTTGAATCTTCGCATGGATATGCATGTGCCGCAGGTGCGTTTTTTGACTTTTCAGGAACTTCCTACTGCGATTTCCGCTGAGGAAGATCTTGTGGTCGGCATTTTCCTGGAAGTGAAGCAGGACATTGACGGCAGTATGATGTTTTTACTGGATCTGGAATCCGCTCATTATCTCGTGAATAAATTAATGGGTCGGGATCCCTCTTTTAATGAAGAATTTACGGAGATGGATCTATCCGCATTGCAGGAGATCGGCAATATCATCGCCGCATCGTATCTTTCTGCACTTGCAAGCCTTACCGGGCTTACGATCTCTCCCTCCGTTCCTTATCTTTGTATTGATATGGCGGCCGCTATTTTGAGTGTTCCGGCGATTCAGTTCGGACAATATGGCGAGCATGCGCTTTTGATCGAAACAAAATTTGGCGATGATGTTAACGTAAACGGCTATTTTATTCTTTTGCCGGAGGTTGATTCTTACGACAAGATCCTTGGGGCACTCGGTATCGTATCTTAGTCGGAGAGTATATCTTTGAGGATAGTTGATTTATGGGAAATGTGATTAAAGTCGGAATGGCTGATTTAAACATTTGCAAAGGTGATGATATGATCACCACGTTGGGATTGGGATCCTGTGTGGGGATTGCTTTATATGACCCCGGTACAAAGATCGGCGGACTCGAGCATGCGATGCTTCCCGACAGTACGCAGATCAAAGACAACCAAAATGTTGCAAAATTTGTGGATACGGGGCTGGATGAACTGGTGCGCCGCATGATCGCAGCAGGTGCCAATAAGCGTCGTCTCGTTGCAAAACTTGCCGGTGGCGCCAAGATGTTTGCGGTCTCAAGCAACTCCGCCCTTGGCAGTGTCGGTGACCGTAATGTGGAAGCTGCTGTGGCGGCATTGAAAAAACACGGGATTCCGCTCTTGGCACAGGATACCGGTTTAAACTACGGTCGTACCGTGGAATTGTATTGTGCGACGGGTGATTACCTGATCAAGTCCGTCGGAAAAGAATCTAAGACGATTTGATGGGGTTTGAATGAATACGAAGAATGTACCCGCTTTGGTGATGCTCCTGGCGGGGGCTGTCACAAGCGTTTTAATGATCATGAATGATGTAAGCACCAAGAGATTTTTGGTAACGGTGCTTGTGGTGCTGATCTGCTTTTATTTTATCGGAAGTATTATCAAGGTAGTCCTGGATAAAACCTTCGGTGTGATGGCAGATGATATGGATGATATTCAATTTTCCACATCCGAGAGCGTTGATTTTCCGGATGAGGATATTGATGCCGATTTTGTGACACAGACGCCGTCGGATGACTGGACGGAAGAGGCCGGAGAACAGGAGGATATCGGCTGAGATAAGGGCAGGCTGGGGAACGCTTTTGCTTGATACGAACCGATGTTGGAGGCTTGATGAAGAAACTCACGAAAGAGCAAATGTGGACGGAATATGCGAAGAATAGGACGCCGGAACTTCGCGAGCAGTTGATCTTGGAATACGCACCGCTCGTAAAGATTGTTGCCGGTAAACTTAGCATGTATTTGGGTCACAATGTGGAATATGAGGATCTGACAAGTTATGGGATCTTTGGATTGATCGATGCCATCGACAAATTTGATGTCAACAAGGATGTCAAATTTGAGACCTATGCGAGTCTTCGCATCCGCGGAGAGATTCTCGATCAGATCCGAAAGATGGATTGGATCCCTCGAACGGTACGTCAAAAACAAAAAAAGATCGATGAGGCGATCCGTACGGTCGAAAGCCGTACCGGCAAAGTCGCATCCGATGAAGAAATAGCAAAGGAATTGGGGATCGCGGACGAAGAGCTCCTTGACTGGCAGGGGCAGCTTCATATCACGAATGTTGTTTCTTTAAATGAATTTGTTGACGCCGGGAATGAGCCGGGATATGCCGCCACGGAGAAGAATGCGTTCCAGGAACCGGAAGAAGTGATCGAAGAAGGGGAATTAAAGAAGGTTCTGGCGGAGACGCTGCAACTGTTGACGGAAAAAGAGAGAAACGTCATCCTTTTATACTATTATGAGGACATGACATTAAAGGAGATCAGTAAAGTCTTTGATGTATCGGAATCCAGAGTATCCCAGTTGCATACAAAGGCACTGAATAAAATGAAAAAGCATATGGGTCCGTATATGAACGTTTTTACGGATTTATAATATTTTTGGGGGAAGGGAACGAATGAACGGTTATTTTCAAATTGACATCAGGAGTGATGGCGCCTTTTTGATTGTGCACCAACCTACGGGGGAAGATGATGAGCATGTGCGCGTGGATGAAGTATGTGCGTATTTGTCGGATATTGGCGTCAAAACAATTGATAAGGATGTGATCTATGAGATCCTCTCAGGTTCGGATGAAGTATGTGAGGGTCGTATTTCTGTATTGTTTCGAGAGGAGCAGGCAGCGCGGATCGCGATCGATGTATCTGAAGATAAAATGAAAGCTTTTGGCAAGATCTTTCCGCCCTCGGTCGGTGGACCAAAGCTTAATGTAGAAGATCTGATGGATCAGATCTCCCGTGCCAAGGTGCGTTTCGGCGTTTTGGAAGAAGCGATCAAGGAAGCGGTGGAAAAGGAAGCCTACAACACGGAATTCGTGATCGCCGAGGGCAAAGAACCCGTGCAGGGTGTAGACGGCCGGATTGAATACTATTTTGAGACCGAGAAAAATCTCGCACCGCGATTGAATGAAGACGGTACCGTGGATTACCACGACTTAAATATGATCTCTCATATTTCCGAAGGTGAGCTTTTGGCAAAGTTATATCCCGACGATCCCGGAGAAAACGGGATGAATGTCATGGGAGAAGTACTTCGCCCCAAGAAGGTGAAGAAGGTAAAGCTTGCCTATGGTAACAACATCGAGATCAACGAGGACAAGACGGAGCTGCGTTCCATGGTCACGGGACATGCGTCCTTAACCAACGGAAAGGTCTTTGTCTCCAATGTATATCAGGTGCCTGCGGATGTGGATACCACGACCGGAGATATTGATTTTGAAGGCAGCGTGGAGATCAAGGGCAATGTAAACTCCGGATTTTCGGTACGTTCCGGCGGAGATATCACGATCGGCGGTGTGGTGGAAGGTGCAAAACTCGAAGCCAAAGGCAAGATCGTCATCGCCAACGGTATTCACGGGATGGGCAGAGCCAATATCTATGCCGGCGGTTCCATCGCAGCCAAGTTTATCGAGAATGCAACGGTATATTCCGACGAAAGCGTGAATGCGGATTCGATTCTGCACAGTAATGTTTACGCCCTTTATGATGTTCGTGTCAAAGGCAAGAAGGGCTTTATTGTCGGTGGAAATATTCAGGCGGGTGTCAGCATCGAGACGCAGACGCTCGGTTCTGCCATGGGAGCCACGACCGTTGTGGAAGTGGGTGTCAATCCAAGGGAACGTGCGCGCGTGACTGAGCTGCAGATGCTGATCAAGCGTACCAATGAGGAGATCGCCAAGATCGAGCCTACGATCACCGCAGCCGGCAAAAAGATCGGCCTGGGTGAGAAATTCCCGCCGGAAAAGATGCAGATCATCCAGCAATTATCCAGACGGTATCAGACGTTAAAAAGCGAATTAAAGGAATACGAAGAGGAGTTTTCCCAGTTTAAGACGGACCCGGAGGCAAACCGCCGCGCCCAGGTGGAAGTCAAAGGTGATGCTTTCCCGGGTGTTTCCGTGATCATTTCGGATGTCAGCAAGACGCTTGCCGAAAAGAGAAGCGGCTGTAAATTTGTACGGCAGGATGGAGACATTAAGATCATCTAGGAGGGAATGCCATGTCGATTCGACCGAT
>CAJOPA010000012.1 GCA_905236235.1 uncultured Eubacterium sp. | reverse complement strand
CTTGCGCTTGCGGAGGATGCGGTTGCGCTCGGGGAGACGGGGGATCTCGCAAAGAAAAGAGCCGTGGCCCTCGGCAATGAGGATCATGGGGTTTCGGAGGAGATCCTTTCCTTATGCGACAGGAAGGTGATCATCCCCATGGCCCACGGGGTGGATTCGTTAAATGTTGCGGCGGCAAGCGCCGTGGCCTTTTGGGCATTTTTTCATGATAAACTTTTATAAGGAGCTTTTGATCATGGATTTATTCGATTATATGCGGGAGCAGGTAAAGGAAAAGGAAGCGCCTCTGGCGGGCCGGATGCGCCCGGAGACACTGGAAGAAATGGTGGGACAGGAGCATATCATCGGCAAGGATAAGCTGCTTTATCGCGCCATCAAGGCGGATAAGTTAAGTTCGCTCATTTTTTACGGGCCGCCGGGGACCGGCAAGACGACGCTTGCCAGGGTGATCGCGCATACGACAAAGGCGGAGTTTATGCAGATCAACGCCACCTCCGCCGGCAAGAAGGATATGGAGCAGGTGGTGGAGAAGGCAAAGGACGCTTTGGCGCTCTACGGTCACAAGACCATTCTTTTTATCGATGAGATCCATCGATTTAACAAAGGTCAGCAGGACTATCTGCTGCCCTTCGTGGAAGACGGCACGGTGATCTTAATCGGCGCCACCACGGAGAATCCTTACTTTGAGGTTAACAGTGCATTGCTTTCCCGCTCCGTGATCTTTGAGTTAAAACCGCTGGCGCAGGAAGATATCGTAAAGCTCCTTCATCGCGCGGTGACGGACGAGCAAAAAGGCATGGGGTCCTTCCATGCACAGTTGGATGAGGATGCGGCAGAGTTTCTTGCGGACGTGGCCGGAGGCGATGCGCGTACGGCGTTAAATGCCATCGAGCTAGCCGTTCTCACCACGGAAAAGTCCGAGGACGGTAAGATCCATATCACCCGGGAGGTCGCCGGGGAATGCATCCAGAAGCGCGGCGTGCGCTATGATAAGGACGGAGACAATCATTATGATACCATCTCCGCTTTTATCAAGAGTATGCGCGGGACGGACCCGGATGCGGCGGTGTACTATCTCGCCCGGATGCTCTATGCCGGCGAGGATATCAAATTCATCGCCCGCAGGATCATGATCTGCGCGGCGGAGGATGTGGGACTGGCGGATCCCATGGCTTTGGTGGTGGCCACAAGCGCGGCTGAGGCCGTGGAGCGGATCGGCATGCCCGAGGCCCAGATCATCCTGGCGGAGGCGGCCAATTACGTGGCGTGCGCGCCCAAGAGCAATGCGTCCTACATGTCGCTTCTTGCGGCACAATCCGCGATCCGTGACAGGCAACAGGCACCCATCCCGCCGTATCTGCAGGATGCACATTATGCCGGGGCGGGCAAGCTTGACCGCGGCGTCGGCTACAAGTATGCGCATGATTACGAGCACCACTACGTGGATCAGCAATACCTGCCGGATGCTCTAAAGGATGAGGTATTTTATCATCCCACGGAGCTGGGCAGGGAAGAAGAGATCCGGGAACATTTCCGGATGCTCGGCAAAGAAAAAAATCTTTCCTGATAGGCACAAACGTAAAATTGGTGTATAATCGGAGAAATAAAGAAAAAAGAGATGAAGGAGGTTCCCCCATGGTACCGTATAAGGAATTAAGTCGGGAAGAATTGGAAAGAGAGCGCAGGGCGATGCAAAAGGAGCATGATCTTTTGCGTGCGAAGGGTTATCACCTGGATATGTCCAGAGGTAAGCCCTGTACGGCACAGCTGGATCTTTCCAATGATATGTTGGATGTGGTCAATTCCAAGACGGACGTGCATTCCGAGCGTGGCGCCGACTGCAGAAACTACGGTGACGTGGCCGGGATCGACGAGGCCAAGAGGATGCTCGGAGATATGGTGGATGTGGCAGCGGATCATGTAATCGTCTGGGGCAATTCCAGTCTGTCCGTGATGCATGATGTGATCTGTAATTCCATGATCAAAGGCGTCCTGGGTTCCACGCCCTGGTGTCAACTGGACTCCGTCAAATTCCTCTGCCCCGTGCCGGGATATGACAGGCATTTTACGATTACCGAGTATTACGGGATCGAAATGATCAATATCCCCATGAACGAAGACGGTCCGGATATGGATCTGGTGGAAAAGTATGTTAACAACGATCCTGCCGTGAAGGGGATCTGGTGCGTACCAAAGTATTCCAATCCGCAGGGGATCACCTACTCGGATGAGGTGGTGCGCCGGTTTGCAAACCTTAACCCCGCAGCGGAGGACTTCAGGATCTTTTGGGATAACGCATATTGCGTACATCATCTGTATGAGGATAAGCAGGATCATCTTTTGGAGATCTTAAACGAATGCGAGAAGGCCGGTCGGCCGGATATGGTCTATGAGTTTTTCTCCACCTCCAAGGTGACCTTTGCCGGTGCCGGGATCTCCGGTGTGGCTGCCTCCAAGCGCAATCTGGAGGAGATCCGCAAGCAGATGAGCGTCAAGATCATCAGCTTTGACAAGCTCAATATGCTGCGTCATGCCAAATACCTGGTGGATCAGGACGGTATCCAGGCAAAGATGAAGCAGCATGCCGAGATCATGCGTCCGAAGTTTGAGATGGTCTTAAATAAATTGACGACGGATTTAAAGCCGCTTGGCATTGCCCGGTGGATCGAGCCGAGGGGAGGCTATTTTGTGGCATTTGAAGCCATGGACGGCTGTGCTACCCGCATCATTGAGCTGGCATCCCAGGCGGGACTGACTATGACGCCCGCGGGAGCGCCGTTCCCCTACCACAAGGATCCGAAGGACTCCGTGATCCGTATCGCGCCTTCCTATCCTTCCGAGGAGGAACTGGCGATGGCGATGGAGATCTTTGTGGTCTGCGTGAAGCTTGCCAGTGCGGAACATATGCTGAAATATATGGAAGCATAAAAGAAGGGAGTGCGGTTGCATGATCCTGTACGGATTACAGAAGATGACGGTATTGGATTATCCGGAGCATGTGGCGTGTACGGTATTTCTTGGGGGCTGCGATTTTCGCTGCCCCTTTTGTCATAATTTTGAATTGGCAGAAGGTCGGACGGCGCCGGTGATGGAGGAAGATGCCTTTTGGGACTTTCTTTCCGAAAGGCGCGGGAAGCTGGACGGTGTGGTCTTTACCGGCGGGG
>CAJOPA010000011.1 GCA_905236235.1 uncultured Eubacterium sp. | reverse complement strand
GTTTTCGGATAGGATTTTCGCGGCAAACAGTCCGGCCGCACCGGCACCGATAATGATCACATCCGGGTTGTTTTGATCTTTTCCTTTTCCCATGGCAAACCCTCTTACATCAGGTGCAATTTTTCAAAAATCCCAACCAGAGTCGTACCCTTCGGAAAACTCTCCAGCTCTTCTTTCGTGACAGCTTTGCATTTGATCATAACGATCGCATAGATGATCATACCGATCACAATGGAGACCATGGTGCTGACCACATTATTATAACTCAAATAGAACACGCCGTGATAGATCCCCAAGATGAGGACGCCCATGACGAGGGACGAGATCAATGGGATCACCACACTCTTTTTTAATTCCTGTCGATAGCCGTTGGCCCGTCGCAGGGAGTATTGATTCAAGATACACATCAATGTGCCGAAGAAAATATTGGCCAGGATCACGGCATAAATATGCAGGTCAAATGTATACAGGCACAGTAGCAAAAATCCCAGATGCAAAACCAAAACGATGGCAGCGTTTTTGACCGGTGTATGCATCTTGTCGATTCCCTGCAGTATCCCGTTGGTCATGGTGGATACGCTGTAGAGAGCCACGGAGACCGCACCAAGTTGCAGCATTCTGGTGGCAAGAAGCATATTTTCCTCCGTGTCCGGATAAAGCATGGTAAGGATCGGCCGTGCCAAAACGCCCATCCCAACAGCGCAGGGAATGGCGATCATCAACGTAAATCGGATGGCGATGGCGATCTTCTTTTTCTCGGATCGGCTGTTTTTAACCGCATGTTCCGCTGCGATACTCGGTACGCTTGATGCGGAAAGTGCGGAAGCAATGGCGATCGGAATATTGATCAGGACTTTGTATTTGGCGCCGAAGATGCCCCACATGGTGGAAACGGCTTGCGCATCATATCCCTGGTGCAATGTAACATGTTTAAAGATACCCTGGTCTAAGATCCCGGAGATATTGTAGATCGTCGTACTCATCAATACGGGTACAATGGTAAGAACCAGCACTTTGATGATACTTCCGTAGGATTCCGGCGTCTCCTTGGTATTTCTTCGCATGGAACGCTTAAAGCGCTTTATAAACGCCAGGAGAATGAATAACAAAAACAGCAGACCGAAAAGCGCGCCTACGCCCGTGCCAAGCGTTCCTCCCGCAGCACCGTAGCTTTCGGCATAGGTCTCTTCGTTGCCGAGCACCGCTCCCACTTTTGCGCCGTATTGATAAAGATAATATGCTGCGGAAACACTGACGATCGCATTGACGATCTGCTCAATGATCTGGGAAATGGCACTGGGTACCATGGAACCCATTCCCTGAAAGAATCCGCGGATCACGCCCATGATCGCAACGATAAGGAGCGTTGGTCCGAGAACACGTAACGCAAGATAACTTAAGGGTGTGGCAAGTAGTACTGCCGTAATATACTCGGCTGCAAAGAAAACCGCGAAAAAAGCGATGCTGCCCGTACAAAACGCAAAAAGCAGCGCACACAGAAAGACTCTGTACGCTGTTTTGCGGCGCCCCTTTGACATACATGCCGCCACAAGCTTGGATACGGCAAGCGGAATGCTGAAGGACGAGATCAGCAATAAGATATTATAGATCTCATAAGCGCAGGAATAGTAATCGCTTCCACCGTTGCCGATGATGTTTGCCAGAGGGACCCGATAGATCAGGCCGATGATGCGGCTGATTATGGAAGCCGCGGCCAGAATGGATCCCTGCAGCAGGAAATCGGCATCATGACGTTTCTTAGTCATCCGTTTCTGACGTAGTCTCCTCTTTCTCTAAAAATTCGATCTTATTGGCATAGTCATAATCTACCACGCAGATCCATGTGGTACCGGGGTTGAGTTCGATCTCGTTGCCGTTTTCATCCACATAGGTGGTCGGCAGATACTGTCCGTCATTTTCCCAGAAAATGGGAATGGCCTTACCGTTGGTGATATAATAGCCGCTTCCGGTCTCCTCGGTCTCTACGTACAGATAGCCTTTTTCATCCAGCGTTTCGGTACGGCAGATCTGGATGATGATATTTTTGCAGGTCAAAATATCGCCCGTATTGCCGTCGATATGCTCATCTCCGTACTGATAGCGATAATACAGACCATCCTCGTCGTTATATACGAAATAAGGCTTATTTACCGCAAATCCGGGCTTTACCACGTTGGCGGTGACAACACCGGATGCGTGATCGAGCACAACCTCATCACTCGCAAACGTAAAGGAAGGCTCGAAGTCTTTAAAATGCTCCGTACGGTATTCGTAGTATTCGATACCGTCCAGAATCCTCTCGCCACTTGTAAAGTCATTATTGGCCGACGGGCGATCGCTGTCTTTATAATATACGATATTTTCTTCGACATACCGAAGACCCGTAAGATTATCGATGGCATCGCTGTTCATATACTGGGATGCGTAGATTGCCTGTCCGTAATGGCAGATAATGCAGTCCCACTGGGTAGAGAAGTAAGCAAAATACAAACGCGTACTGCGAACGGGGCCTACTTTTTCAAGATCTTCCAATTCGGCATAGTCAAAAATCGCCATCAATCGCGTTCCGTAACCTTCCACCAATGCTTCATAGATCACGCCCGCCTGGGAAAGTCCAAGCTGCGGCATCGCACTTTTTTCATCATTGGGGATCATCACGGCAACGGGACGATAATTCTCGTATTTTTCATCGATGGGAAGCCCCGTCAGATAGCTTACCGGTCCTGTGTATACCGGCGTCGCATCGGCGCTTTCCTGTACGACAACTTCTGCGACCGGTGTCTCTTCCACGACTTCCGGTTCCTCTTCCTTTTTGCCGCAGCCGGCCAAAAGAGCGATACTCGCGGTAAGACATAACACCCATACAACAGTCGACTTTTTCATAACAAACCTCCTAAAACCCTATCATAACCCTTTTATATTTTAAGAAAATTAACGAAAGATCGATAATCTCTCAAGTATCCGTTCCTGGCATTCCTCCATCTGCGTCGCCTCTTCCTCGGTCATATGATCGAAGCCGCAAAGATGTAAAAAGGAATGTGCGATCAAAAACGCATACTCACGTAACTGCCCATGCCCATACTCTTCCGCCTGCATGCGCATACGCGGAACACAAAGCATGATATCCCCCAGGATAAGCTCCCCCGTGTCCGGATGAAACGCTTCCTGCGCGATCAATGCCTCTTCGTCAAATACGCCGGGACTTTCATAATCATTCATGGGAAAGGACAGCACATCCGTCACTTTGTCCATCTCCCTGTATTCCAGATTGATCCTTCGAATCTCTTCTTCGCCCACAAGAGACAGATCCGCTTCACAGGCGTAGGGACAATCGATCTCTTCCATGCCGGCTTGAATCACATCCTTTGCCACTTTGACGGGATCAAAGGGAAAGGTATATTGTTCCTCGTTTTCAAAATGCAACGTCAGCATCAGACACCTTCTTCCAGATGAAATACCAGATAATCGCGGATCTTAACAAACTGGCTGACTGACAGGCCCGATTGCTCAAGGAACCCGGCATTGGACAACTCGTTCATAACCTTGTGGACGGATACGGTCCGGTCCATCTTGGACTCCGGACGTCCCTGTCTGCGTACGGTCTTTACAATATAATACACCAAAAAGGCGATAGCTGAGGAAGGCGTGGTCGGTTTGCGCAATTCTCCTCTGTATTCGTAGAGGATATTCATCAGTCGCATGGGGAAGTCATATTGTATCCCCAGACGAACCGCCTCTTTGGCGCCGCCTTCCGACATCTCCCCAATCCGGTAATACATTCCGGCCGCCTGCGTCAGCATAGGATCATATCCCAATTCCACGGCGATCCCCTTGCATAGCCTTGCGGTAAAAAGACTCTCCAGATACAGGATCTCACTGTATTTTTTCATGTCTTTGATGAGAACATAGCGTACATCCAGGATCCTTAACAATTTGGTCTGCTCATAATCCAGGATGAGCTTTCGGATCAAAAACAATGCAGGGATCAGTAAAATAACCGCAAGGATCGCATTTTCAAAGATGCGCATGATCTCTGCGATGGTATAGGATGAAAATTCCAGATATTGAAAAATGGACAGCATGATAACATCTGAACAAAACAGACAGATGAATCCCCAGATCCGATTCTCTTTGCTTTTTAAGGAGGAACTTAATACGGTTCCGATCAGGATGATAAAGATATAGCAGATGATCCTCGTTCCTTGCGCCTCGCAGATAAGACCGTAACTTAACAAAAGGATCGTCGAGAGCGTAAATCCGAAATAAACATCCAGCGTCAGCGAGATAACGATCGGAATCAAGATCAGCGGTGTCAATGTCCTCGGAAGATAATAATCCGCGATGCAGACCACCCAACCCATAAGATAGAGGATATAGATATGTTTGTAATTGCGAAAAACATTATCAAAAGGATCTTTTTTATTACGGGCAAATTCAAAAAGCAGAACGATCAAAAGACACATAAAAATGCAAAGCGCCTCGTAGATATAGAATCGATCGCTGCGAAGACCGTTACCGTTTTGAAAGCTTAAAAATCCGCAAAAAACAACGGCCGTAATAAACATGAGTATCATATAATACCGCTTTTTCGGCGGTATGATTTTGGATCTGCCCATAATTTTCCCCATTATTTCAAAAACTTATGTACGCTTCCTTCTCTTTGATGCGCCGGTTTGCCTTTGCTTTTGCTTCAGATCGTAATCCTCATAAGCCTTGACGATTTTTTGTACCAAGGGATGTCGCACCACATCCTTGCTCGTCAGATTGCAAATGGCAATATCCTCAATGTTTTTCAGGATGGATACCGCTTCATCCAAACCGGATCTGCTCCCGGGAGCGAGATCCTTTTGCGTCGCATCACCTGTGATCACGACCTTTGACCCAAAGCCGATCCTTGTTAAAAACATCTTCATTTGCGCCGGCGTGGTATTTTGCGCCTCATCCAAAATGATATAGGCATTATCAAGCGTACGCCCCCGCATATAGGCAAGAGGCGCCACTTCGATCAGCCCTCTTTCCATATTGCGATTAAATCCCTCTGCCCCCATGATCTGATAAAGTGCATCATAGAGTGGGCGCAGATAGGGATCTACCTTGCTTTGCATATCACCAGGGAGAAAGCCGAGTTTCTCGCCTGCTTCAATGGCCGGCCGTGTCATAATGATCCGGTTGACCTCGTTATTTTTAAATGCCGTGATTGCCATCGCCATGGCGAGATAGGTCTTACCTGTTCCCGCAGGGCCGAGACCAAATACGATCATCTTCTCCCGCATCATGGAGACATAGTTTTGCTGTCCTAATGTCTTGGCCTTGACCGGTTTGCCGTTGACGGTATGACAGATGATATCTTTATCCAGATCCGTCAGAAAAGAAGTGCTTTCTTCCATGGCAAGACCGATGGCGTAATCCACCTTCTGCTCCGTGATCTGCTCGCCCTTAACGGCGACAGACATCAGATCCTCCAATACACGCCTGGTCTTGCGGATCTCATCCTCGGAACCGATGATCTTTAATCCGTTGTCCCGAAAGACTAGGGTAGCATGAAAGGATCGTTCTATTTTTTTAAGATACAGATCATATTCCCCGCAGATATTGGCCATATGCTGCGCAGGGATCTCCATTATTACTTCGTTTGCGTCCATGGACTCTCCTAGCATTCATATTTACCGAGAAATTCACGCATACGACGATTCTCCGAAGAAAATACGTGTTCCGGCGTACCCTCTTCTATAATAACACCATTTTCCATAAAAATAATATGATCTGCGACGTTTTTTGCAAAATTCATTTCATGGGTAACGATCACCATGGTCATATGTTCTTGCGCCAACTGCCGGATGACCTTTAAGATCTCCACCGTAAGCTCCGGATCAAGCGCGGAGGTTGGCTCGTCAAAGAAAAGGATCTTGGGCTGCATCGCCAAAGCTCTGCAGATACTCACCCTTTGTTGCTGTCCACCGGAAAGCTGATGCGGATAATCATCGGCTTTATCGGAAAGTCCCATTTGATCAAGGAGCTTTCGCGCGGTCTCTTCCGCTTCCTTTTTGGATTTCTTAAGGACTCTTACGGGTGCGTCCATAATATTTTCCAGGACGCTTCGATGCGGAAAGAGGTTAAAATTCTGGAATACCAGGCCAAAAACATTCTGCATCTTTTTTAATTCGGCACGGGAAGCATAGTTGCTTTTCCCGTCCACATCCTTGGCGGCATATTCGCCAAGATAGATCAGATCTCCTCCGTCAAACGTGTCCAATAAAGTAGCGCAACGCAAAAGCGTGGACTTGCCGGATCCGGAAGGCCCGATAATGGCAACCACCTGTCCTTTGTCCACGTGAAGGGAAATATCTTTTAAGACCTGAAGGTCTCCGAAATTTTTTTTCGCATGATTGATCTCAAGATAACGCATGGCAAGCTCTCTTAGGAATTATAATAACTGAGTTTCTTCTCCAATGCATGAAATGCAAAAGCCACGAGAAGATTGAATACATAGTAAAAAACACCGGCGATCACAAAGGGAAGCATCGTGGTATTGGCCGCTGCGATCTGCTTTGCCAGTGTAAACATCTCCGTAACGGTGATGGCAAAAGCAAGCGAAGTGTCCTTCACCAGCGTGATCGTTTCATTGCAGACGGGCGGTAGGATTCTTTTGACAACCTGTGGAAAAATAATATGGAAAAACGTCTGCGCCCTCGTATAGCCGAGGATCTGTGCGGCTTCCCACTGTCCTACGGAAATGCTTTCGATACCGGACCGGTAGATCTCCGCAAAGTAGGCCGCATAATTTAACACAAAACCTATGAACACCGCGATCAGGCGATATCCATAGGAAATCTGCATATGAAGCAAATAGTAAGGTCCGAAATAAACAACCAAAAGCTGAAGCATGAGTGGCGTGCCGCGCAATACGGAGATATAGATCCTGCAAAAAGCAGAAAGGATCTTGCATCGCGAGCGCCTGCCGAAACATACCAACAGCCCCAGTATCAAAGAGAAAACCAGGGTAACCGCGAAAATCTCCGCGCTTACCCAAAGTCCTCCCAATAATTTGATCAACATTGTTGAAAATGACATAGTTCCCCTACTGTCCCAGGCAAAGCATATCCGCTACGCCCCATTCTTCCGCGATTGTCTGTAATGTACCGTCTTCAAGCATTTCATAAAGGGTAGCCTGTACCTGGTCGCGAAGCTCAGTATTGCCAAGCTTAAAGCCGACACCGTACTGCTCGGAAGAAAGCACCTCATCCAGGATCATGTAAGTATCGTCGCCTCTTGATTCAAGCTGGTATTTTGCAACGGCAACGTCCAGTGCGATGGCATCGGCACTGCCGGACTCCAACATCATAAATGCGGTATTGTAATCCGCAACTTCCGTAAGGGAAGCAAAGGTATCCGTCACTTCCGGCATGTCACTTAAAGCGGCAAGTGCGGAGGAGTCGGACTGTACAAGGACATTTAAGCCTGCAAGAGAGGCAATATCACTGACACCGTCTGCGGTACGTACCACGAATACCTGCGTATTGTCGATATAAGCATCCGTCCAGGTGTAGTCATCTTCACGACCGTTGATGGTAAAACCGTTCCAAATGCAATCGATGGCACCAGAGGAAAGCTCGAGATCCTTGGAATCCCACTCGATCGGCTGCTTTACAAGCGTCCAGCCGTTTCTGTCGCAAACTTCCTGGGCAAGATCCAGATCGAAGCCGACATACTCGCCGTTTTCATCCTGATATCCGTAAGGCGGGAATTCTGCATCGAAACCTACGGTAAACGTTGTGGTTGCGGTCGTGCCTGCTGCATCACCGCTCTCCTGTACGGACGTTTCCTGAGAAGCATTGCTCTCCTCACTCTGACCGTCAGCGCTTCCGCATGCTGCAAACAAAGTGCAACTCATCGCCAAAACCAATGTTAAACCAATCCATTTTTTCATAATTTATTCCTCATCTTTCTGAGATTTTCTATTGTAACGCATTTTCACGGCAATGCGTTATCGCACGAAAATCACCGAGCATCATTTTACCATATTCTGCCTTCCTTCGCAATGTTTCTGCCATCGCTTTTCCAGGCTTTTTTATTTGTGATAGGGCTCGTGATGACGGATACGAAAAGACCGATAGATCTGCTCCAAAAGGATCACGCGCATAAGTTGATGCGGAAACGTCATGGCAGAAAAAGACAGCTTTGCATCACAGGATTTGATCAAACGATCGGACAGTCCCAAAGAACCGCCGATTACAAACGTAATATGGCTGTTTCCATGCAGATTCAACTCTTCCATGAAGTCGGCAAATTGCACGGAATCTTTGGACATGCCGTCAATGCAAAGCGCGATCTTAAAGGAATCCTCCGGGATCACTTTTTGAAGACGTTCCTCTTCTTTTTCCAACAATTTTTTTACTTCGTTATCGGACATGGAATCCGCGGTTTTTTCGTCCTGCACTTCCCGGATCTTGAGATCCGCGTATTTGCCGAGCCTTTTTTCGTATTCCGAAACGGCATCTCTGTAAAAGGACTCTTTGATCTTTCCGACGCAGGCAATGGTAATCTTCACTTTACTCTCCTTTGGGATTCGTCTATAATAAACGAACAATCATTCTTATGAAATGAGGTAGGATCATGGAATTGCTTCAATCAAAAATCGAAAAAGACGGTGTGGTGATCTCCGAGGATATCCTGAACGTGGACGGGATCATTCACCACATGGTGGACCCGGCTTTGATGGAGGCCGTCGGTGAGGATATTGCCGCGCATTTTGCGGACCGCGGCATCACCAAGGTCGTGACCGTCGAGAGCTCCGGCATCTCTCCGGCTATCATGGCAGCCAAGAGTCTTAAGGTACCGATGGTCATCCTCAAAAAGGAACCGTCCAAGATACTGCATGCCGATCTGATCCAGACCATGGTGACTTCGTACACCAAGGAGATGAGCTACGAACTGACATTGGCACACCGTTTCATTCAGCCGGAGGATCATGTTCTGATCGTCGATGATTTCCTCTCCAACGGCGAAACCGCCACGGCTGCGATCCGTCTGCTTCGTCATTGCCATGCAACCATCGCCGGCGTGGCCGTCCTGATCGAAAAAACATTTCAACCGGGACGGGAAAAATTAGAGGATTCCGGGGTTGAAGTCTATGCCCTTACACGGATCAAAAAATTAACCGGGGATCAGATCCTGTTTGAGAAGGATTAGTTTTCCGTAGTTTGCGTGGTATTCTGACTGTCGGTTTGTTCCGACGTTTGGTCGGCTTCATTTACGGTAATCTCGGGAAGGTAGGTATACGTTCTTGTGACAACGTTGCTTACCTGTCCGTTTTTTACGGATACAACGGAAAGAATATGATCGCCCTGCGGCATGGCGAACGGTCCGGTATATACCGTAGACGCCGTCGAAGGCACGGAACCGTCAAGCGTATAGTAGCATGTGCATCCGTTCGGAACACCGATGGTGATAAATGTGATCGTCCGGAAGGTACCGCTTTCGGGGCTTACCGTAGGTTCCTCGGGGATCGCATAAACGATCTCATACTCTTCCTGCATGATCTCGGAATATCTGCCGGCGTCATCAAAAGCAATGGCGCAGATCGTGGTCTTACCCTCACTGATCGCAATTCCTTCACCCTCATACACAGATGCGTTCTCATCCGGCGTTGATCCGTCCAAAGTGTAATAAACGGTACTCCCCTCGGAAGCGGAAAGCGTGATCGTGATATCATCATCATAGGTCCCGCCGGCGATGGAAGCTTTGGGTGCATCCAGCAAATAGCCGTCAAGAAGATCTGCTAAATTCTCCGAAAGTTCCGCATCCTTTAATGCATAAATGCTGTCATAATCCTCGAGCGTATCATAAATACCCAAAAGCATGCTGAATGCATTCTTATGATCGCTGTCAATGGAAAGGATTTCTTTCAATGTGGCAATGGCCGTATCGTAATCCTTCTCCTCCATCGCAATATCCACGATCAAAAATCTTGCCTCCAGGCTGTCTGCCTCAAAGGTCAACGCCTTATAAGCATAGGTCAGGGCTTCATCCGTAAGATGGTTGTTGTATGCCTCTCTGGCTGCGGAAATCTGATAGGCATACGTATTTTTCTCCTGCTCGGCGCGATAATAAGAAAAAGCAAAATAAATCCCGCCGCCGATCGCAAGGATCACCACAAAAAGGATAAGGCTTCTGAGCCAGATCCTTTTCTTTTTGACAGGCGTAGAGGCGTTCGTTGCCTCCCCTTCCCTGGCGATGCTTTTGTTATCATTGCCGAGATCGTCGGAGATCATGCCGGAAAGATCACGATCTGCCTCTTTGGGGGTCTGCTCGGGATCCGACATTTCATAGATGGAATCGCTGTCAAAAAAATTGTAATCCGGAACAAGCTGTACCTCCGTATTACACGTAGGGCAGCGTAACATGCCATCCGGTAAAGTTTTTCCGCAACCTTTACATATCATAGTTTAAACACTTTCTTCCACGTATTGTTCAAATTCTTCCGGAGACATCAGGATCTCTCTCGGCTTGGTACCTTCACTTGCTCCGACCACACCGGCCTGCTCCAACTGATCCATGATCCTCGCGGCGCGATTAAATCCAATCCTAAACTTTCGCTGCAGAGATCCTATGGAACCGTTTCCGGAAGAAATGACATAGTCTCCCGCCATTTGAAACAGATCATCGATCTCATCCTGGCCGGAAAGGAAACCTCCTCCGGAGACAGTGGGTGTCTCCATGGCTTGCATCAGACCTTCGTGATCTCCGGCATCCTCATTGGACGAACGCAGAAAGGAAACCACGTTTTCCACTTCCTTGTCACTGACAAAAGCACCCTGTACACGCTTGGGCGAGGTGTATCCCTGCGGATAGAAAAGCATATCGCCTTTTCCCAAAAGACGCTCGGCGCCGTTCATATCGAGGATCGTCCTGGAATCCACACCGCTTGATACGGAAAATGCGATTCTGGAAGGCATATTTGCCTTGATCAGACCGGTGATGACATCTACGGAAGGACGTTGCGTGGCAAGGATCAGATGAATTCCCGCCGCTCTTGCTTTCTGCGCCAGACGGCAGATCGCATTTTCCACGTCATTGGATGCCACCATCATCAGATCCGCCAACTCATCCACGATAACGACGATCTGCGGCAGGATCTCCTGTGCTTCTTCATCGGCACCTTTTTGGGCATTTCCCGCCAATGCTTTTTGATTGTATCTGGTAATATCCCGGACATTTCCGCCCGCAAAGAGCTGGTATCTTCTCTCCATCTCGATCACGGCCCAGTTGAGTGCACCTGCCGCTTTTTTAGGATCGGTGACTACCGGAGACAGCAGGTGGGGAATCCCGTTATATACGGACAATTCCACAACTTTGGGATCGATCATGATCAGCTTGACTTCCATCGGGCTGTATTTATAAAGGATGCTCATGATCAACGTATTGATACATACGGATTTACCGGAACCCGTCGCTCCGGCGATCAGCATATGCGGCATCTTCGCGATATCGGCGATCAGGACATGCCCGCTGATATCCTTTCCTACAGCAAATGCGATCTTGGCGTTGGAGATTGTATAGGCATCCGACTCCAAAAGATCGCGCAGCATAATGGTTTCGTTTTCGGCATTCGGGACTTCGATCCCGACGGCGGATTTCCCCGGGATCGGTGCTTCCATGCGGATATCGGCGGCGGCAAGTGCCAGTTTGATATCATCCGTTAACGCGGTGATCTTGCTAACCTTCACGCCGGCTCCGGGTTCAAGTTCATATCTGGTAACGGCAGGTCCCACTTCCACACCGGTCACCTGCGCATCCACGCCGAAACTCATGAGCGTCTGCTCAAGTTTGCTGCGGATCTGCGCAATCTGACGACTTTGCGAGGCGCTGCCGGTTTTGGATTTGCCTTTGGTAAGCAAGTCCAAAGGAGGCATCTTGTAATCCGAAGGGATGACGGTATTCTTTTCCGCCTGTGCGGCAAAATCTTTGGTAGAAGCCTCTTTTTCCGCAGCCGAGAGCTTTTCTTTTTTGACCGGTTCCGAAACCGTAGGTCTCACCGGTTCGGGTTCACTTATGACTTCATGAACAGAGGAGTTTACTGCAGGCTCTTGGGGAGTCTCCGCTTTGAACCGGTGCATGGATTCCACCGTTGTATTGGCAAAATACCCTTGGTTCATGGCTTGCGCAAGCGAGGAAGAAACCTGATCCGTATGGCCGGAGGAAGGCTCGGCATAAGTCAATTCGGTCATTTCCTCCGCGGGACGGGAAGTCTTGGTCGACGCGGCAAGATCCGTTGCAAAGGTCACGCCCTGCTTCTTTTTGTCCATGCGCAGTTCTTTTTCTTCTCTTTTCTTTTCCATGCGCTCTGCGCGGCGGTTCATGCGCATCTCCCGTTCTTCGCCCATGGACTCCATGGTGGATTTCCATTTCTTTTTTCCGGAATCCGAGACCTTTTTAAATTCCTCGTGACCGTTTCTTAACTCCTGCGCCAAAGAACGCCCCGTCATGATCATCAGACTGATGAGCATAAGGATACAGGCGATCACATAGGATATGATGCTTCCGAGGCTCGGATAGATCAGTTTTTCAAGCAGTCCGCCGATCACACCGCCGCCTGCACGGTTTTCTTTGCCAAAGGCATAGTATTCTTTGATACCGCCGAGTTCCAGATATTCGCCGCCAAGCAATTGGAGCAAAAACAGTAACCCAAGGAAAAAGAAAAAGATACAAAATCCCTGCAAAAGGTAGCTTCCTTTGTTTTTGGACATCACATAGGAAACTGCAACAAAAAGGAGAAGGAACGGAAACAAGTAGGCTCCGAACCCGAAAATACCGAAAAGAAAGCCTGAGAACACGGCTCCCACGCTTCCGCCCTTGCCGATGGCACTGACAAAGCACCATACAGCAAAAACAGCAAGCACGACCGCCCCTATTTCACGGGCGGTATTGCTTGCGTTTGCTTTATTTTTTTGATTGGTTTTCTTCTTTTTGCCGGAAGACTTTGCCATGAATCTTAAACCTCATCAAGTGCCTGGGAAAGATCCGCCAAAATGTCTTCCACATCCTCAATACCGACGGAAAGACGGATCAGGGAAGGATCAATACCCGCAACGAGAAGCTGTTCGTCCGTCATCTGCCTGTGTGTATGGCTGGCGGGATGAAGCACGCAACTCTTTGCATCTGCCACATGAGTAACAATGGAGATCATCTTCAAATGATCGATGAAACGAACGGATGCATCTCTGCCGCCCTTTAATCCAAGCGCCATGACGCCGCAGGTTCCGTTCGGCATATATTTTTGTGCGAGATCGTGGTATTTATCACCGGCAAGTCCCGGATAATGGATCCACTCCACTTTCTCATGCTTTTCCAAAAATTCGGCAACGATCTGTGCATTGGAGCAATGTACCGGCATGCGCAGATGCAGGGTTTCCAGGCCGACATTTAATAAAAATGCATTCTGCGGAGACTGAATGGATCCGAGATCGCGCATCAACTGGGAAGTTGCCTTGGTAATATAGGCACCTTTTCCGAATTTTTCGGTATAGGTCAGTCCGTGATAGGACTCATCCGGCTCCGTTAAGCCTTTGAATTTGCCGGGAACGCAATTCCAGTCAAAATTACCGGAGTCAATGATGCAACCGCCCACGGTCATGGCATGACCGTCCAAGTATTTGGTGGTGGAATGCGTAACGATATCCACGCCAAATTCGATCGGTCTGCAATTGATCGGTGTTGCAAAGGTATTGTCGCAGATCACCGGTACATGCTCCTCGTGTGCGACTTTTACAAATTTATCAAAATCACAGATCGATACACCGGGGTTGGTGATCGTTTCGCAAAATACGCACTTGGTATTCTCTTTAAAGGCTGCTCTAAGCTCCTCCTCCGTGCAATCCACATCCACGAAGGTACAATCGATCCCCAGCTTTTTCATGGTACAGGAAAACAGATTAAACGTACCGCCGTAGATCCCGTTCATGGCAATGAAATGATCCCCGGCTTCACAGATGTTAAATACCGCATAGAAATTCGCAGCCTGGCCGGAAGAAGTCAGCATGGCTGCCACACCGCCCTCAAGCTCACAGATCTTTGCAGCAACAAAATCATTGGTCGGATTTTGCAGACGGGTATAAAAATATCCGGAATCTTCGAGATCAAAGAGCTTTCCCATTTGCTCGCTGGTGTCGTATTTGAATGTAGTGCTCTGGTAGATGGGAAGCATTCTCGGCTCGCCCTTTTGGGGCTCCCATCCGCCCTGAACGCAGGCCGTCTTAATGGATCTTTTCTTGTCTGACATAGTATGTACCTTCTTTCACGTAATAGTTTCTATTGTATTGTAAAAAATGATTTACGATTTAGGATTCCTCTTCCCAGTTATGATATACTTCCTGCACATCATCATCTTCATCAAGAAGATCTAAGGTCTTGTTGATATTCTTGATATCTTCATCGGATGACAGCGTCACATAGGTCTGCGGGATCATGGTAACCTCGGCGCTGACCATGGCAACCCCTGCCTCTTCCAGGGCTTCCCTGACTCCGGAAAAAGCATCCGGATCGGTAATGACCTCAAAGGAATCTTCCTCTTCCGCAAAGTCCTCCGCGCCGGCATCAAGCGCCAGCATCATCAGATCATCCGCCTCCATGGAGCATTCCTCTTTATCGATGATGATCTGTCCCTTTTCATCAAACATGTAGGAAACGCATCCCTGGGTACCGACGCTGCCGTTTCCTTTTGTAAACGCGCTTCGTACATTGGCCGCCGTACGGTTTTTGTTGTCCGTCAGAGCTTTTACGATGATCGCCGTTCCACCGGGGCCGTAGCCTTCGTAGGTTACGCTCTCGTAATTGACGCTTCCGATATCGCCGGCCGCCTTTTTGATCCCTCGTTCAATGGTCTCATTCGGCATATTGTTCGCCTTGGCCTTTGCGATCACGTCGCGCAATCTGCTGTTGTTTGCCGGATCCGCACCGCCGGTCTTTACCGCTACCGCAAGCTCACGTCCGATCACGGTAAAAATCTTTCCTTTGGCTGCATCGTTCTTTTCCTTTTTATGCTTAATGTTTGCAAATTTTGAATGTCCTGACATATTTTATTCCTCACTTTTCATTTCTTTGTCGGCCGGTCGATCCTTTTGATCCACAGCAATGTTTATCTCCTCCTGCGGAAGTTTGCGAACCATCACGGTCTTGATTGTTTTATTTACCACGGAAAGCACCCGGAAACGATACCCTCCGTAATCTACCTCAAAAATCTCGTCATCGGCAGGAATGCGATCGATCAGATTGATCAAAAAACCGTTTAAGGTGTTGATATCCTCCATCTCGCAATCAATCCCCAGTGCTTTGGAAACCTCATCCAAAGGCGCCATACCGTTTAAAAGGAAGCGATCGTTTCTCTGACGAACGATCATGGAGATGTCCACATCATGTTCATCTTCGATCTCACCCACCAGCTCTTCCAAAATATCCTCCATAGCGACAATACCGGCGGTCTGTCCGTACTCGTCCACCACGGCAACCATATGGGCTTTGGAATTTTTCATGCTGTTTAAAAGCTGATGGATCTTTACGCCCTCCGGCACCACGGCGAGTTCACGCAAAAGCCCGGGCACCCGGCGTATAGGCCGCGCATCATATTCCCTGTGTTCATGCAATCGCATGGCGTCCTTGATGTGGATCACACCGATAAAATGGTCGATATCTCCGGAATATACCGGAAAACGCGAATAGTTTTCACGGATCATGACCTCATAGGCATCCCGAAACAGCAGATCTCCGTCGATGGCAAAGATGCCCGTACGCTGCGTCATGATATCGCCGGCGTCCTTGTCGTTTAATTCAAAGATATTATGGATCAGCTCCGCTTCGCTCTCTAAGATCATACCCTGTTCATTGCTCTCATCGATCATGGAAATGATCTCATCCTCGGTGATATCATCCACCGATTGATGCGGATCCACGCGAAAGAGCGGAACGATCAGATTGGCTATGCCGTTGATCAGGCAAACAAGCGGCCGGGCCAATGCCACCATAAAATTAATAAAACCGACATATCTGCAAAGCCAAACGGCTGCCTTTCGCTCTCCCACCTTGATCGGAACGGATACACCCAGCGCACAGATCAGGATAACACCAAGGATCAGGATCAGACATTCCCAAAGCAGATAATGCGGATTGCTGTCATAAGGAAGAAGGGCTGCGATACGCGGCGCAAACTGCCACAAAAAAAGCATGCCTGCGATCATCCATCCAAGACTTGTAACCGTGCGGTAAGTCCTGCGGATCTCCATATCTCTGCCCAAAACGCGATCGATCTTTGAACGCATCTGTTCATCTTCGATCTCATCCAAATCGACCGCAAAAAAATTATTCACGGCAGACCGGAATCCGTAAAAAATAAAATTTACCACCAGAATGACGCAGAATAAAATGATACTGATAATGAACGAGGACGAGTCCTCCATATATGATATCACTCCTTTTTTTACATTACATAAAATGTATCATTTTTGGTGCCTTCCGTCAAGAAAGTTCACCTCTTTGCGACTGTTTTAAAACTTTCTCGTTGAAATCACTTTATCCTTTTTCAGAAAGACTCTCGGGACTCTGGGCGAGATCTCACATGCGAATTCATAATTGAATCTCCCGCTTAAGTCTCCCAGCATTTCCATGGTGATCGTTTCATCGCCGCTTGTCCCTACAAGGACAACTTCATCACCGACGCAAACTTCTTCCGTAAGGTTCGTGACGTCCACCATCATCTGATCCATGCAGACCCTTCCCACAATGGGCGCTTTTTGCCCGTGAATGAGTACCCACCCCCGTCCGGAAAGTTTACGGGGATAGCCGTCCGCATAACCGAAGCCCACCGTTGCGATCTTTTTGACCTCCTGCGCGGTGTAAGTGGCTCCGTATCCCACCGTATCCTTTGGCATGATCTCCTTTACAAAAGCTACCCTTGCAACGACCTCCATGGCCGGCTCCAAATGGATCCTGGTCTTGTCCACTTCATCCGACGGCCAGAGTCCGTAGGTGGTGATGCCTGCACGTACCACATCTTTGTTGGCTTCCGGTGCATCAATAATGGCAGCGGAATTGGAAACATGGTAGATGGGGAAGGAAATCCCTTCGTTTTGCAACAGTTCCTTGATATGATCGAAGGTTTGAAGCTGTTTGTGCATACTCGTCTTGTCTTTGCTGTCGGAAGCAAAGAAATGGGTAAACAGTCCCTCCGCTTTTAATCCGGGCAAACGGCAGATGTCGACAATCTCTTTTACGCTTTCCTCTGCGGCCAAAAATCCGATCCTTCGCATACCTGTATCAAGTTTTATATGGATGCAAGCATCTTTTTTCATCGATACCGCCACATCGGAAAAAGCCTTCGCGCCTTCCGTATCCATGATGGGAATACGGATGTCATGGGATATGCAAAAGGAAAAATCCTCCGGGAACACCCTCCCCAAGATCAGGATCGGCTTGGTGATACCGCCCGCTCTTAAAGAGGCCGCCTCCTCAGTGGTAGCCACCGCAAACCCCCATATGTATTTTAAAGACTCCGTATCCTTTGCGATCTCGATGGCACCATGACCGTAACCGTCCGCCTTGATCACAACCATGATCTGCGTATCCTGTCGGATCATACGAGCCATTTGATGCAGATTGTTTTCTATGGCATCGAGGCTGATACGGGCCTCACATCTGGAAAATTCCATGATTCTTACTCCTTCGTTTTGTTATTAATAACCTCATCCGCTTCCCGAAAGACCGCAGAAAGCTGCGCGATCAGATCGGAAGCCAGGATGGTTCGTTCATCCGTTTCTTGCGCTGCCAGATCTCCGCATCTGCCGTGTATAAAGCATCCGAGCGCAGCCGCTGTCCGGGCATCCGCTCCCTGGGCAAGAAGAGACGCAATGATTCCGGCCAGGACATCTCCGCTTCCTCCCGTTGCCATACCGTGGTTTCCTGTAGAATTCACGGCAAATACGCCGATCGGATCCGCCAGCACGCTTGCAGCATCCTTAAGGACACAGATACAGTTGTATTCCTTTGCGATCTTTCCTGCCGATGCAAATAGTTGATGTTTTACATTGGAAACCTCTTCCCGCAAAAGTCTTGCCGCCTCTTTTACATGCGGCGTAAAGATAACCGGCGTTTCGGGAGATTGTTTTCTGAAATCATCATATATTTCCCGCAAGTCTTCTCTTTCGGACAGGAGATTTAAGGCATCCGCATCCAGTACCATCGGAATATCCTTATGCTTTAAGACCTCACGCAAGATCTTTCCGGCCGATGGATCCGTGGATAGTCCGCATCCGCAAAGAACGGCGGATGACGTGATGGTAAGGGAAGCACTTTCAGGATCATCCTCATATACATGAAGTATCGCCTCCGGAAGCCTCTCCGAGAGAATCACCCGATTGGACTGCGGGGTGTAAATGTGCACCAATCCGCATCCCGTACGATAAGCCGCCTCCGCAGACAAAACCGCAGCACCCGCCATCTTGCTGCTGCCACATACGCAGGCGACATTTCCATACGTTCCTTTATTGGAATCCGCTTTTCTTTGCGGAAGAAGTGCCAGATCAGATTTCTCAAAGAGAAACGTTTCCCTTCTCTCACCAAGTTTTTTTTGCATATTTGCACATACCGATAAAGGAATACCGATATCCGCAACGGTAAGACTATCGCAATAGTCCTTGCCGGGATAGACAACCTGTCCACGTTTGGGGCAGGCAAACGTGATCGTACGATCCGCACGAAATGCAATACCAAGAACATTTCCGGTATCCGCATCGATACCGCTGGGAAGATCGATAGCCATTTTCTTTCCGGGAAGGTCATTAGCGATGGCTATGATCTCGGCAGCCGCACCCGAAACATCTCTCGACAGACCGATCCCAAAGATCGCATCCACGATCCACGTATACCCGGGCATCCTTCCGTTTTCAAAACGATGATTATTCGCCGTGGCATCCGAATCGGTCAACGATGAAAGAAACGCATCATCACACATCACGGATACATTTGGCAAAGACAATCTGTGCAAAATATCCCATTGTCTTTTGCATTCCACGGACATTTTATCTGCAGAGCCGACCAGAACAACCTCCACGTCATGACCTGCCCCGGCAAGGAGAATAGCCACAGCCAATCCGTCCCCGCCGTTATTGCCGGTTCCGCAAAGGACAAGATAGCGATCGCCGCCGCGAATCTCATGAAAGACAGCATGGGCCGCCCGGTCCATAAGCACACATGAGGGTATCCCAATGGTGTCGATGGTATAGGCATCCGCAGCCTTCATTTGTTCGGCAGTAAGAAGATATTGCATGAAATCTCCCCCTTTTCACGAAAAAAGAAATCTTTGCGATCAAAGATTCCCTTCTTCCTTATCCACACTGTTTTGTACATCAAACAGATCCAGCACCTTTGCACCGAAAATATCGTGCATATAGCCGTAGATCTCCTGATTTTTTGTTTCCATATTTTGCTTGCGGATGATATTTTTCTTTAATTCCACACGCATATTGGCGATCCATTCTTTGATCACCGCCACATCCGCACCGTTTTTATGCAAACGGTCATACATCAGATCCATGGTACGCATCATCAATTTTTCATTTGCGTCCTTTAAAAGATTGGGCAGATCGAGGAGCTCATCTTCGTCTGCCTCGATCTTTTCATTGATTTCATTGATCAAGCGCATATTCTGCTCGCCGTTCTTTTTGGAAGTGTCCGCATCCGTCTCATCCATGGTAGCGATCACAGAATTCATAACCTTGCCCTTGGCGACCTTTAAATCCTTGATCTCGGCAGTAAGCGCACCCTGCCGCTGCAAAAGCGCATCCACTTCCTTTTCAAGAGATTGAATGCTTTCAGGTTTACCGGTATCCAAAAAGAGATGATGCCATTTCTGATCCAAAACAAGGATCGGGATCTTATATTCCCTGATGGATGCTATGAATTCTTCTTCTGTAGGTTTGGCCACAAACTATCCCTTCCTTCATCATCGATCATTTCGACGGTTCTGCACAATACGATAGGAAAGCTGCATTAAGGAATCGGAAAGATGTACATTTTCAACGGTCACATCCTGCGGAAGATCAAGTTCCACATTGGCGAAGTTCCATATCGCTTTGATCCCAAGAGAAACCACAAGATCCGCACACTCCTCCGCTTTTTCCTTCGGCATGGTAAATGCTGCAATATCCACTTTGTGTGTTTTCACAAATTCCGGCAACTCATCCATCATGCGGATCTGCACATTACGAATATGTCCGCCCGCAAGCGCGGGATTGACGTCAAAAATACCGATCGTAAGAAATCCTCTTTTTTCAAAACGGACATAATTGGACAGGGCATGACCCAGATTACCTGCGCCGATGATGATGATATTGTGCGTCTGGTCAAGTCCCAGGATCTTACCGATCTCTTCATAAAGATATTGGACATTGTAACCATATCCCTGCTGTCCGAATCCGCCGAAATTGTTGAGATCCTGGCGAATCTGGGATGCAGTCACATCCATCAGTCTGCTTAATTCATTGGAGGAAATCCTTTCAATACCGTCATCCAAAAGATCTCCCAAATATCTGTAGTATCTGGGCATCCTGCGGATTACGGCACTGGAGATATCCTTATTCATAGTAAACCTCCTTACATTTCATCCATGGTATGACGAATCGCTTTAATAAATTCTTCACTGTTTAAAACTTCCGGATCGTCAAGAGAGGTGATCAAAGCCAGATCCTTGGTCATCTTTCCGCTTTCGATAGTCGCGATGGTTGCTTTTTCCAAACGATCCGCAAATTCGCAAAGGTCCGCAAGGTGATCGAGCTCACCCCGTTTTCTCAAGGCGCCAGACCATGCAAAGATCGTGGCAACGGAATTGGTGGAGGTCTCTTCTCCCTTTAAATGCTTGTAATAGTGACGCTGTACCGTTCCGTGCGCAGCTTCGTATTCATACACACCGGAAGGTGATACGAGTACGGAAGTCATCATGGCCAAGGAACCGCAAGCCGAAGAGATCATATCACTCATCACGTCGCCGTCATAATTCTTTAAAGCCCAGATAAAGCCGCCTTCGGACTTCATGATCCGTGCCACCGCATCATCGATCAGGGTATAAAAATATGTGATCCCCAGTTCTTCAAACCGTTTGCGATACTCGTTTTCATAGATCTCCGCGAAAATATCCTTAAAGGTATGGTCGTATTTTTTGGAGATCGTATCCTTCGACGCAAACCAAAGATCCTGTTTGGTGTCGATCGCATAGGAAAAACAGCTTCTTGCAAAACTCTCGATGGACCCTTTTAAATTATGCATACCCATGACAATGCCGGGACCGTCAAAAACATGTACGGTTTCCTTCATTTCCGTGCCGTCGTCACCGTGGAAAACGATCTCGCACGTACCCGGGCCGGGGATCTTCATCTCCGAAGCCTTATAGATATCACCATAGGCGTGTCTCGCAATGGTAATCGGTTTTTTCCAGTTTTTTACGCACGGTTCGATCCCTGCCACCTGAATGGGTGCACGAAAAACCGTACCGTCGAGCATCGCACGAATGGTGCCGTTGGGGCTCTTCCACATCTGTTTTAGCTGATACTCTTCCATGCGGGCTGCATTCGGCGTAATGGTTGCGCATTTGACCGCAACGCCGTATTTTTTGGTGGCATTCGCACTGTCCACGGTAACCTGATCGTCCGTGTCATTACGATTTTTTAAACCAAGATCATAGTATTCACTCTTTAAATCCACATAGGGAAGGATCAGTTCGTCTTTGATGATCTTCCACAAAATGCGTGTCATCTCATCCCCGTCCATCTCCACGAGTGGGGTAGTCATTTGAATCTTTTCCAATGGTTTTTCCTCTCTGTTTCTTTTACTGTTTGATAACAAGATTGATGATCTTACCGGGCACATAGATCTCTTTAATGATGGTGCCGGTAAGCTTATCCTTTACGGCTTCCTTTCCTGCGCTAAGCGCCGTATCCTTATCGGCGTCGGCAGCGATCTTTACGGTTGCACGAACCTTACCGTTGACAGATACCGGGATCTCAATGCTGTCATCTACAAGATCTTCTTCGCGATAGGTGGGCCAGGTGTTGGCAAAAACGGAGCCTTCCTGTCCGAGGCGTTCCCATACTTCTTCCGCAACATGCGGCGCAAAAGGTGACAAAAGCACGGCATAGGTCTTTAAGGTCTCGCGATCCACGCCGCCTGCTTTCGAGATCTCGATCAGTTTATTGTTATATTCCATAAATCCGGAGATCACGGTATTGAAACTAAACGACTCCAGTCTTCTGGTGATATCGTAAACCATACGGGAACGAAGTTTTCTTAATTCATCGGTTTCGGCAACTTCACGATCCTTGTTGTCATTTACAAGCTTCCAGAAACGGGTAATATAACGATACACGCCGTCGATGCCGCGATCATCCCACTCGGAATCCAGTTCCGGCGGTCCGACGAAAAGCTCATACAAACGAAGCGCATCACAACCGTAGTCCCGGATCAGATCATCGGGGCTGACAACGTTGCCCTTGGATTTACTCATCTTGATACCGTTCTTGCCGGTGATCATACCCTGGTTAAAAAGCTTCGTAAACGGCTCGTCAAAGCCGACAACACCGATATCGTATAAAAATTTGGTATAGAATCTGGAATACAGAAGGTGCAGTACCGCATGTTCTACGCCGCCGATATACATATCCACGGGAAGGAACTTGTCTGCCTTCTCTTTGGAAACCAGTTCTTTATCATTTTTATTATCCACATAACGCAGGAAATACCAGGAAGATCCCGCCCACTGGGGCATGGTATTGGTCTCTCTCTTGGCAGGTCCCTTGCAGTTGGGGCAGGTGGTATTGACCCAATCCGTGATATCCGCAAGAGGACTCTCTCCGGTGCCGGTCGGCTGATAGGATTCTACCTCCGGCAAAAGCAGGGGAAGTTCTTCCTCCGGTACGGCGACGGCTCCGCACTTCGGACAATGCACGATGGGGATCGGCTCTCCCCAGTAACGCTGTCTTGAAAATACCCAGTCACGCAGCTTATAATTCACGGTCTTCTTGCCGAGTCCGCGTGCTTCGATCATGGCGGGGGCTTCCTTTTTGAGGACGCTGCTTTCCATGCCGTCCCACTCGCCGGAATTGATCATGATGCCGCTTGCGTCCGTATAGGCTTCTTCCATGACTTCAGGAACCGAACCGTCCTTGGAAATAACGGGAATGATATCCAGCCCAAACTTCTTTGCAAATTCAAAGTCCCGGTCATCATGGGCAGGTACGCACATGATGGCGCCGGTACCGTAATCCGCAAGTACGTAATCCGACAGCCAAATGGGGATCTTTTTGTTATTTAATGGATTGATCGCATAGCTTCCGGTAAATACGCCAGTCTTTTCCTTATCCTGCATACGATCCACATTGGATTTCATGGAAGCATCAAAAATATATTTGTCTACCGCTTCCTTGGTCTCAGGGGTTGATAAAGATGCTGCG
>CAJOPA010000010.1 GCA_905236235.1 uncultured Eubacterium sp. | reverse complement strand
CGGAGAATAGGAGAAAACGATGATCATTTTCGGCGGATATATACGTATACTCATTCTTTTGGCGACGTTACCGGCGCTCTTTCTTGCGTATCAGGTATACAAACTTGATACCATCGAGAAGGAACCGCCGAAGATGCTCCTGCATCTGGCGCTTTGGGGCGGTATTATGATCTTTCCCGCCATGATCATCGAGATCGCCTTCGGATGGGTGATCGATTTTGCCTTCGGAGGATACGTCAATATTTTCTACATCCTGGTTTCTAATTTCATCGGCGTGGCCATGGTGGAGGAGGCGTGCAAATACTTCATCTTAAAGCGCCGCACCTGGGCGAGTGAGGAGTTTAATTACCGCTACGACGGGATCGTTTATGCGGTTTGCGTCGGTGCGGGTTTTGCCGTTTTTGAAAATGTGTTGTACGGGTTTTCTTACGGACTGGGGACCATCTTGCTCCGTGCGATCACCGCGATCCCGGCGCATATCATCTTTGGGATTTTCATGGGGCATTACTACGGCGAAGCCAGACGCATGGAAAACATCGGCGATCCGTCCGGGTCTTTTCGGTATCGTGCCTACAGCGTGATCGTTCCCCTGCTTTTGCACGGGTTCTATGACTTTGCCGCTTCGGTGGAGGAAATGATCTGGGTATTCTGGGGATTTGTGGTCGTTCTCGATCTTATCGCTTTTCGTCAGATCAAATTGTATGCGGCCCGGGACGTGTCCGTTGACGGAGACGTCGCTTATGATGCGGCCTACGATGAGGAGGAAAAGAATGGAAACGACTTCTAAAATGCCGTGGAGAGAAAAGGTTGTGCGATATATCTTCTTCTTGATCAGCCTGTTTTTCTGCGGTCTGGCCGTTGCCTTAAACGCACACAGTATGCTGGGCGTTTCTCCCATCTCTTCCGTGGCTTACGTTATAGCTCTAAAGGTCCCTTCCGTTTCCATGGGGACCTGGCTTTTTATCTGGAATATGGTGATGCTTCTCATCCAGCTGGTCCTTTTGCGCAGGGAGTTTCCGCCGGTTTATTTTATGCAGATCCCGCTTTCTTTGATCTTTGGCGTCTTTACGGACCTGGGATCTTTGATCTGCGCGGGATTTTCCACGGACACCTATTTTTTGCGCCTGTTGTGTGCGGTTTTGGGCGTTGTTGTCATGGCTTTCGGTATCAGCATTGCGGTAACAGCCAATGTGGTATACAATTCAGGAGAGGCCGTAGTCAAGGTGATGTCTGACAAAATGGGCAGACCTTTCGGACATGTCAAGATCGGATTTGATGTTTCCTGCGTGCTTCTATCCGTAGTGATGTCGCTTGCGTTTTTTCATCTTCAGATCGTAAGCGTTCGGGAGGGGACACTGATCTCCGCTGTTTTTTGCGGTGTGTTTATCACACTGTTCGGCAAATTCCTTCCTGCCGTCACTACTCGCTTGATCTATTTCTTTGCAGGGAAGAAAGAAGGGGAGAAAGATGTTTGAGTATCAGGAAGAGCGTTCCTTAAAAAAGAGGATCTATGAGATCATTGAGGTATCCCGCCCCAATGATAAGGCCAGCAAAGCCTATGATATTTTTATGATGGTGACGATCATGGTCAGCCTTTTGCCGATGACGTCCAAGACCATGACGCCGGCCTATACCGTGATCGATTACGTCACGCTGGTCATTTTTATCGTTGATTATTTCCTTCGTATGTTCACTTCGGATTACAAGATGGGGATCTTGAGTTATAAAGCCTATCTTGCCTATCCTTTTACGCCGATGGCCATCATCGACCTGTTGTCCATTCTTCCGGCGATCTCCTTTTTTACCGCCGGCTGGAAATATATGAATATGTTCCGCCTGCTGCGTACGTTGCGTGTATTTAAGCTGGTCCGTTATTCCAAGACCATGACCATCATTACCAATGTATTTCGCAAGCAAAAGAAGTATCTGGGCGCGGTGGTGATCCTGGCGGTCGCGTATATCATCATTTCCGGCATGATCGTTTTCCAGGTGGAGCCGGACACCTTTGATTCCTTCTTTGATGCCATGTATTGGGCGACCATTTCCTTGGTGACCACCGGTTACGGTGATATTTATCCCGTCTCCGTCATCGGGCGATGCGTGACCATGATCTCCTCCTTAGTGGGCGTTGCGATCGTAGCGCTTCCGGCCGGTATCGTGACGGCGGGGTACATGGAGGAAATGAGCAAATTAAAAGACGAGTAGGGAGTAAACAGCATGGACATGCCGCGTGTACAGGTGCTTTTGGCCTGCTATAACGGGGAAAAATATATTGCGCAACAATTGGACAGCATCCTGGGCCAGACCGGTGTCAGCGTGGAGCTTATGATCCGTGATGACGGATCTACGGACGGTACCCGGGACATTCTTGCGGATTATGATGCGCGTTTTGACCGGATCCACGTCCTTTACGGAGAAAACATCGGTTCCAACGCAGGTTTTTTTACCATGCTTTCTCTTGCGGACGGAGAGTATGTAGCCTTTGCGGATCAGGATGATGTATGGGATGCGGACAAACTTGAGATCGCGGTGGCGGCTCTTCGTGCGGAAGAGGCGCTTTTGTATTGCGCCAACAAGCGTCTGGTGGATGAAGAGCTAAAGCCTATTCCCGGAGGCAGTTTTCCCAAGCTTACCCCCGGATTTCGCGGGGCTGTCGTGGAAAATATCTGCACGGGGTGCACCCTTCTTATGACCCGGGAGCTTGCGGATCTTATATGCAGGCATCTCCCCGAGCATGCGATCTACCATGATTGGTGGTGTTATCTGACGGCAACCTACTATGGCAAGGTAGTGTTTGATGAGACACCGCATATGGATTATCGTCAGCATGCCAACAATCAGGTGGGAGCGGTCAACAACCCCTTTGCGCTCATTGCCATGAAACGTAAATTCCTAAAAAAGCAGCGCACGCAGTTGGGTGCGCAGCTTCGTGAATTTGCTTCCTATCATCGTGGAAACACCGAAAAAGACGCGCTTGTGGATCTAATACTTGCATCGCAAAGTAGTATATCCGCGCGTCTTCGGCTTGCATTCTTAAAACCTTTTTACAGACAAACGCATCTCGACTCCCTGGTGGTCCGTCTGCTGTTTCTCATGGGCAAAATGTTATGAGGCCCGTCTTTTTAAAAAGGATCCGCCGGATCCTTTTTTAGATCCGGAAGGTATCTACCGTTCCCTTGAGTTCATTGATATTGTTGAAAACTTCTCCGGCATCCCCGGTGATCTCGTTGGAGTCCTGGGTGATCTTTTCGAGATT
>CAJOPA010000009.1 GCA_905236235.1 uncultured Eubacterium sp. | reverse complement strand
TTCTTCTTCTTCTTCTTCTTCTTCTTCTTCTTCTATAGCCGTCTTGCCAATCTGCCGATAATACTCCTCCAATTCTTCCTCTGAGAGTTCGGCTACGGCCGTACTTACATTCGTCCTCCATTTTTCCACGTTCGTTTGCAGGGAATGCTGCTGCTCCAAGAGGGTGGCATTCATCGTCTGATTCTCATAGGAATCTTCCAATGTAAGAGTATGTTGTGCAATATTTAGAGCGTTGCCTTCCGCATACGCTTGTAGCGTATCCGTAATCAACTGTGTCATCGTGGCAGCATCATCTTCCTCAAAAAGATAGACATCCACATACAGCAAAACTTTCGTCATCCCTGTCTCGACTTTTGTCACACTTGAGTCAAGCATTCCCATTACGTAAATACTCTTAGAAATACCATAATACTCTGCCAAAACCTCCTGTACATCCAGACTGTTTAAATAATTATGATATGCGGTACCAAGCATCACTGCGTCTTCATCACTGTTTGTATCCACAATGTAATCCATGTGAAGCGTCCGAAGATTGAGGGCATTCAATCGGTAAATCAACCCATTATTCAATAAACTCCGTTTTTCCAAATACTGCGTATTTAGCAACACGGCTGAGTTTACACGACTCAGAGATTCTTCTGATAACTGACCGCTGTTTTCTGTTTCCGGCTCATCCACTTCATCCGATGACAGCCCGAACGCATGCGCATCTACCAAACCGATCACCTCCTGCTGTGCCGCAAGATCCGACCTGTAATCCAATACAGACTTATAATAAAATCCACCTGCTATCAATGCCGCACAAACCATCGCAAAAATAACGACCGCCTTCCATTGCAAAAGGAGACGTTTTAAAAAATCCACCAGATCGATCTCCACCTCTGAGGGAACATGATAATCTATTACTTTTTTATTTTGCATATCCATTCTTTGTCTTCCACCCTATCTTTTTTCAAACCTTGTTTCCGTATTTATTATGCCAAACATCCACCTTTTTTACAAGGCGAATCGTTCATCGCATCTACTTTACCCCACTATATTTCCTTCCAAATCATAATACTCTTCCACATATGTCCCATCTTCATCATATACACGTACCACTCTCGAGTATCCTTCCGTTCTCATGCATTCCTCAAGATCCGTATCAACAAAGATCTTTAATATCCATCTCCCTGCATCATCATACTCCGCCATCCAGCCCGCACATCCACACTTTATCATTACAAGCTGATCTTCCAGATCATAATATAATACCCTGATTATATTACCGGCCTCATCATAGTCGTTTGTAAGTGATGCGAACAAATTATTACCCTTTAAGGCCGGGCTGTTATCTTCTCCAAGATATCTCTCACAAATAACCTGCCCGATATCATTATATTCATACAACAATCCTGCATAGCCGGAGGTTATGACGACCATCTCCCCTTCCGTATCATAGTAACGTTTAGATGATTTCAAACCATCGTCATTGTATTCGTATTTTACCGTTGCATAACCCTCTGAACATGAAACTGGCTGTAAATCTTCCCCAAGGTAAGTTTTAGAAATTAACTGATTTTCACCATCATAAGCTGCCTTCCAGCCAACATATGTATCCCGATAAATCACTAGTGCGCCTGTCTCATCAAAATACAACCTGTTGATCTCATTTCCTGCTTCATCATATTCAAACTCTACCGTGGCATATCCATCTGTACACTCCATCGGCAGACCGTCCACGCCCAAAAATGTCTTGCTCACAAGAAGTCCTTCCTCATTATAGACCGCTTCCCATCCTGCAAATCCTTCCCCGATAATGACCGGATTACCATTCGCATCATAATACATTCTCTTTATAATGTTTCCGTTTTCGTCAAATTCCCGCGTGCAAATCGCATACGTATCTCCCGCAACAGCTGCGACTTCTCCTTCCGTGTTCAGATAAGTATACCGACAAATACGATTATTATCGTCATACTCGTATAATACACCCGCGAAACCATCCTCGTTGCACACCGGCTCCTTGTTTTCATCATAAAAAATCTTTCCGCAGACCTGTTCCAGATCATTATAGATCTTCCAATATCCCGCATAACCGCTGCATTCATACAGAAGGTAGCCATCCGTCTCCAAAACGGGAGTATACCCCGCCTCCTCATATTGTACATAGGTATCCGCGCACTTTTTGGCAACTGCATAATCGCAGCCATTGGTACAACACCTTTCCATAATGAAGGCAATATCCGGCGCCTCGGATGCCAGATTAACAGCCAGGTCACTCGTATCACGCACCCCCGTTAACATATGCAACGACGCATCATGCTGCCGAAAATAAAATGAAATCTCCGCCGGTGCCGACAAAGTGATATCCTCTCCGGCATCACTTAAATACGCGCAGATCTCCACCACATCCTGCGGAATCTTTTCCCAATTATCGGATCTGGTGTAGGTGATCCAATCTTGACTGTATACGTATTGACCTGTCAGACAGATACATCCGCAAAGGCAAAGAAAAACCAACGCTTTCCGCCATCCCTGATACTTCTTTAGCAAGAGCATCATGCCATAGGCCATGGAAAAGAATATACCCACCAATGAAAACTGTCTGCAGTAATACGCAACGGAACCGTTCCAAAAAACAGCGCCAAAACGCATAAACAATGGGCTGATCAAAAACAAATATACCAAAAGAGGATACCAGCCAAATAAAATACGGCGTAGCGTATCCCTTTCCATCAGCAATACAATCGCCACCCCTGCATAAAAGAAGATCTGCAGAAGCGAACCGTGCCAAAATGTATTTAAAACGAACAAAATCAAAGACATTCCACCGTCACCCGTCTGTCAATCGATCATCGTATAATGATTCAGATAAACCATCCATCCGATCACCGCCGGAAATGCCGTTCCGGCGATCAAGTAGATCAAATACCCCGCTTTACGCGATGCTACAAAACATGCCACCGACAACAAGCCACACACCATCACCATGGTAACGATCCCGCCAAGCGTTAACGACACTGCCGCAAGCGAGATCACAAAGAATAAAGCAATATATTTCCAGGAGAACTTCTCCTTCCAGACCCTTGCGTAGAGGAAAAACAAAAGTGGAAGGATCACCACGGCAAGCACAGCCTTTCCCTGCCAGATCGTACTTAGTAATCGAAATGATGTGGAATACTGCCAACACATCCCAAAAAGATAAAGTAACGCAACAAAAACGAGGAAGATCCGTCGATCTTCCTTTTTAGGGCAGACCTGCGTCGCAAGCTGCCCACAAGCAGCATAGGACAAAAGCAGCCACAAAACCGCAAATACCGTATGCTCCACAGCCGGCGCAGATATCCCCGTAACATACACGAAAAAGGCGTAGAACATGTTGATCGCCGTATACGACCGCTTGTAACTGAGATCACTTGTAAAATCACCGTACAGATCCGTCGAGCCGATCCCATCATCATAAACAGCAGCAGACGCATATACCACATAACTTCCGTCATCGGAGGTCCATTCTCCAACGTCGTAGAACAGAGTATAATACAGCTGAATACCAAGAAGTAACAAAAAGGCAAGCAGGTATATCTTTCCGGACATCGTCGGTATTCCTACAGCCTCCCTATGTAAACTCGGAAAAATGCTTCTTTTATTACACACAAAATACGCACCGATCCCACAGCTTACGGCGATTAATATTACACCGCAAATAATCGCCTGTGTATGAAAGGCAACATTCATGAACATCGTCGGGAATAAGAGGATCTCAAAAATGCCCATCATCGTGATCATCCCCAGCAGATAGATCCCGACAACAGACTCCTGTACAACATTTCTCCATACAAGCCCCAATACCCATGGGACAATGAAAAGAAATAGAATTCCAAGAAGTATGTGAATCAATAAATCCATATGACCTCATCAAGCGTATCAGGATTTCCAGTTTTCTTTTCCAAGGGCCGGACCTCTTTTAAAGCTTCTCCTTTATTCCACATGAGGATCTATCCTTCCCTCCTAAAAATAACTCACATTCAAATCCACCAACCCGTTCACTCCGGCGATGGTGCCCTCGGACGTATACTGCCAGATCTCATACCGGCCGTCATAGTCCGGCGTGGCATTATACCTCGCATACCATATAATATACCCGCCATACTTGGATGGTGTCAAATAGTTCGTCAGCCAGTTCCGGTTGGCGTAGACGCCGGCCTGGTAACCTGCGTTGGTCACTGTGCGGCAAAAGGCCAGTACGATGGCGTCACGCTCCTCTGTGGTAGTGGCGGGCAACTGCCGATCATGGTCCTCCATGTCGATGAAGATCGGCATGTTCACGCCGCCGTAGGTCTGTGCGATTTCGATGGCCAGGGAGGCTTCCTCGATGGCTTCCTTTTCGTTCACGGCCGTGGAGTAAACGTACAGGCCGATGTTCATGCCGTTATTGCGCGCACCGGTCATGTTTTCCGCGATCTTGGGATCTTTCGCCAGGGAACCGGATTCTTTACCGCGAAATCCCGCGCGAAGAATGACAAAATCCACTGCCGTGGAAAGGGTCGCCCAGTCTACGGTACCGTTCCATTTGGAGATATCCACACCGGTCCCGGCCGTAAGCAGCGCGCCGTCGGAACCGAAGGTATAGATGGTGCCGCCGATGACCTGCTGTCCGGTCACGTAGTTGCCGTCGTTGTCGTAATAATATTTTTTACCGTCGATGGTCTGCCATCCTTTGTAGATGACGGTTTCTTCCTTGCTCTTGTAGTAGTAGGTCTTATCCGCCGCATAATCCTTGACCGTAGCTACGGTCTTGCCCTCGGCATCCGTATAGAGATCGTGGGCTTCCGCATCCTTAAGGACGGTTGTAGAGCCGATCACCTTCACCGTACAGGTGGTGCTGATCGTATTGCCGCCGGCATCGAGTCCCGAGACGGTGACCGTGACGCCTTCCCTGGTATCCGTGACGGAGGCCGCCCGGATCGTGACGCTGCTGCCGTCATCAGCGAGGCTTACCGTCACCGCGCCGGTATCGGAGGAAGCCGCGGAAAGGTTCGTCACGTTAGATGCGGTGACGCTTAACGTTGCCACGGATAACGCCGCATTATCGGAGGAATACAGCGTCGCTGATTGATTGACGGAGAGCGTGGAGACGGTGCTTGATGACGCTGCGGTATCGGTGTCGTTCGCACCGCTGTCGGTGCCGCTGTCCGTACCGCTGCCCGCATCCGTGGTGACCGTCGTCGTGGTAGAGGCTTCATTGCGGGTGTCACTGATCGAAGCCGCATAGGAAGCAGCCTTGACCGCCGTGTAGACCGCAGGAATCGTCTCCGTTGAGGATGCTATGATCTCATCCACGGTATCCACCGGTCGACTCTCGACCACCGTATTTTCATGGGCCGGCTCACTGTCGCCCGCCACAACGGCCGCCACGGTGATGGCGTCGATATTTTCAATGGCGACGTATTCAAGCTGCGCCTTGACGGTGACATCCGTGGCAAAGCTCTCCGTATCATCCCCCGCCGTGGGCACGTACGCCGCTACATAATCGCCGCCCTCGATCTCTTCGATCTCGATGACGCCGTCTTTATCTTTATCTTCATAGGTGTCCCCATCAAGGGACTTTAACGCCTTGGCATAGGCTTCGATCAACGTCTGCTTTTCGAGCAGGAGCTTTTCGCGCTCGGTGACTTCCTTGCCGGTCACGGAGGAGATCTCCACGACGGTCAGGGAGTCCTCGGAGGCGCCGCCGGTGGTGCCGTTCGCGCCGGTGGTTGTGCCGGTGGTGGCGTTGGCGCCGTCGGTCTCATCCTTTGCAATGTTAATATTGCTGCCGGAGGACGTACTTCCTGCCGAGGAAGCCAGGGCATCCACCCTGTCTGCCTGCGCTTCATCCGTCTCTTCGCCGCTGTCATAGGCGGCGATCTTTGCATCGATGGCCTCAATGTCCTCGATATAATCGCTTAATGCCGTTGCATCCTCCTGCGAGAGGATCTTGATCGCAAAATCCGTGCCGTCGATCCGATTGCCGTCCTCATCCAAGATATAGATCGTCAGATCCTTTTCCATGGAGTTGGTCTCCATGTGGAAGGTGGCATATTGCGGGATGGTGACCTTTTTCTCGATCACGGTAGCGTCCCCCGAAGCATCCCCGGAAGCGTCCCCCGAAGCATCCCCCGTGGCATCCGCCACGGCCACGATCTCCGGCAGATCATTATCGTGCATAATATAATAGATCAATGCGCCCGCACCGCCGATCACGGCCACGGAGCAAAGTGCTGCAATGGCAACTTTAAATCTCATTTCCTACTTACCCTCGTACATTGCCTGATAATATTTCTGATAATCCCCGCTCGTAACGTTTTTCATCCAGTCCTCATGCTCAAAAAACCATGCGATGGTCTTTTTGATGCCTTCCTCAAAGCAGGTCTCGGGATACCAGCCCACGGCCGCCTTGATCTTGTCCGGCGCAATGGCGTAACGACGATCATGCCCCTTGCGATCCTCCACATAGGTGATCAGACTCTCGTTGATATGCGCCTTGCGGGAGTCTCCCTCCGGCAGCATCTCCTGTAAGGTGTCCAGGATGATATGGATGATCTCGATATTTTGCTTTTCATTGTGACCGCCAATATTGTAAGTCTCAAAAAGCTCGCCTTCTTCCTGCACCATGTCGATCCCTTTGGCGTGATCCTCCACATAGAGCCAGTCGCGCACGTTCTTGCCGTCGCCGTAGACAGGGAGCTTCTTACCCTGCAGAGCGTTGTTGATGATGAGCGGGATCAGCTTTTCCGGGAACTGATACGGTCCGTAATTGTTGGAGCAGTTGGTGATATTGGCCGGGAAACGGTAGGTATCCATGTAGGCTTTTACCAACAGATCAGAGGACGCCTTGCTCGCCGAGTAGGGGCTGTGCGGATCATAGGGCGTGGTCTCGTAAAAATAAGCATCCGGATCCTCCGGAAGGGATCCGTAGACCTCATCCGTAGAAACATGGAGAAACTTATGATCCGGCTTAAAGGTCCCGTCCGGAAGCTCCCATGCGGCCTTCGCGCAGTTAAGCATGGTCGCCGTCCCTAAGACATTTGTCCGTACAAAAACCTCCGGATTGCGGATACTGCGGTCCACATGGCTCTCCGCCGCAAAATGCACCACGCGGTCGATATCGTTTTCCTCGAAGATCTTGGTGATCGCCTCGCGATCGCAGATGTCCGCATGAACAAAAGTGTAGTTGTCGCGGTTTTCCACATCCTTTAGATTTTCAAGATTGCCCGCATAGGTCAAGGCATCCACGTTGATGATGCGGATGCTGTCACCGTATTTGCGAAACATGTAATGAATATAATTGGAACCGATGAATCCGGCTCCTCCGGTCACAAGATAAGTTCTCATAACTGCCTCCTGCTGTTTGTGATTCTATGCTTTTTCGGCGCGAAGCTCATCCAGATAGCGCACCAGCGCATCCTCCCAGGACGGGAGTCCGGCAAAGCCCGCATCGGTAAGTGCCTTTTTGCTGAGTCTCGAGTTTTTGGGACGCGGCGCCTTCGCACCGTACTCCTCGGTCGTTACATGGCGCACGGTGATGCCGTCGATCCCGGCTTTTGCAAAGATCGTCTCCGCAAAATGCGCCCAGTCCGTCACGCCCTCGTTCGTGGCATGATACGTCCCGTAGGCCTCGGTCAAGATCATATCGCATGCAAGACGCGCCAGATCCGGCGTATACGTGGGCGATCCCACCTGATCCGCCACCACCGACAGCTGCGTATGGTTCTCCGCAAGCTTTAACATCGTCTTTACAAAATTTTTGCCATGGATCCCAAAGACCCAG
>CAJOPA010000008.1 GCA_905236235.1 uncultured Eubacterium sp. | reverse complement strand
TGCAGGTCTGATTACATACCTACATAAACACCGTTTTCAATTACAACAGCCTTCGGATCCTTGTTTACCTCGCCGGCAGCATTCCATACCATGCCTTCACCGGTCAGACCGTCAAAGGAGAAGTCTGCATCGGTAAATACAGAGATCAGGATCTCGCAAAGCTCGCTGTAGGTCATATCCGTTACATCCAGACCACCGTTCTTTTCAGCGTAGAAAAGAAGTGCATCATAGATAGCATATACGCAGTCATAACCATCTGCAGCAAACTGGATCGGGGTCGTGCCGTAAGCAGCCTCATAAGAAGTAACGAAGTTTACGGTCAGATCATCGGTTGCATCTGCAGCAAACGGGGTCAGAAGCATAACGCCCTCTGCAAGGGAGGTGTCAAAGCCTTCATAATCCAGGATGCCGTCCATACCGTCTACGCCGAATACGGCAACATCATAGCCCATAGCATCGGCCTGGGTTAAGATCAGAGAAGCCGGCTGATAGTAGATGGGAAGGAACAGAAGATCTGCGCCCTTATCCTTTGCAGCGGTCAGCTGTACGGAGAAATCGTTGGCGCTGTCATCGGTAAAAGTACCCTCATAAACAACCTCAAGATTTAACTCTGCAGCCTTCTCCATAAAGGTCTGATAGATACCCGTGGAGTAGTTGTCACTGTTGTTGTAGATTACTGCGATCTTGGTAGCCAGGTTGTTCTCTGCGATATAGGTTGCAGATGCGGAACCCTGGTTCGGATCGGAGAAGCAAAGCTGGAATACGTTGTCATTGCCTTCCGTTACTGCAGTGGAAGATGCAGACGGAGTCAAAAGGAACATTCTGTCAGCATAAGCCTCGGAAGATACGGCTGCGCAAGGTGTGGAAGTAACGGAACCCACGATCACCTGTGCACCCCAGTCCTTTAACTTGTTGTAAGCATTGACAGACTTCTCAGCGTCATGCTCATCATCCTGTCCGTTATACTCAATCTGGAAAGAAGAAGAAATCGCATTGATCTCCTCTACAGCCAGCTTGCAAGCATTGTCTACAGCCGTGCCGTAGAGTGCTGCTGCGCCGGTCAAAGGTCCGATCATACCCATGGAAAGGGTACCGGTCAAACCACCTGCCACACTGTCTCCAGATGCAGAGGTACCTTCGGATTCTGTTGCCTGTGTGCCTTCGCTCTCGGACGCTCCCTCAGAAGCAGAACCGCAAGCCGCAAGAGAAAGCACCATCGCGCCGGCAAGAATCATTGCCAAAACTCTTTTTTTCATGATTTTTTCCTCCTGTAATAAGCTTATGGCGACCGCAAACAGATGGGTCGCCATTGAAACCTTCTCAACCATACGCTAAAAATGATGATTTGTCAATATTTTTGTATTTTTTAGAGTGCAAATATTTGCTGTGGTAAAGCGAAAAAATCTATGCGAGGGAAAAATCCCCGCCTTCCTTCGACTTGATCTGGATATTGATCTCGCACTCCGCCGCCTTGGCATAGTTGATATCCAGTCCGTAGGCTGCGGAAACCTCGATCAGATCCTTTGTCTCCTTTACCCGCACGCCGTAGCCGTCAATGGCCACCGGAAGATTCCCGAAGGGCGTGGTGTAATAGGTGGTATTCTTCTTATCGCTCTCGATGACCATGTGCGCACCGATCTCTCCCCGTCGGGTGATACTCAAATAATCGGGATAAAAAGAAATCGTGCTCTTTGTCACTTCGCTGCTTTCCTCGCTCACTTCATCAAAGAGCACGTAATGTTTCCCATTTTTAAAATAATACGTTGCCGGTGTGATCACCTCGATGGGCGCACCTTTTCCGCCGTATTCCTCGCCGTAGTTCTGGAGACCGCCCACCGAAAGCAAAACATCTTTTGTCATAGTATTCCTCAGATTATTCCTCAAGCTCTGCAGCCCACTCGTCAAAGCCCTTCATCACCGCATCATAGGTGTCCTTGGAAATGGACGGAAGGTCCTTGCCCCAGGCCTTGGTTGCCTGCTCATATCCTTTTTCAAATGCAGAGCGCATCTTCTCCGCCTGCGCCGGATCGCCGCCGCTTAATGCCTTGGCAAAATCAAGGATGCGTTCCGAGGTCTGCTTTACACCCCAGTATCCGTCCTCTGCGATATCCTTCTGCGCCTGCGCCTTAACCTCCGGGCTCACCGTATAGTCGCCGCTTGCCAAAAATGACCAGATATCATTGGCCGCGCCATAGGCATTGCCCTGCTTGGAGATCATCTGCTGTACCAGCGTGGTCAGCTGATTGGTACGCTCCTCGGTCTCTAACTTTAATCTCTGGATGAGTTCGGCATTTTGCGTCTTGTAATCCGCATTGCTCTTCTCATATACAACACCGGAAGACTCCGTGGTCTCTTCCTTTTCCTCGGTGTTTGCTTTGGATTGCGTCGTCTGGTAATCGTAGGAAATGCCGCTCGTGATCTTACTGATATCCATATCTTTACCCTCCTTGGTGGTGTGGTCTCTCCGAAAGCTTCCTGCCGGAGAGGTTGACGTGATCCGGATTCATTATACCACAAAAAGACTATGAATCCTATCACCTTTTGTATCGGCAAGTTTCTTTCCGCACTTAACCCCCGGCGGCATTTTTCCCCACTCCTGTGAAAAGAAACATTGACAACGGGAAAAGACATGGTAAAATCTTATTGTATGTCATTAAGTACAATTTTGCACTTAAAGGAACCGAAACAGACCATGGATATAAAAGCAATGGCCAAGATCAATCTGGGACTGGATGTACTCTCCAAACGCCCGGACGGATATCACGAAGTCCGCATGGTGATGCAGAACATCTACATGTACGACCGCATCACGCTTGAAAAGACTTCGCAGGAAGGGATCTTCTTTTCCACGGACAGCGGTTTTCTTCCCGCAGATTCCGGCAATCTGGCCTATCGCGCCGCACAGCTTCTGACGGACAGACTCCCGGCGGGCGCAGGCGTCAGGATCCGGCTTTCCAAGTTTATACCGGTCGCGGCCGGTATGGCGGGAGGAAGCTCCGATGCCGCTGCCGTGCTTACGGGTATGAACCGCCTTTTTTCCCTGCACATACCGCAGGAAGAGCTCATGGAGCTGGGGCTTACGATCGGTGCCGACGTACCGTATTGCATCCTTCGCGGAAGCGCCCTTGCGGAAGGGATCGGAGAAAAGCTCACCAGGCTTTCCCCGCCGCCCGACTGTTACATTCTGATCGGGAAGCCCCCGATCGGCGTATCCACCAAGGAGGTCTACGGCAATTTACGTCTGGAGGACGTCGTCCATCCGGACATCGACGGCATCATCCGTGCCATGAAAGCCAAAAACCTCGAGGCCATGTGCGCCTCCATGGGTAACGTGCTCGAGACCGTTACCATACCGCGATACCCCGTCATCGGGCAGATCAAAGACCTGATGATCCAAAACGGAGCCCTCACCTCTCTTATGAGCGGAAGCGGTCCCACAGTATTCGGTATTTTTGATGATGAAAACACTGCGGAGAAGGCAAAGCAGGCCTTAAAGCAAAGCAAGCTCTGCGCAAGAATTTTTTTAACGACTCCGTATCATCCGGAGTCATCCAGGAGACATCATGATCAACGAACGACCTAATTTTAACGAAAACTCATTTCTCCCGCTGCGTGAGACCGTATTTCACACTTTGCGGGATGCCATCTTAAAAGGCGAATTACGCCCCGGGGAGCGCCTGATGGAAGTCCATCTCGCACAGCAGCTCGGCGTCAGCCGTACACCGGTACGCGAGGCCATCCGCAAGCTTGAAAAAGAAGGACTGGCCGTGATCAATCCCCGCAGAGGCGCAGAGGTTGCCAAGATGACGGAGAAGGACTTGGACGACGTCCTGCAGGTTCGTACCGCCCTCGAATCCCTGGCCTTTACCATGGCCAGTGACCATATCGATGAGAAAGGTCTTGCCGACTTAAAGGAAGCCATGCTGGAATTTGAAAAGGCAGTCCAGGGAGATGATGTCAAGCTCATGGTGGAAAAGGATGAAGATTTTCACAACGTGATCTACACCGCAACCGGCAATCCCAAGCTTTTGGTTCTCATCACCAATATCCGTGAGCAGATGTATCGCTATCGTTTTGAATATCTGATGGACCGCAACTCCTATCCGCGCCTTGTGGAGGAGCATCGCGAGATCTACGAGTGCCTGGAAAAACATGATACCATCCGGGGAGAAAACGCTATCCAGCTGCATATCTCCGGCCAGCGTAAAGGTGTCAAGATCCGGATCAATCAGCAGTGATCTGCCGCCCGATTCGATATTATATGATAAAAAACGGGAATCCGATATGTCGTCGGATTCCCTTTCTTTTTTATTTTTCCCCCGCCTCATAAAGAGGCAGGGGATCATCTCTGTCTAAGATATCGATCAGGATCTCTTGATACGATTCTTACCGATCCTGGTCTTAAATACATACCAGAGCGCTCCCGTAACGCATACGGAGGAGTACGCACCGCAGATGATGCCGACCATAAGCGGCAGGGCAAATTCGCGGATGGATGCCACGCCCAGGATATACAATACCAAGACCATGATAAAAGTGGTCAAGGACGTATAAATGGAACGTGTCAGCGTCTGGGTAATGGAATCATTGACGATACCCTCCAGCTGCTCCGCATTCACATTGCTGCGCATGTTTTCACGGATACGGTCGAAAATGACGATGGTGGCATTGATAGAATAACCCACGATGGTCAGCATGCAGGCGATAAACGTGTTGCTGACAGAGATCCGGGCAATGGCATAGAAAGCCAGCACCACCAATACGTCGTGGCAAAGTGCCAGCACCGCACTCGTACCGAATCTGAGGTCCTTGAATCTGAACCAGATATAAACCAGCATGCACACAACCGCTACAAGGATCGCTACCAAAGCATTCTGTCGCATTTCATTACTGATGGTCGCGGAAATGCTCTCGCAGGTAACACTGTCTTCATCCACGCCAAACTGAGAAACCAAAGCCTCCACCAGTGCGGTTCTCTCATCCAGATCAAGCTCTCTGGTCTTGATGATGATATCCGTCGAATCCTGTACCTTCTGCGTCTGGATATCATTGTCTCCGGTAATGGAGGAAACCACGGGAACGATATTGGCCTCGATCTCTTCGATGGTGTAGTCCTCGCTAAAGGTTGCCTGCGTGGAGGTGCCGCCCAAAAATTCCAAACTGTATTTGAGTGCGTTTTCTCCGTTGGCCGAATGTACGCCCATGGCGATAAATCCGGCAACAATGCAGGCAAGGGAGATCCCGAAGAAGATCGGTTTTCTCTTTAAAAAGTTTATCGTATTTCTTGTCTTTAAACGTCCGTAATATTTTGCATCCTGACAGCCCAAAGCGTAGAATGCCTTGACAAGCCAGCGGCTGATCAAAAGCGCCGTGATCATGGATAATACGATACCCAGAGCCAGCGTATAGGCAAAACCTTTCACGCTGCCGGAGCCCAGGATGATCAGTACCAAAGCGGCGATGAACGTGGTCACGTTACCGTCCACGATGGCGGAAAGTGCCTTTTTAAAGCCGATATTGATCGCATCACTGACCGTCTGTCCGGCGGTAAGCTCCTCTCTGATCCTGGCAAAGATGATCACGTTGGCGTCCACGGCCATACCGATGGACAGAATGATACCCGCGATACCGGGCAATGTCAGTGTGATATCAAATGCATAGATTCCGACGATGATCATGGCGGTATATAACGCCAGCGCAATACTTGCCGCCACACCGAGGATCCAGTAAACGGCGATCATAAAGATCATAACGATCACCAGACCGATGGCACCTGCCAAGAGACTCGTGGAGATTGCCTCCTGTCCCAGCGAAGCGCCGACGACGTTGGAACGCAATTCCTCAAGCTCCACATCCAAAGAACCGATCCGCAGGTAGGAAGCAAGCGTCTCCGCCGCCTCATAATCCTCCATGCCGGAGATAAGAGCCGTACCGTCGGTGATCGCCTCCTTGATCACCGGATAGCTGACGATCTCGCCGTCGTAGTAGATCGGCATATATTCGCCGACATGCTCCGAGGTATAATCCGCAAAAGTCTGCGTGCCCTCGTCCGTAAAGGTCAGCTTGACCACATACTGGTTGTTGCCGAGGGAGTCCTGAGAAGTCCCCGCCTCTGCCGTCTCGATCATGCTGCCGTCGATGATGACGTTACCTTCCGTATCCTGGATCTCGAGCGTACCCGGCTGTCCCAGAGCCTCGAGGAGCTCATTGGCATTCGTCACGCCCGGCACCTCTACGTTGATACGGTCATCGCCTTCCTGGTATACGGATACCTCGGTGCTCCCCGTGGTCTCCTCAATACGAAGCTGCAGCTTGTAGACCGTGTCATTCATCTGCTCCGCGGTCACATCTCCCACCGCCTGATAGGTGATGCTGACACCGCCTGCAAGATCAAGTCCCAGCTTGATATTGTTTCCATCCCCATTCCCGGTATCCCGAAGGATCACACCGGCATAAAAAGCGCACAGCGCCAGAAATGCCAGAAGGATCACCAGGATGACGGCTCCTTTTCCTTTTTTCATTGTACCTTACTTCCTCTCTCCAATATTATCTTAATGATCGCGTAATGCCGGCTAAGCCATGTCAGCCTCCGCGGCTTTGATCATGATCGCACATTCGATCCGCTTTTTCTGCAGGGCGCATCCGATCTCATAGGCACCGTTGACATCGCCGGTGAAATGATACGAATTGGCCGCGCAGCCTCCGCTACAGTAAAATCTGGCAAAGCAGTCCCTGCACTGCGGTTTGGAATAGACATTACACTTTTTAAAATCCGCCTGCAGGTCCTTGCGAAGGATGCCCTCCTTCACATTGCCCATAAGAAACTCCTCCATACCGACAAACTGATGGCAGGGATAGAAGTCTCCCCAGGGCGTCACCGCCAGGTACTCCGTCCCGGAACCACACCCCGACAGGCGCTTCGCCACGCAGGGGCCTCCGGTCAGATCGATCATGAAATGAAAGAAATTGAAATCCTTTCCTTCCTTTTTGCGGCGGACCATCTCCGCTGCCAGGCGATCATACTCCTCGCAAAGCCTCGGCACGTCCTCCGGCCGGATGGCATACTCCTCTTCAGGCGATGCCACCACGGGCTCCACGCTGATCTGCTCAAATCCAAGATCTGCCAGATGCAGCACATCCTCCGCAAAATCAAGGTTATGGTGGGTATACGTACCGCGCACGTAATAGTTTTGCTGATGACGGCTCTCGGACGCCTTTAAAAACTTGGGCAGGACCTTATCATAGCTGCCCTGTCCGCCGCGAAACGGCCGCATCCTGTCATGGACCTCTTTTCTGCCGTCGATGGAAAGAACGAGATTGCCCATCTCCTCGTTGGCAAAGGCAAGAATCTCATCATTTAGCAAAACACCGTTGGTCGTCAACGTGAAGCGAAACTTCTTGCCGTTTGCCTCCTCGATGCTGCGACCGTACTCGACCAGTTGCTTGACCACCTCGAAGTTCATCAGTGGCTCGCCGCCGAAAAAGTCCACCTCGAGATTGCGTCTGCTGCCGGAGTTGGCCACCAGAAAATCCAGGGCCGCCTTGCCGGTCTCAAAGTCCATGAGCGCCCGCCGTCCGTGGTATTCGCCCTCTTCCGCAAAGCAATACCGACAGGCAAGATTGCAATCATGCGCGATATGCAGGCACATGGCCTTGACCACCGTCTCACGCTGCTCGGTCAGTTCCTCGATATATTCCTCATATGTATCCGGGGTAAAAAGCTCGCCGGCAATAATCAGCTCCCGTACCTCATCACAGGCTTCCCTGATCTCGGCTTCTCCATAGGTTGCGGCAAGGCTGCGACAGACACTGTCCGCATCAAAATCCTCCGGATGCTCTGCCATCGTCCCGTCCGCATCAAGACAGGCAATGACATCATACATCACATCATCCGCAACATGAATGGCCCCGCTGTTTACATCAAGCACAATGGCGTATCCGTTGTTTCTGTATTGATGTACCACGTCGCTCTCCTTTACACTACGAAAAGCAGCGACATAAACTATGCCACTGCTTCCCGGTTCCTATCCGTTGGCTGCTTCAATTATTTCTGCTCACAACTCTGGTTGCCTACCGTGCAGGATGTCTTGCAGGCAGACTGGCAGGATGTCTGGCACTCACCGCAACCGCCCTTCTTTACCGTGCACTGCAACTTCTTTGTGCTTAAGGTCTTTACATGCTTCATGAATATTTCCTCCTTTGTCGGCAAACCACACTTTGCCACATATCTCGCTCATTGTATCACAGTTTCTCTTGAAAAACAACGAAAGATACGCTACATTAAAAAAAGATAAAAGAAAGGGTTTTGAGACATTGGACCAAACCACCGTCATACAAATCATCATACTGATCGCACTTCTTGCGCTCTCCGCCTTTTTTTCTTCCGCGGAGACCGCTTTTATCTCCGCCAACAGGATCCGCATGCGCTCCCTCGCCGAGGAGGGCAACGCCAAGGCGCCTCTGGTATTGGAAATCATGGATCATTCCGAAAAAACATTATCCGCCATACTGATCGGCAATAATATCGTCAATCTTTCCGCGTCTTCCCTGGCCACCAGTCTGTCCATCCGTCTCATCGGCAGCCTCGGTGCCGGGATCGCGACCTTTATCCTGACCTTTTTGGTACTCATCTTTGGAGAGATCTCTCCCAAGACCATGGCACAGGCCCATGCGGAAAAACTGGCTCTGCGTTATGTTAACCATATCCGTTTTTGGACCAAGCTCTTAACGCCCGTCATCTTTATCATCAATCTGCTTTCCCGTGGTGTCCTCTTCCTTTTTGGCTATCGCAAAAAGGAAAACACACCGGAGATCACCGAGGGCGACTTAAAGACCATCGTGGATGTCAGCCACGAGGACGGCGTCATCGAATCCGACGAACGCAATATGATCTTTAATCTGTTTCATTTCTCCGACGCCCTGGCCAAGGAGATCATGATCCCAAGGATCGATATGATATCCATCTGCGTGGACGACAGCTACGAGGATCTGATGAACCTGTACCGGGAGCATATGCTGACGCGCTTCCCCGTCTACGAAGACGCCAACGACAATATCATCGGCTTTATCAACATGAAGGACGTCCTGCTGCTGACGCCGGACGAGACCTTCTCCCTCCGCTCCATCATGCGTACGCCCTACTACACCCATGAGCGCAAAAATACGGCGGAGCTCTTGGTGGAAATGCGAAGCGCCCAGGTCAATATCGCCATCGTCCTCGACGAATACGGCGTTTGCGCCGGTATGATCACCATGGAAGATCTTTTGGAAGAGATCGTGGGCGAGATCCGCGACGAATATGATACGGACGAGGAGGATCCCATCCGCCCCATCAGCGAAAACAGCTATCTGATCGACGGTGTCACGAATATCGATGACATCAACGAAGCGCTGGGTACCTGGTTCTCCTCCGAGGACTACGACTCCATGGGCGGCTATGTCCTTGGCGTCATGGAACGTCTTCCGAATGTGGGCGATGTCTTTACCACCGAGGACGGCGTCTATCTGCGCGTGGAATCCATGCAAAACAACCGGATCGACAAGGTCTACGTGGAGCTTCCGCAAAAAGAAGAAGAGTCGGCATCGGAAGCCTGATCCGCACCTTCGGGAATCTGCACTCTCAAGGATCTGCAACTTCAGAATTCTGATCTGCGCCTTCCCACACGATACGCGCGCCCGAGATCCACTCCCTCTCGCCCCTGCGATACAACATCACGAGTTCCACGCCCGCCACGGTCTGTTTTCCTTCCTCATCAAGGATGGATGGAAAAGAGATCTCCCCATTGGTCTTGGCGGAGAGTCTTTGCGCTACGGACGTCGCATCCCCGTCTTCTTCACACAGCACAAACGTGATCTTCTCCCCTGCAAGATCCACATATCCTTCATATAAGCGTCCATGGCTTTCATTGACCGCTCCCCTTGTATTTTCCGCGGGTGCAGAAGCCGTCTGCACGGGCGCATCCTCATAGTAATCCGTATCTTCCAGCAGATAAAGTCCAACGATCCCGGAGAGGATCTCCTCCCTTTCCTCCGCAGTCACTCCGCAAAATCCACGGCACAAACACTCCGCAAGCTTTGCTCCTATTCTTTCCCGATCAAGGACCATCCCGTCCCGATCAAAGCTCACCACGCATCCCCGAAGCGCATCCTCTGCCGCCGTATCAAGGAGGAGGTCCGTCTGTAACTGCGCTAGCATTTCCCGGTTGCGAATGCCGTCCGTCACGCCCGCACATACGGCCAGTCCCAAAAGCACCGCCAGAAACACGATGCCGAGGTCGGTTCCTTTCATGCGTCACTCCCCTTCCTTTCTCGCTCCGCCAGGATCGTACCACCGTAAGAAACCAGGGTTTCTCCGTTTTGTCCCGTCATCGTCAATAAGATCCTGTCCCCGGTTGCAAAGTCATACACTTCTCCCGATGCAAAGATCTCCCGCATATCCTTTTCTCCATAGGCTTCCCACACGCTTGTCAGCGTATTCTCGTCCACCACTCGCTTTTCATGAACCAGATCCACCGCATACAGCCGGTCCGTGCGGGATAAGAGATAGTAAAACGCATCCAGTCCTTCCTCACTCACAAATCCCGTATGCCGGATCCCATCCACAAATTCCACGGACTTGGCAGTCAGATAGTATTGCAGGATGTTTTCGTTGCGCTGCCTCTCATAGACATAGGGGACGCCAAAAAGCATCGCGACGGTAAGCAAGATCGCCACCACTTTGGAAAAAGCATTTTCCATAGATCAGTCCTTTCCCGCAAAGATCTCTACGGGCAGTTGCCGCACGGCCTCGCCCGCATCCCTTTCATAGCCCATGGCAAGGCTCATCGCCAGGATCAGCATCCAGACGCTGCATCCCATCGCCAAAAGCTTCCATCCCTGCTCCATGTTTCTTCCTCCCCGATCATTTTTGCAAAAAAACCAGCCCCGTGATCGTGCCATTGATATCCCGGACCACGGTGCCTTCAAAGCGGCCCGTGGGATTGATATAATTCTCCGAGGAAGCATCGCGGGCGGACTTGTAGGATGTAGACGCCGTCTTTAGGATCTCGCCGCTTACGGGATCAAATTCATGAATGTAGTAGGTGGTCGTCTTGGCCGTCATGACCAGGATCCCCACGGTATCCTCCTCGGATTTGCGGATGACATTGACCACCTCACTGCCCGAGATCTCCGTACCGTCATAAATGGTTAAGGACGCATCCGAAAATTCCGCATTCAGCTTACTGATCTGTCCCGCCCCCAAGGATGCGGTATCAGACGCCTCCCTGGCAATATAAAATCCCAAACTGATCACAATGCAGGTAATGATGATCCCTGCTGCAAGCGATAATCCTTTTAAACTGTTTTCCATAATAAACTCCTCCTTGGTTTACATAAAGTTAAGTTTACATAAAGTATTACTTACATCAAATATCCAAATCCCTCACCGTAGGCCGCCATGCGCCCCAATCCTTCCAAAACAAACGGAAGGATCAGATACAATACGACCATCAGTCCCACGGGAAGAAAAGCACAAAAACGCACCATCATCATGCGGTCCGACTCCCGTCTTTTTTCCTCTTCCCAATATTTGGTCTCCTCAAACCGACACAAGGACGGCAGACTCGCAAAGCCCTTTACAACTCCCAGGTCATTTGCGGCCGTCAGGCCTTCCGCAAGAAATGCAGGCTTTCTTGCGGCAAGATCCTCCCCCCGTTCCAAGGCAAACAGCATATCCTCCAGGGGCTGCTTGCAATAAACGGCCACACCCGTCACACGCTCCGTAAGATCCTCTCCCGCGATCCATCCGTCGACGGTCAAAAGACGCACCATATGCATGAGACGGATGCACTCCCTCTTTTTCTCCTCGCCGCTCTCTGCGATATGAAAAAGCACAAGCATACGCGGAAAAAACATGCCGATCAAAGCGCCCGCTACCGCCATGAATCCTCCCTGCCATTTTCCGAAAAAATCTAGGCCCGTCAGATAAAACCCCGCCGCAAACAAAAGCATGCAGACAGCGGCCCGGCCGTGTACTCCCGCAAGCGTCCCGCCGCGCCCTTCCTGCTTTAACAGGCAGGCGAGCTTTGACGCATACCGCGGAAACCGAAACAGGATCCGGCAATAGAGGTCGGAAAAGATCCCCGGAAGCAGGGTGAGAGAGCCTTCGCTTTTTTGGGGCAGGCATCCGTAAAAGCGACAGCGAAAGAAAACCAAGGCCAGCAGACCGCAGAGCAAAAACAAGGCAAACCCGCAGAGAGCATGGTAGGCGCCGGTATAGTACGCCTCCATTTCCGCAGCCACATGGATGGCCCAGGTCTTTAAGAAGGGCACCGTCCAGAGGGGAAGCAGGATCATAAAAAAGCAACCGCTGTATCCTATCCTTCTTTGCTCTTCGCAAAGGATCTCCTCCTCGATCCTGATCCGCGCCGTCTCAAACAGTTCCCTATGTGCCGCGCTGTATCCTTCCTCTTGAAGGACCTCCATGCCGGCTTGAAACAACCGCACCCCTTCCGGAATCCCGCCGTAAAGAAATCTTTGAAGACTCCTTTTGTGAAAAAAGGACGGATCCAGGAGAACCTCTCCAAAAAGAAACGACACATAGACAAACGCGGTTTGATTGTCCGTCAGGGCTTCCTCCACGGCATCCGAGATCGGCGAGTTTTCCCTGCAAAGCGACTCCAATCGGTACAAAAAAGTGAGAAACGCCTGCATCGCCTTTTTTCTTTGTCTTACTATCCCGCTAAGCACAGCATACACTGTCGCCAGCACTGCCAAACACAGGATTTTCACGATCCCGGATCCCCCTTTCCCATACTTCCCCCATTTCCCGCATCGTCTGCTCCGACAGGGGCTGCACGCAAACATACTCGCCGTCCTTTAACAAAAACAGGACCCTCTCCTCATAGCACGCCTGCCCGCTCACAGGAACGATCTCACTGATCCGTACGATCCGTCGGTTTCCTTCCGGATCCCGGGCCATATGCACGTCAAAGCGGACAGCATCCACCGCCTGACGCAGCGCCATCGTCTCATTGTGAAACCCGCCCTCCGTCAGCAGACTGTTGCGCAGCCACATCAAAAGGGCATCCGTGGAGCTTGCATGATGGGTAAATAAGGTAAACAGCGATGCCACCTTCGAGGCCTCCACCATATAGGAAGCCACCTTCGCCGAGGCAACCTCCCCCACCACCGTCACGCATCCGTCCGTCTTTTTTAAAAGATCCAGCCCTTCCTGCCCGTCGATCGCCTCCGTCTGTCGGATGGTCAGAATGTTTCTGTGCGGATAGAGCTTGCGCAGGTGCAGCTCAAAGACCTGCTCCAAGATCCGCAGGGTATAGCTCTCCGGGATCTCCCCGCAAAGGGCGGTCAGCATCGTCGTCTTGCCGCTTCCCTGCATCCCGGTCACCGCCATGGTGCGATGGGTAAGCAGTGCTGTTTTTAAAAAATCGATCACATGCGCACTCCCCGGTCCCGTCACCAGATCCGTCAGCAAACGATGGCGGAACGTGTCAAATCTGCGAAGGAAAAACGCCCAGGTCTCCCCAAAGGGCGGGCGGGTCACGATCACGCGCATCTCGTCTGTCCTGTCACCCACCGTATAGCCGTGATGCACCGTCATCCCTTCTCCGTTACAATGAAAGGACAGTCGCTTGCAGATCTTCATCAAATGCTCCTCGGGGATACAGTAATACGGCAGACACGTAAGCTTTCCCTCCAACAGGATCCAGCAGGCATAGCCGTCCCTGTCCGGGGCACTGACGCCGCAATGGATCCCTTCCGGAGAAAAGGGCAAAAACACCTCTGCCTCGCCAAGGCCAAAAACCTCTCCAAAGATCTCTCCGGCCGCCGCCTCCCGAAAGACATCAGGGGTAAGGTAAGGAATGTGCGATGCATATACGCCCTTGACCGTACCGCTCTCCACATAGGAAAGCACGCGACCAAGCCCCTCTTTTCCATAGGTTTGACGATAATACGCCAATAAGACAACAAACCTTTCCCGATCCGTCTCAGGTTTACATAACCATATCTCCCTGTCCTCCAAAAACTTCCTGATCAAAGAAAGCAGTCTGCTTTTGGCGGCAGCATCCCCGTACAGAGCGGCTTTGCGGTCTTGAAGCAGCTGTTCCCGCTGCTTCCTATAGGTCTCATACATGCCTCCGCGGATCCCCAGCTGCGTCATGTATCCGTACAGCGCTTCCTGCAGACTTTTTTCAAAATCCCGTACCGTCTGCTCCTTTAGGTTCATGCCGCAGCCCTCCTCTCCGATCGCTTTTGTTCCCGCAGGCGGATCGCACCAAAGGCTCGATGCAGATCCCTTTGAAAGGACAGATCACGGCTCGTCTTTAACACCTTGGTATGAAGAAGGTAAAACGGATGGATCTTGCCCTTGGCATAGGCCTCGGCGAGCATCGGTTCATAGGTGATCCCATAGACCTTCTCCAAGGGCAGGCCATAGGAACGGGCGATATTGTGCGGCTGCATGGGATCCGTCTCCTCCCAGTCGCAGACCAGGAAAATGTCCTCCTCCCGCAGGCAATGCTTTGCAAAGAAATCCTGAAGCGACTGCTTGTCACGGTGGAGGAGCCATACCCGGGTATGCTCACAGGCCCGCGCATCCCGACCGCCATCCTTGCCTTTTCCCCGCGCAAATGCATCCTTGTCCGCAGATGGGTACCCGCCTCCGTCTACGATCATCAAAAGCTCGTCTGCTGCACGCTCCAGGATCGCTTCCTGCCTTCGCCTGCTTGCGGACGCGAGGCCGGCAAGCACATGCATCCGCGGGCCAAATCCCCGCCGACAAGCCTGCAGGATCTCCTCCCTGCCCGGGCCTCCTTCCACCGTAAGCCCCAGCAGATACTCCATCCCCTGCAGAAAAAAATCCGCGCCTTCCCGTTGCATCCCCGCGTAGCTCGATTGTCCCGGGAACATCCCGGACGGATAGTCCCCCGCCCGGGGGGATATATAGAGCAGATACTCCTCCCGCATCTGCTCCCCGAGCCATGCGCAATACAGGAGCGCATGGGCGCTAACCTTCTCCTTCGGCACCGTCGCTCCCAAAAATATTACCCCCATTCTCTTCTCCTTTCCTTTTCCTCACAGTGCTTTACCATCTCCTCCGCAAGGATTTCCCTGACCATCCACCTTGCTCCGCGGCGGATCCCCGTAAGCTCCGGTCCGTAAAAAAATCGTTCCCTTTCCGCGTCCTCCATCTGCCACAGGCCATAGCCGATCCTTTCCCGCAAGGCGGCACTTTCCGCGTTTTCCTTTAAAAAAACGGTGTCCATAAGAAAAGGATTGCGCCTTTGAAGAAGATCGAACGCCTCTTTTTTACATCCGAATCCGCGCACCAGGATCCACGCGGGTCTGCGAAACCCCAGAAGACATTGTTGCATTGCCTTCACGCTCTCCCGACAGGCATCCGCCACGCCAAAAAGAAGCAGATCCTTCTCCTTTGCGATCCATGCGCTCCCGTCCTCTGTCCCCAGATAGGACAGTATCCACGGGGAAGCCTCCGAAGATATCGACGGACTCCATGCAAAGTGCGCTTCCATAAAATCAAAGCCGGGATAGTCCTCCGGACCCCAGAGGCGATTTTTACAAAAATCCTCGTCCAGCACACGAAGCAGTTCTCCGTCACGCGTTCGATCCCAAACGGTCAATTCCCCTGCGGATGCAACCCTGCGCATCAGATATGCAACCGTCAAAAGACAAAGATCCGCCTGCGATCTTCCGAATAAAACAATATGCAATTGTATCCTTTCCAAACATGCGATCTTTGGGAAGAAACTCCCAAGAAATACAAAGATGGTAGTGCAATCATACCACAAGGCGTCCAAAAGTAAACTCCCTGCGGCAGGATTTAAGAAATATTTAAGAATTGATCAAAAAGATCACTCCGCCGCAGGTGCTTCCTCCGACTCCTCCAATACGGAGTCCATAAGCTTTAAGAGCTCCAGAGCGCTGCGGAAGTTCTCCTGCTTACCGCTCTCGATCCACTTCACCGTACCCTGCCAGGTAGCATTCTCCCTGCTGCGGACGGTGACAAGAAAATTTTGATTTTTTTCTTTCTTACTCATTGTTACACTCCTTGTAATTACTCATATTTTATCATGCATTGGTCACATCAACGGTCATACGAAAATG
>CAJOPA010000007.1 GCA_905236235.1 uncultured Eubacterium sp. | reverse complement strand
GCCGGATACGGCGCCTCCCTGATGCAAAAAGGAGGCGCGACGGCTTCGCCTGCATCGTCCGTAGTTGAAAGCAGCAGCGGACGGACGAGCGGGCTTTCGGAGGAGGAGGCGGCCATGAAACGCCGGCTTTTCCTGTCCCTGGGATTTTGGGTGATCCTGATGCTCGTCTCCATGGGGACCATGCTTGCGGAGCATGGCAATGCGCCGGCGGATCTGTTCTTTTTCGGATGGTTCATGGGCACGGAAAATGCCATGGTATTGGTGCTGACGCAGGCGATACTGGTTGTTCCGATCGTTTTATTAAATCGTAAATATTTTTCTGTCGGATTCCGGATGCTTTGGCGCAGAGATCCCAATATGGACTCCCTGATCGCCCTGGGTGCCACGGCGGCCCTTGTCTACGGGATCGTGGCGATGTATGGCTTAAGCTACGGGTTCGGACACGGAGATCTCGCACTGGTGGAGCAGTATCGCTCTCAGATCTATCTGGAGTCGGCGGGCACGATCCTGACGCTGATCACCGTGGGAAAATACCTGGAAGCCAAGTCCAAGAAAAAGACCGGCGAGGCGATCGAACACCTGATGGATCTGACGCCGAAGACGGCGTTGGTGCTCGCAGATGGCGAATGGGTGGAAAAGCCCGCGGCAGAGCTGCGCGTGGGAGATATCCTGCTGATCCGTCCGGGCGTCTATATTCCCGCAGACGGCATCGTGACAAAGGGAAGCTCCTCCATTGATGAGTCCGCGGTCACGGGAGAAAGCATGCCCGTGGACAAGGAAGTGGGCGATCGGGTCTATACCGCTACGGTCAACACCACCGGTTCCTTTGAAATGCAGGCGGAAAAAGTGGGTGAGGATACGGTGCTTGCGGAAATGATCCGCCTGGTGGATGAGGCAAGTGCCTCCAAAGCGCCGATCGCAAGGATCGCGGACAAGATCGCCGGTATCTTTGTGCCGGTGGTGATCGGTATCGCCGTGATCACCGTGATCGCATGGCTGATCGCGGGAGAGAGCGTCTCCTTTGCGTTTACGCTCGGCATCTCCGTACTGGTTATTTCCTGCCCCTGCGCACTGGGGCTGGCAACACCCGTGGCAATCATGGTGGGAACAGGAAAAGGTGCGCAGTACCATATCCTGCTTCGGTCCGGAGAGGCATTGGAGCAGGCGCACAAAGTGGACTGCGTTGTGCTTGATAAAACGGGGACCATCACCATGGGGAAACCCGCCGTATGCGAGATGGTGCTGCGGGAAGGTGTCAATGAAGATGATTTTCTGCAAAAGGCGGCATCTCTCGAAGCGCTCAGCGAACATCCGCTTGCACGTGCCGTTACGGAATATGCGGCGCTTCGCCGGGTGGCGGTGCTTCCCGCGGAGGATTTTGCAAATGAGCAGGGACGCGGCGTGACGGGAAAGGTTGACGGCGTAGCTGTCCTTGGCGGGAATGTGGCCTGCCTGCGGGAGCACGGCGTGGATCTTCCGGAGGATGTGATCGCCGAGACGAACAGGAAAGCCTCCGGAGGACGCACGGTGATCCTTTTTGCAACGGCGGGTACGTACGCCGGGTATCTTGTGCTGGAGGATGCTTTAAAGCCGGACAGCAGATCCGCCATTGTCTCGATGCGGTCTCTGGGGATCCGTGTGGTCATGCTGACCGGGGATAAAAAAGAGACGGCGCAGGCGATGGCCGAGCGCGTCGGCGTGGATGATGTTTATGCCGAGGTGCTTCCGACAGACAAGGAGGCCATGATCCGGAAACTTCATGAGGAAGGTCGGATGGTCGCCATGGTCGGCGACGGGATCAATGATGCGCCCGCGCTGGCGGCTGCGGACGTGGGGATCGCCATCGGCGCCGGTACGCAGATCGCCATGGAGAGTGCGGATATCATTTTGGCGAGAAGCAGTCTGACGGATGTTGTGACCGCCGTTCGCTTAAGCCGCACCGTGATGCGCAATATCAAGGAAAATCTGTTCTGGGCCTTTATTTATAACGTGATCGGTATTCCGCTTGCTGCCGGCGTGTGGTATCCGGTTTTCGGGCTTACCTTAAACCCCATGTTTGGCGCAGCTGCCATGAGTTTGAGTTCCGTTTGTGTGGTCATGAATGCGCTGCGCATTAAATTTTTTAAAGTAAAGGAAGAAACCCCGGAGAAAATAGGTTATAATAAAAAAGACGATAGTTTGCAGACCTCCGATCTGTCCGACGGGCAGACGGAAAAGGAGGATACAGAGATGTTCGGTAAAAAGAAATATGATGCGGAGATCAAGATCGAGGGTATGATGTGCAAGAACTGCCAGGCCCACGTACAAAAGGCTTTGGACGGGATCGAAGGGATCACCGCCACGGTGGATCTTGACAAAAACACTGCTTTTGTGAATTTTGATGCATCCGTTGAGGACGCAGTGCTTGAGAATGCCGTGACAGAGGCCGGCTATACGGTAACGGGGATCGTACACAACCGATAGGAAGGAAGATTATGCTTTCTGTTCAGATTGGGGATGTCAGGACATTTATGCATCGATTTCTCCTGACGGATACCTTTGACGGATTTCGTCTCACGGAGGCGGAGATCGTACGCGAATACACCTTTTCCTTAAAAGGCGGCGTGCCGTTTGGGTATTACGGTGAGGACGAAGTCGAGATCCCGGACGTGGCGGAGGGAGAAAATCTCCCCTACGGTTATTTGCGTGAGATGATCAGTGAACAGATCAAGGGACAGCGCAAGCCGTTGTCCTGCCGTTTCGTGCTGTCTCTTCCGCGGGAAGGAAGCGATGCGGGGATGGTTATGGACGCGCCGGGAACGGAGGCCGTGAAGGAATTTTTGCTGCGGATCGATTATGATGCCCGGGGGCTGCGGCTGACGACGGGGATCAATTATCTTACATTTACGCCCCAACGTGATGCGGCACTTTTGTGGGATGATTGGGTGCAGGATTTTTTGAAGGAATTACAAGTGGACTGGACCGTTCTGTAGACGGTCTGACGGAGAATAAGCATGATTTTTGGAAAGATGCGCAGGATCGGCAGGATCTTACTGCTTCTGTGTTTGATCGGGCTTCTTGCCGGATGCCTCGGTAAAGGAAAGATCTCTTCGGTGATCGATAATGCGCTGGGGCAGGCATTTTCGCAGGAAGAAGATCCTTTGGACGAGAGCGGCCGGGCGAGTTCTTCCTCGGAGGAGGAGTCCGGAGAGGAGACGTCGGAGGAGGAGAACCCGGAGACCGTTGATAATGCATCCGATGTGACGGATACGGCGACGGAAGAGGACGTACCCCATGTCTCCGACCAGTGTTATGCCTACAGCATGTTGGATGCAGAGACAAAGCAGGTCTATGACGAGGTCTATGATGCCATTTTGCACTTTGAAAAAGACGTGGAGGTTTCCACCCATTCCATCGATGTGCTGGATGTGGCTTTTACGGCGGTACGTGCCGATTACGGAGAGCTTTTCTGGTTTGACGGTTACACCTATACGGTGTATACCGACAGCTCGGATCAGGTGACCAAGATGACCTTTTCTCCGATCTATACCATGACGGAGACGCAAAAGGAAGCTTATGCGGCAGCGGTCGAGGAAGCGGCGGCAGGGTATCTGGCTTTTCTTTCCGAGGATGAGACGGATTACGACAAGGCCCTGCATTTGTTCCGTCTGCTTATCACCAATGTGTCTTACAATATCGAGGCACAGGAAAATCAAAATGTTTTAAGCGTCTTTTTATACGGAGAGACGGTTTGTCGCGGCTACGCTGCGGCATATCAGTATTTGTGCACCCTGGCGGGGATCGAGTGCTGCGTGGTGGAGGGCGTGGCCGGAGACGAGACCCATGCCTGGAATCTGGTGCGTCTGGACGGAGAATATTACTATGTGGACGTAACGTGGGGCAATGCTTCCTATGCGCGCGACAGCGGCGAGGATATCAGTGATATCTCGTTTATTGATTATGCCTACTTTGGCTTTACCACGGAGGAAATGCAGCGCAGCCATGAACCGTATGGGACCTTTACGCTGCCTGTCTGCACGGCGACGGCGGACAGCTACTATGTGCATGAGGGACTGTATGTGGCAGAGTGGGATGCGGATACCATCGGCAGTTTGCTTGCCTACGGTTACAACAACGGGACGTCCGTGGGGATCAAATTTGCCTCGTATGATCTTTTGGATCTGACGATGGCGTATTTCATTGACGAGAGTCATATCGTGGACTATTGTCCGGGGATCACTTCGGCATCCTATATCCGCGAAGACTCCATGTATGTACTGTTGATCTCTTTCGGATGATGCGGCCGGAGAAATCTCCCGCTTTTACGTGCCGATACGGGCGGGAGTGATGATAATATGCTAAAATGAAAATGGAGGGGAAAGGGATGGATTTTGTTAAGACGACGGATACTTTTTTAAGCACCAACGGGGTAAACAACGTCAAGTATTTTGTTTATGCACCGACAGAAGGGGCGCCGAAGGCCATGATCCAGCTGATCCACGGCATGGCGGAGCATGTGGAGCGCTATGAGGATTACATCGCCAATTTTACGGCGCAGGGATACCTTGTCTACGGAGATAATCATATCGGCCATAAGGACAGCGTGTCCACGGATGAGGATCTGGGATATTTTGCGCCGAAGGACGGCTGGAGATACATGGTGCAGGATGAGATCCTTTTGACGGAAAAGATGAAGGAAGCTTATCCCGGGATTCCGGTATTTCTCTACGGACACAGTATGGGATCCTTCCTTACGCGTGCGTATCTGGCGCTTCGCGGGGAGCTTGTAAACGGTGCGGTGATCTCCGGCAGTGCCGGCCCCAATCCGGCTTTGGGCGCAGGCAAGGTTGTTACGAAGCTTGTAAAGATCAAAGGAGAAAAGTATCGTTCTCCCTTTATCACCAAGGTGATGTTCGGTTCCTACAATTCCCATATTCCAAATGCCGAGACGGATTATGACTGGCTGACAAGGGATAAGGAGATCGTTAAAAAATACAACGAGGATCCCTATTGCGGTTTCATGTTTACCATCTCCGGCTATCTGGATCTGGAGAATCTTTTGGGATTTGTCACGGATAAGGGCTGGTATGACAAATTGCCGCTTGCACTTCCCATGTTTTTCATCTCCGGAGAAGAAGATCCGGTGTGCAACTGGGGCGATGGCATGCGCAAGGTCGACGCAGAGATGCAAAAGCGGGACTTTGCCGACTATAGCATGAAACTGTATCCGGGCATGCGCCATGAGCTGCACAACGAGATCGGCCGAGAGGAAGTCGTGGCGGATGTGCTCGGATGGCTTGAGGAACATATGCAGGCCTGAGAAAAGGGGTAAAGGATGCTGCAATATATTTACGGTCAATCGGGAGGCGGTAAGACTTACCGCCTCTATCATGATCTGATTGCGGATGCCGTGGCGCATCCCGAGAAATCTTTTTTTGTTATCATTCCCGATCAATTTTCCATGGAGACGCAGCGGATCCTGGTGGATATGCATCCGCAGCATGCGCTCTTTAATATTGACGTCCTTAGCTTCGGACGTCTCGCTTATCGTGTGCTTTCCGAGGCCGGCGAGGGCAGCGGCGTGGTGCTCGACGACATGGGCAAAAACTTTTTGCTGCGCCGTGTGATCAACGACAAGATGGACGAGATTCATGCACTGCGGGGGGATCTTCGCAGGATGGGCTATGTCGATGAGATCAAATCCTTTTTGACGGAGCTGTCCCAGTACAGGATCTCCTCCGAGGGACTTGCGGAGATCGTTGCGGATCTCGAGGAGGGAGCGCTTCGATCAAAACTTTTTGATATCTGCACGATCTACCGTGCGTATGAGGAGCTTTGCGGCGGAGAATTCATCACGGCGGAGGACCGGATGGAGCTTGTCTGCCACAAGATTTCCCAAACCGGGCTGCTTCGCAACGCGACGGTGGTGTTTGACGGATTTACGGGATTTACGCCGATTCAGCTGGCGGTTTTTGAGGAGATCCTAAAGGTCGCGGAGGACGTGCGCCTGACCGTGACCCTGGGGAAGGAAGAGCCGTTGGAGATGACGGAAGCCTCCATGCAGGAGCTGTTTTATCTGAGTCGCAATTACGTGAAAAATACGCGCATGATCGCCGAAAGATGCGGCCTGACAAAGGACCGGATCACGGAGATCCGTATGGACGCAGCGAGGGAGCATCGCTTTGCCAAGGCGCCGGATCTGGCTTGGTTGGAGGAAAAAGCGTTTCGGCCGGGAAGACCCGCTTATCCGCAAAAGGCCGAGAACATCCGTATCCTTAGGGCCGTGCAGCCCGCGGAGGAACTGGAATACGTGGCGATGCAGATTCTTGCGCTTGTAAGGGATGATGGCTATGATTTTGGCGATTTTGCCGTGGTGTGCGGGGATGTGGAAAGCTACGGGCCGGAGGCCGGCCGGATCTTTGAGCGTTACGGAATCCCGTACTTTTTGGATGCGACGCGTTCCGTATTTTTTCATCCGTTTACGGAGAGTCTGCGAGGGATTTTGCAGATGCTCGTGCATGATTTCGGCGGCAATACGGTGATGAGCTATCTGCGCTGCGGTCTGTCGGGGCTTGCGCAGCAGGAGGTCGATCTGCTCGAAAACTATCTTCTTGCCTGCGGGATCCGTCACGGATATCAATGGGAAAAACCTTGGAGCCGCAATCCGCTCCAATATTCCAAGGAACGGATGGCCCGGATGGAGGAGATCCGCAAGGATCTGATGGCGCAGTTTGCACCGCTTCGCGCCCTTTGCAAGGGCAAGGAGATCAAGGTCAAGGACTTTGTGGTTGCCCTGTATGATCTTTTGGTTACGGTCGATGTGGGAAATGCTCTTACGCAGATGGCCGAAGACATGGCGAAGCATCAAAACGCAGCAGGCGCGGAGGAGACGCGGCAGATCTATCCGCTGGTCATGGGGCTTTTGGAGCGTTTGTATGATCTCCTCGGCGAGGAAGTCACCGGGATCGGCGAGTTTGCGGAGTTTTTGGATGCAGGTCTCTCCGCCGTATCCGTCGGCATGATTCCCCTGCGCAGTGATGTTGTATTATTCGGAGATATCGAGCGCACAAGGATTAATCAAAACAAGATTTTATTTCTTATAGGATGTAACGAAGGGATGATTCCGTCGACGGGAAGCGGCGGCGGTATCCTTTCGGAGCTTGAGCGGGAGAGTCTGCTTGAACGCGGGATCTCCATCGCCTACGGAACCAAAGGCAAGGCGCTTTTGGAGCGTTTCTACTTGTATAAAAATATGACGCAGCCGTCGGACGGGCTGTATCTTTTGTATGCGGAAAAGGATCGGGACGGCGCTTCTTTGCAGCAGTCTTTTCTGATTCCCGAGATACTGGGACTCTTCCCGTCACTTGCGAGGGAAACGGTCGCTTCGGCTATGGAAAAGATCCCCTTTACGGAGGGATCGACAACGCCGGAGGCGCAGTTATACGCTTTCGGAGATCTGCTGCGTACGCTCGTCAAAGATCCCGAGGACGGTGTGCTTTGGGGAAAGGCGGTTCGACAGTATGCCGCTTTCTTGGGCCGGCCCGGATGTGCCGGACGGGCGCAGGCGATGGTACGTGCAGCGTTTTTTGCCAATGAGGAGGAGAAGCTTTCCACCGAGACATTAAAGCGCCTGTACGGTGAATTTACGCGGTTTAGTGTGAGCCGACTGCAGACCTTTGCGCAGTGTCCTTACCAGTATTTTTTAAATTACGGATTGCATCTTAGGGAACGCATGATCATGGGTGTTGATGATGCCCAGATCGGTACGGTGCTGCACGCGGCCATGGACGGTTATACGTCCCACGTACTTACGGCCGGGCTTGCATTTGACGAGATCTCCGAAGAGGACAGGGAAAGATTTTCCAAGGAAGCCATGGAGGAAGCTCTTCTGGCGGCGGAGGATACCGGTATCTCGGATACGGCGCGCTATCGCTATCTGACCAAGCGTCTTACCCGGGTGTTTAAGCGCACGGTGGAAATGGTGACGGCGCAGATTGCGGACGGAACGTTTCAAGTTGTGGGGCATGAGCTCCCGTTTACCGTGGAGGGCAAGGATGGCACCTATGCGCTGGCCGGGACCATCGATCGTTTGGATACGGCAAGGATGGAGGATGAAGACGGCAACCAAAAGTTGGGCGTACGTATCGTGGATTACAAGACGGGCGACAAGACCGTTTCGCCGGAGGAACTGTACTACGGCCGGCAGATGCAGCTGATGTTTTATATGCATGCAGCGATCGATATGCTGAAGGAACAGACGAAAGATGCGGGAGAGGACCTGCAGGTGGTGCCTTCCGCCATGATGTATTACCGGATGTATGACCCGATGCTGGAGAGTAAGGATGTCAAAGACCGCAAGAAAAAGGAAATGGATAACGGCACACCGGTCGATGATACGCAGGCCTTTTGGTTGGAGATGCGGGACAAAACCGTGATGCATGGGATGCTTGAAGGCGGTACGGAACATGAAAAAGCCAATGCAGGCGCCTATACGGCAAAGGATGCAGTTTCTGCCGAGGATCTTAAGACCTGTATGGATTATGCGGTCTTTAAAAGCGAGAAGATGATCGAAGAGATAAATGACGGTATGCTGTCGCCGCAGCCTATGAAGATAGGAAGCAAAAGCAGTTGTCAATACTGCGTTTATGCGGGGATCTGCATGCGGGATGATGAGATCCCGGGGTTTGAAACGGAGACGCCCGAGAGTCTGAAGCCGGCGGAGTATTATACCCGGATGCGGGCGGATATGGAAGGTGAGGATGCCTGATGGGATTAACAACGGAACAGGAAAACATAAGGGACTATCGGGATTGTGATATTTTGGTCAGTGCCGCGGCGGGAAGCGGCAAGACGTTTGTTTTGGTGCAGAGGATCCTTTCTATGATTACGGATCCGGAGCATCCGGTGGATATCGACCGCCTGCTGGTGGTGACATTTACCAAAGCGGCAGCTTCGGAGATGAAGGAGAGGATCACGCGTGAGATCGCATCGCGCCTGGAGGAAAATCCGGGGGATGCCAATCTCGAGAGGCAAAGCATCTTAGTCCATAATGCCAAGATCTGTACCATTGACAGTTTTTGCAATTATGTGGTTTCCAATTATTTTTACAAAACGGAGGTCCAGCCGGGATTTCGCCTGGCGGACGAACAGGAAGTCAAACTGCTTTCCCATGATATTTTCGAGGAGATGTTAGAGGAATACTACGAAGACGGCAGCGAAGATTTCCTTGATTTCATGGAAAATTACATGAACGACCGTAGGGACGGGCAGCTGGAGGATTATATTTTTGACCTCTACAAATATGCGCAAAGCGAGCCCTATCCCGAAAAATGGCTCTCGGAGGTCGGAAAGGATCCCAAAAAGGAGGATGCTTCCTCCTGGGAATATCAGCTGCTTTCTTATGTTCGTACCGTGATGAATGCGGCGCGGGAAGAGCTTTTGATGGGGATCCGGCTGTGCGAGACGGACGATCATTTTGAAAAAACAAAAGAACTGCTGACAAAGGATCTCGCGTGGATCGAAAATATCCCTGTGCCGGAGAGTTATGAGCAGTGTTATGATGCCTTTCATGAAGCCAGGGAGTGGGACAAATTTGCTTCCTACAAGTGCGGGAAAGACGAGCCGAAGGAAGAACTGGACGCGTTAAAAGATCTGATCCTGGCCGGCCGCAACCGTGCCAAGAATGGGATCAAATCATTAGGGGAACTTACGGTCCTGCCGGGGGAGGAAGTGCGCAGATTCAACGCACGTACGGAGCCCATGATCGATGTGCTCCGCAATATGACACTGGATTTTATGGTGCGCTTAAAGCTTGCCAAGGCGGAGAAGTGCATCCTTGACTTTGCGGACATCGAGCATCTGGCGCTGGAGATCTTGGTGGACAAAGAGACGGGCAGCCCCACGGAAGTGGCGCTTGATTTTGCCGGGTATTTTGAAGAGATCATGATCGATGAATATCAGGACAGCAATTTTTTGCAGGAATACATCTTAATGTCCGTATCCAAAGAGAATCTGCCGGGCAAGGAAAAGAAGCACAATGTTTTCTGCGTCGGCGACGTGAAGCAGAGCATCTACCGGTTCCGACAGGCAAGACCGGAGCTTTTTAATCGGCGCTATGAGACCTATACCACGGAAAAATCGGCGCAGACCCGCGTGGAGCTGCGTATGAATTTCCGCAGTTTCCCCACGGTCCTTGAGGATGTCAACCGTCTGTGCGGCTGCATCATGCGAAAGGACATGGGTGGGATCGATTATGATGACAACGTGGCCCTGCATCCGTGTGAAAATTATAAAAAATATAATGATGATATAAGAAATAAAACAGAGCTGTATATTGTCGACAAGGAGACGCAAAAAGAGGGTGATGCCATCCGGGAATTGATCCTTAAGATCACCGATGAAAAGGACGGCCTTGCCATTTACGATAAAAAGACCGACGCCTTCCGCACGGCGCAGTATAAGGACATCTGTATTCTTTCCTCCGCTCTCAAAAATAAAGAGGCGATGGAGATCGCGGACATTCTGCGCGCAGGTGGGATTCCGCTTAAGGTAGAAGGCAGGACGGATTTTTTCCAGACCTTAGAGGTCGGATTGGTCCGTGATGCGTTAAGTGTTTTGGAGAATCCTCTGCAGGATCTTCCGCTTGTCGGACTGATGCGCGGACCGCTGTGGGCTTTTTCCAACGAGGAAATGGCTCGGATCGGCGCCTACGCCAAGGAGGAAAGGATCCCGTTTCATCAGTCTGTGTTTGCGTATACGGCGGAGGAGGGGACGGAGCTTTGCGACCGTCTTGCGGACTTTAGAGCGTGGATCGATGCACAGAGGCAAAAGGCGTCTACCACGGGGATCGGCGCGTTTCTTACGACATTTTACGAGGAGACGGGACTGCCCGCGATCGTTTTGTCCATGCCCGAAGGGAAGGTCCGCCTTGCCAACCTTGAGAAACTTTTGCGGATCGCGCGCACGTACGAGAAGAGTTCCTACCGGAGCTTGTATCATTTTGTGCGCTATCTTGACGTCTGCCGGGAGGAGACAAAGGAGACCGAGGCCGAACCGCCGGAGGGTGGCGGCAATGAAGTGCAGTTTATGACGATGCACAAGAGCAAGGGGTTGGAATTTCCCGTGGTGATTCTTGCCAATCTGTCCGGCAAATTGCAGTTTCCAAGCGGTGCCAGCATGGTACGCCTGCATCCGTATATGGGCATCAGCGTGCGTTATATCGATCATAAAAAGCGCCTGAAGTACGATACCATCCGTCACAAGATCTTTGAGAAGGTCGAGAAAAAGGAAAACTACGGCGAGAGGACCCGCCTTTTGTATGTGGCTGCGACGCGTGCGGAGCAGAAATTATACATGATGATGACCGCGTCGGAGAAGGAAAGGGAAAAGAGCTTGGCACAATTTGAAAGACCGTTTCCGATAAAAGATGGCGATTTCATGCCGCCTTTAAGCTTTTTGCATCGCATCCAAAGCACGAGTATGACGCAGTGGATCCTGGCAAGTTATGCCCGCTATGGGGCGGAATATACGCCGCGGAACATGGAGGAGCTGACCGAGGAACATGCGCGAAGGACGTTTGCTTACGGGATGCTGCGCAGGCAATTTGAAGAAGAAGCCGGAGAGCAGGTGCAGCCCGTGACCGAGGTGCCGAAGGAGCCCTTGTACTTCCCGGAGAAAGTATCCGTCTCCGCCATCAAGAAGGACCCGGCGGTATCGGAGGAACTTTTCGAGGAAGGTGCGCCGATGTTTGTTTTTGACAAAGACGATCTGTATGTGCCGCGTTTTGCTGCGCAAAAGACGCAGGAAGTCTCCCTCGGGACGTTTCGCGGAAGCGCCTATCACAGGGTGCTTGAGTGCCTCAATTTTGCCGCGATCGACGCGTCGTTTGATACGGATAAGATCAAAGATCTCATGGATGCATTGGTTGCGGAGGGCAAGTGCAAGCAGGCGCAGCGCGAGCAGGTCAACGAGGAGGATCTTGTGCGATTTTTTAAAACGCCGCTGTTTTTACGGATGAAAAAGGCTGCGGAGGCGGGGGATCTGTACAGGGAGCATCCCTTCGTCATGGGTGTGCCGGGACGGGAGGTATACGGGCCATCGGCGCAGGAAGAGACGGTGCTCATCCAGGGGGTGATCGATGCCTGCTTTTTGGAGGATGAGGCATGGGTGCTTGTGGATTACAAGACGGACCGTCTTATGGAAGAGGAGGCATTCCTTGCGCGTTACAGCCGCCAGATGCATTATTACAAAGAGGCGCTTGAACGCGGAACGGGTAAGCACGTCAAGGAGATCCTGCTTTATGCGTTTGCGCCTGCAAAGGAAATAAAAGTTGCGGAATAGTGCGTTTCATACTATGATAAAATTTGAACAAAGAGAGGAAAAACCATGGATGAACTTTGCATACAGACATTTTTAAAAGAGCAGACCCGCCTGTTTCCCGAGGTCATTTGCGAAAACGAGGAGGAGGCCAGGGATTTTTTGGAAAATGAGGTCTTTGCCGTGGTCTGCAAAAACATGCAGGAAGTGCGGGAGTATTTTGAGGAGAGCGGTATGGATACCGTGGGAATGTCGGATGAGGAACTGATGGAAGCGGAGGAGGTTTTCACGATTCCTGACGGCAGATTCCTTGTAGTGGAAGGGTAAAATCTATATGTCAAATTATGATGTAATTATTATCGGCGCGGGGCCGTCCGGTATTTTCTGCGCCTATGAATTGTTGAAACAAAAACCGGATCTCAAGGTCCTTATGATCGAAAAAGGACGCAGTATCGAGAACCGTAACTGTCCGAAGCGTATCACGAAGGAGTGCGTGGGATGTCAGCCTTGCTCGATCACCACGGGCTTTGCCGGTGCGGGCGCTTTTTCCGACGGCAAGCTCTCCCTGTCTCCGGATGTGGGAGGAAACCTTCCGGACATCCTGGGGTATGAGGAGACGGAAGCGCTCTTAAAGGAGTCGGACGACATCTATCTGGCGTTCGGTGCGGACACCAACGTCTACGGCGTGGGCCGGGAGAAGGAGATCCGTGAGATCCGCAGAAAGGCCATCAATGCCAATCTCAAACTTGTGGAATGTCCGATCCGCCATCTTGGCACGGAGGAAGGCTACAAGATCTATTCCAAACTGCAAAAGCATCTGCTCGATGCCGGGGCGGAGATACGGTTTCTGACCATGGTGCAGGATGTGATCGTGGAGGATGGACGGGCCGTGGGCGTGCTTCTTGCGGATGGAGAAAAGATCTTTGCCAAAGAGATCGTTTCCGCGGTGGGACGTGAAGGTGCGGACTGGTTTTCGCGTGTCTGCAAGACGAATGCGATCAATACCAAGGTAGGCACCGTGGATGTCGGCGTACGTGTGGAAGTGCGTGATGAGATCATGGAGTCCCTAAATGAAAACCTTTACGAGGCGAAGCTCATCTATCACACACCGACGTTTGACGATAAGGTGCGGACGTTTTGCACCAATCCTTCCGGAGAGGTGGCAACGGAGTATTATGAGGACGGTCTGGCGGTGGTCAACGGTCATGCCTACAAATCCAAGGACATGAAGACCAACAATACCAATTTTGCCATTTTGGTCTCCAAGAATTTTACGAAGCCTTTTAAGACCCCGATCGCTTACGGTAAGCAGATCGCCCAGTTATCCAATATGCTTTGTGACGGCAAGATTCTTGTGCAGACCTTTGGAGATTTTCGCAGGGGACGGCGCACCACGGAGGAGCGCCTTTGCAGAAACAATCTGATCCCTACCTTAAAGGATGCGATCCCCGGGGATCTGTCCCTTGTTTTTCCCCATCGTATCATGGTGGATATCGAGGAGATGATCCTGGCGCTTGATAAGGTGACGCCGGGTATCGCCAGTGAGGAGACGCTGCTTTACGGTGTGGAAGTCAAATTCTATTCCAACAAAGTGGTTGTGGATCGGAATTTTTGCACGAGCATTCGCGGCTTACGTGCCATCGGCGACGGAGCCGGTGTGACGCGGGGGCTGCAGCAGGCTTCCGCCAACGGACTTTGCGTAGCACGCAGCATACTGAAGGATCTGGCAAAGGATCCGGTATAAAGGAATGGAGTTTATAAACATGTTGAAAACAAAAAAGCGAAAGATCGGCGCAATCTGCCTTGCAAGTGTGCTTTGCGTTGCGATCCTTCTTTGCGGATGCGGTAAATCCGTGAAATTAACAACAGGATTAAACAGTTCGGTGCTGATCAAATCTGGCTCCGAAAAGATCAGCATCGCTGAGGCAAAGCTGTATCTGACCACCCTGACGGATGAATACAAAGACATGTACGGCATGAATCTCTGGGACAGGGAGGAGTTGCCCGAGGATCTGACGGGGGATACGGTCACGGCTTCCGCCGATGCGATGGCGTTATCCGAGAGCGAGCTGGTATCCTACGTCAAAAACCGGACGCTCGAGCGTGTGGAAAATATTTTTTGCATGTATTTGTTTGCACTGGAAAAGGGTATCACCCTGACGGATCAGGAGCTTGCAGCCTGCAAGGAGGCGGCAGAGGCGTATTATGCCTCGCTTTCGGATGCGGAAAAGGAGTACATCGGTGCGGATGTTGAAGTGATCGAAGCGGCCTATGTGCATTATACCTACGCCAACGATCTGTACAATACCATGACGGAGGGCGGCGTGTTTGAGATCAGTGATGATGCGGCCCGGGTCATGGATGCCTATGTGATCCGTACGTCCGAGGAGTCTAATGCAAAGATGGCATATGCTGACTTGCAGGACGGAGAGGAATTTTTGGCGGTAGCTTCCATTTATGCGGAGCAAAGTACGATCACCACTTCCATCAGCCGTTCTTCCTACAATGACACACTGGTCTCCGCGGCTTTTGCCCTCGAGGAAGGCGCCTACACGGAAGTTCTTGCCGGAGAGGACGGATACTACATCATCTATTGTGTAAGTAAGTATAATGAAGATCTGACAGAAGAGAATCGAGCACTTCTTGTGCGGCTTGCGCAGGAAGAGGCATTTGATGAATCCTATGAGGAATTTGCGGCGGGACTGTATTGGGAGTTCAATTCCGAGCTCTGGGACAGCCTGGTGCCGCCGGTTTCCGGGGAGATCACCACGACCGATTTCTTTAAGATCTACAATCAATATATTTAAAGGTTTTAAAGCAACGTTTTTAAGCAACAGGATGGCCTGATGAAGGGGGAAAACAGTATGGACGGATCACAGAACGAAAACACATCGGTATTTCATTTGGAGGACATTTTGGCACGTGCCAAGGAGCACGGTGCCAGTGATGTGCATTTTGCACCGGGATCTCCTGTGATCCTGCGCGTGAACGGGCAGTTACTGCATCTGGATGACGTGACCCTGATGCCGGAGGATATCGATCCCCTGGTGCGCCAGCTGTTAAGGCAGGATCAGTTGGAGGAACTGGCAGAACGCGGAGAGCTCGATCTGTCTCATACCATTCGACAGTTCGGTCGTATGCGTGTCAACGTGTTTCGACAAAGAGGCACCTATGCCATGGCGATCCGTCTGCTTTCCTTTGATGTGCCTACCGTGGATGAATTGCATCTGCCGGAGACCGTGGTCTCCATGGCGCATGAAAAAAGAGGTCTGATCCTTGTGACCGGTGCGACGGGAAGCGGTAAATCCACGACCCTTGCGGCGCTTATTCATTTGATCAATAAGACGTATGCAAAGCATATCATCACGTTGGAAGACCCCATCGAATATCTGCATCGTCATCAAAAATCCATGGTCACCCAGAGGGAGATCGGCCTGGATTCCAATTCCTATGCGGATGCACTTCGTGCGGCGCTGCGGCAGGATCCCGATGTGATCCTGGTGGGCGAGATGCGTGACCTCGAGACGATCTCCACGGCGATCACTGCCGCCGAGACGGGTCATCTTGTTTTTTCTACGCTTCATACAAAGGACGCTGCCTCTGCCATTGACAGGATCATTGACGTTTTTCCGCCGCATCAGCAGCAGCAGATCAGGATCCAGCTGGCCGGCGTGCTCGAAGGCGTTGTGGCTCAGCAGCTGCTTCCCTGCGTCAATGCCGACGGCAATACCGTCAACCGGATCGCGGCGTTTGAGGTGATGGTGGCCAATACCGCCATCCGCAATCTGATCCGTGAAGGCAAAACATTCCAGATCCCCGGAGTGATGCAAACAGGAAAAAAAGAAGGCATGGTCCTTATGGACGATGCCATCTTTGGCTTGTACAAAGAAGGGAAGATCGCGTCGGATACGGCGATCTCCTTTGCTTTGGATCCTATTGTCATGCAGCGCAAGATGCAGGGAATCTAGAAAAACATACGCGGTTGATGCGTCTCGGGCGCGGGATACTCCACACCGAAGGTTTCTGCTGTGACGGTTTCCATGATCTGCGGTACCATGGGACGGTCGCTAAAGTCCGTCTTGATCTCGGCGATGGCATTGACCGTATCCATGCCCTCGATCACCTTGCCAAAAGCGGCATAGGCGCCGTCAAGATGCGGGCTGTCCTTGTGCATTACAAAAAACTGCGAGCCTGCGGAATTGGGATCCATGGTACGTGCCATGGAAAGGACGCCTGCCGTGTGTTTTAAGTCATTGGCAAAGCCGTTCTGGGCAAATTCCCCGTTGATCTCATAGCCGGGACCGCCGGCACCGGTGCCTTCGGGATCGCCGCCCTGGATCATGAATCCGGCGATCACTCTGTGAAAAGAGAGACCGTTGTAAAATCCCTTTTGTACAAGGGAGAGGAAGTTATGGACGGTATTCGGTGCGATCTCCGGATAAAGCTCCGCTTTGAAAGTACCGCCGTTCTGCATGGTAAATGTTACGATTGGATTTTGAGCCATAATGTTTCCGCCTTTCCGAAAAAGTATGGAAACATTTTAACGTATTCACACAGAAAGGTAAAGAACGAAATGATGCATGTGATCTTAAATCCGGCATCCCAATCCGGAAAAGGATATCGAATCTGGAATACGCTTGCACCGCTTATGGAGGAGCGTGGCGTGCCCTATGAGCTTCACCTGACGCAGGGCGCCGGAGACGCCGGACGGTTTGCGGCACAAGCGGAGGAAAAAGGAGATCATGATCTGCTTCTTTTGGGAGGAGATGGGACATTAAACGATATGATCCAGGATCTTTGTCATCCGGAGGAGATGACGATCGGCTATATCCCGGCGGGTTCCAGCAATGATTTTGCCAGACATTTTGCGCCGGATAAGGATCCTGTAAAAGCGCTATATCGCATCCTTGATCGTGTGCAACCCCGGACGGTGGATATCGGTGAGGTGACGTATTTGCGCTATGATGAAAAAAGCATCAAGACGGGGGTGGCGAAGATCCCCAAGACCCGCCGTTTTTTGGTAAGCTGCGGGATCGGATTTGATGCCGGCGTCTGTGAAGAGGCCATGGATTCGCGAACGAAGGATTTTTTAAATAAGATCAAATTGGGAAAGCTTACCTATGGAAGTATCGCTTTACATCAGATCCGCGAGGCGGGCAAATACGCCTGTGATTACGCTATCGACGGGGTATGGAAGCATGTGGACAGGCTGCTGTTTGTTGTGGGTATGAATACGCGGTTTGAAGGCGGCGGTTTTATGTTTTGCCCCGAGGCCGATCCCGGAGACGGTAAGATCGATATGTGCCTTGTGGACGGATTGACCACCGGTGAATTTTTGACGGCGCTTCCCGGCGCTTTTAAAGGAGGGCATGTAACGCACAAAGGTGTTACCGTGACCCGGGGGACAACCTTGCAGATCAAAACGGAGGCGCCTTTATGGGTGCATACCGACGGTGAGGTGCTGGTCATGGCTTCGGAGATTTCCATGCAAACAAATAAGGATCACACAACGGTGATCCTTTAGGGAGGAACGGGGGAAGGGGGACCTTTTCCCCCGCCTCAACGAAATAAAAATTAATTTTTAATGAAAAGGTTTTCGCAGGAGTCTGATCGGGCCCTGCGAATTTCTTATACGGCGATGAAAATCTCATGTAAATTCATGTTGACTTTATGATGTAAATTCGCTAAAATAACAAACGGACTTCCCAAAGGAAGATCTTGCAGGAGTGGCGGAATTGGCAGACGCGCAGGCTTCAGGTGCCTGTGGTAGCAATATCGTGTGGGTTCAAGTCCCATCTCCTGCAT
>CAJOPA010000006.1 GCA_905236235.1 uncultured Eubacterium sp. | reverse complement strand
CTTGCCACAACATAGAAATTTATATGGAGATATTCTTGCGCATTATTTTGAATAAATTCATAGAGGATGAGGACGGTTCAGAAAAAATCCTTAAGTGATCTTTAAAGCAGTAAAATTTTTAAGTGCGCTACAACTTTCCTCTTGCCTAAACCACCCACCCATGCTACCATCAACGTAAAGAACAAATTAACACCCACCCACGAAAGGAGCCTTTGCCATGTTTACACAGATTACCTTAGACTATGCTTTTTCGGAGCTTGAACCGGTGCTGGATACCCTGACGATGGAGACGCATTACGGCAAGCACCATGCTGCCTATACCAAGGCATTTAACGAGGCGGCGGAGAAGGCGGGCCTTGCGGACAAGAGCGCGGAGGAGATCTTGGGCGGACTTTCGGCGGTGGCGGATGAGGCGCTGCGGACGACGCTTCGCAACCAGGGTGGCGGTTATTATAATCATAATCTGTATTTTCAAAATTTCGCAAAGGATGGCGGGGATGCGACCTTTGCGGCCGAGGATGCGGCGACGAAGGCATTTGCCGAGGCGGTTACCGGGGAGTTTGGCGGTCTGGACGGCCTGAAGGAGAAGCTGTCGGCAGCGGCTGTGGGGCAGTTTGGCAGCGGCTGGGCGTTTCTCTCCGTGACGTCTGACGGGAAGCTCGTGGTCACCAAGTCTGCCAACCAGGACAATCCCATTTCCGAAGGGACGGGCAATCGGCCGATCCTGGCACTGGATGTGTGGGAGCATGCTTACTACCTGCAGTACAAGAACCTGCGTGCGGATTACGTGAAGGCGTACTTCGGGATCGTGGACTGGAGGAAGGTGGCTGCGCTGTATCGCGGGTAGGCGGACATTTTTCGGAAGAATAGGACGTTGTATGCAGCAATGGACCGGCAGGACGCCGGTCCGTTTTTGTTTTTACCACTTTTCCAAGATACACATTGTGTATCGCGGTGAGATATGCTATAATGACACACAACGTGTAAGATCAAGAGGTATACTTTATGGATGATAAAGCGAAAAAAATAAAAGAATTACGTGAAAGCACCGGATTTAACCGCAGGGAGTTTTGCGATTATTTTGATATCCCTTACAGGACCGTGACGGAGTGGGAGCGCGGTATGCGGCATGCGCCGGACTATGTGGTCAGGCTGTTGGAGTATTATATCCGGACGCAGGAGATCGTGAAGAAGGGGAAGGATGGATTTGGAGAAGGCTTTACTCAGTGAAAAACCCATTTCCTGTGTCCTATAGGAAAGTGTTTGGAGGCACCTGTCAATGGGAAGTGGATACAGTTTGACGCAGTTATGTTTTTAGTTTAAAATAAACTTGACTTTATTTTAAACTAAAAAAGAGGGGTGTTACATTTGACGTATATTCACAGATCACTTGAAAGAAAATTCTTGAAGATGAGTGCGGCATTTAAGGTGGTTATGGTAACGGGGGCCCGTCAGGTGGGTAAGTCCACCATGCTTCAATATCTTGCACAGGATACAGGCAGGACAGTTGTTTCTATGGATGATCCGGACCTTAGGGAACTCGCTGAGAGAGACCCGAAGCTGTTCTTTCAGATGTATCGGCCGCCCATTCTGATCGATGAGGTGCAGAAGGCACCTTCGTTGTTTGAGCAAATTAAGATACTCTGCGATGAGAGTAATGAACGGGGGCAGTTCTGGTTGACCGGATCGCAGAGCAGAAAGCTTATCAAACAGGCAGGAGATTCTCTTGCCGGGAGGATCTGTATCCTGCGGATGTTTGGCCTGTCGGAAAAGGAGATTGCAGGCAGACCGAATGACATTATAACGGATTATGCTTTTTCGTCTCTTGCGGAACGTAGTCGGGATATTCCCCCCAATAATATTCTTTCTGTTTATGACCGTATCTGGGAGGGCGGAATGCCTGATAGGTTGGGGATGGATGCAGAGATTGTGCATGCATATTGGAATTCATATGTGGATGCTTATCTGATGAGAGACGCGGTGGATGATAATGGGATCATAGATACGGAAGGATTTCGAAAATTCTTGCGGGCGTGCGCTGCGTTTACGGGACGGCTTGTTAATTATAATGATCTTGGGAATGCTGCCGGCATTTCCGGTGTGACGGCGAAGGAATGGGTCAAGATCCTTCAGTCGATGGGAATCATTTTTCTTTTGGAACCGTTTTTTTCAAATGAACTGAAACGTATGATCAAGACGCCTAAGCTTTATTTTTGTGATACCGGTCTTTGTGCTTTCCTTTCATCGTGGACGACTAGGGATGTTTTGATGCATGGGGCTGCCTCCGGACATTTTCTGGAAAATTATGTTGTTTTGGAGATGTTTCGAAATGCCGCTTATGGAGACAAGAAGATGAATCTGAATTTTTATCGCGATACCAACCAGAAGGAGATCGATCTGGTTGTTACATCGGAAGGGGTGTTACATCCGTTCGAGATTAAGAGGGCAGCGTCTCCGGACAAAAAGGCGGTTAAAACATTTTCTGTTCTTGAAAAAACCGGTTGCGCCCTTGGAGAAGGGGGGATCCTGTGTATGGCGGAAAGACCGTTTCCTATAGACGCAACCAATAGTTTCATTCCTGTGAATTTATTGTAGTATAGTTTGCGGATGCTTTATTAAAAAAACGAAGGAACCTGTACCATATGGAACTCCCCTCCCCAACATGGTATAATCTTAAAGGTCGCCCGACGGATGGCGGCCACGGAGGAAACCTATGTATTATTTAAATCCCCGGATCAAGGATCTGGAACGTATTTTTGACCAAAATGAGCGCAAGGATTACCTGCGCCTTGACTTAAATGAGAATCCCGGCGGGCTTCCGGAGGAAGTGATCGCGAGGGTGCTTGCCCGGGTGACGCCGCAGATGGTGGCGCAATACCCGGAGACGTTGCATTTCACGGAGGTGCTTGCGGAGTATCTTGGTACGGATATTTCGCATCTGTGCCTGACAAACGGCTCTGCGGAGGCGATCCGCTATGTGATCCAGGCGTTTACCTCGGAGGGTGGCCGGATCGTGGGCGTGGTGCCGTCGTATTTCATGTTTCAGGTTTACAGTGAGATGTACGGGCGCGAGCTGGTAAAGGTCCCCTATCGGGAGGATCTTTCCATGCATGTGGAGGATATCCTGGCGGCTTTGACGCCCGAGACGCAGCTGCTCATCCTTCTTAATCCCAACAATCCCATGGGCAATGTCTACAGCCGCGAGGAGTTTGCGCAGCTTCTTACGCGCGCACGCGAGCTTGAGATCACGGTGCTCGTGGATGAGGCTTACCATTATTTTTACCCGGAGACGCTTATGGAAGAGGCGCTTTGCGGGGAGCATGTTTTTGTGACGCGGACGTTTTCCAAGCTTTTTTCCATGGCGGGCTGCAGGCTTGGCTATGTGGCGGGTTGGCCGGAGGGGATCCGTTACGTGCAAAAGATGGCCACCCCGCACAATACCAATGCCTTTGCCCTGTATTTTGCGGAGGAGGTTTTGACGGAACCGGGCGTGCTTAACGGGTTGATCCGTGATTTTAACGAGGGACGGGCCTATCTGATCGACGAGCTTGACCAGCATGGCTATGCGCACCAGGGCGATGCCGGCAATTTCCTGTTTATAAAGCCGAGGAAGGACGCTGCCGAGATCGTGCGACGGATGAAGGAGGAGGAAAAGATCCTCATCAAGACCTATGCCGGCGTGGGCAAGCTTGGCGACTGCCTGCGGGTGACCATTGGGGCGCGGCCTTATATGGAGCGGTTTTTGCAAGCATTTTTTGTCATGGATGCGGATTGACAAAACCTATAAGGAGTTATAAGATATTTTTAAACCTATAAGAAGATATAATAACTTATAATGAGGTATAAGAAGTTTTGGAACCTATAAGAAGTTTTTCTTACTCTTTCGTTGCGGACGTCACGGAAAGAGGATCCATGGTCGGAGGAATGCAGCATGAGAGAAAATCCATTTACCGTGATCTTTGGGGCGCAGCCCCGATCCTATATTCCGAGAGATGCGGAGTATATGGAGATCCTTCAGGTTTTTGAGAGCGCAACGCCCATGACCTATGGATATGTGATCACCGGAGTGCGTGGGTGCGGCAAAACCGTACTTCTTCATGAAGTGGAGAATGCGCTTGCCGCGAAGAAGGATTGGTACGTGTTGCGGCTCAATCCCGACATGGATCTGTATGCTTCCGCTCTGAGTCAGCTGGGAGAGCATGTGCATCTGCGCGGGGAGGAGATCACGGGGGCAAATGTCAATATCGGAGGTTTTGGAGGCGGTATTTCCAAAAGAAGT
>CAJOPA010000005.1 GCA_905236235.1 uncultured Eubacterium sp. | reverse complement strand
GCTTCTGCTTCCGGTTCAGGTGTCGGCTCTGCTTCGGCTACAGGCTCAGCTGCCGCGTCCTCTGCTGTTTCCGTTTCCTCCAAAAATGCTGCCAGTTCATCTAAGGCTCCGGACAGATCCTCCTCCGTCGAAGGTGCCTCTTCCATGATCGGTGCCTCTTCCATGATCGGGGCTTCCTCCATGATTGGCGCCGGCTCCGTCGGTGCGGCAGCAGGCGCGGGCATCGGGGCAGGCGTCGGAGCTGCCACATAAGATACCTGCGGTGCAACACTTGCCGTCTTGGCTGCGATCTGCAGGAGATTATCTTTTATGGAATTTTCCATGCGAAGCATGCCTTCCATGATCTCGCGCTGCTTTGCCTCGACCAGTTTTTCCGTGTCTTTGTATTGCGCTTCGATTGCGCCTGCCTGCGAATCAATGGCACGTTTCTGTTCCGCATCATTTTCCACAAGCTTATTTTCAAACGTATTGATCCGCTGCTCAACGGCATCGATCGCATTAAACAGCGCATCGATGTCTTCGTGCTCTCGGGCGACCATGATCTTTGCGGAGTTCTTTACGGTATTGGTCACCGCTTCCGCCGCTTTGGCCACGACAAGATCCTGCGCGCCTTTATTTTCCTCCATCTGGGCACCGTATTTACGAAGCAGTAAATATAACGCCTTCTCAGATTTCATGATATTTTCGTATTGCTGCTCCCGCATTTTTTCCTTTGCTGCCAAGTGCCGGATCACGCTCGCCACAAAACCGAAGATCGCCCCCGCCATGATCACAAATGCGATCACCAGAAACAAGATCTGCAACGGCCTTGTCATGATCACATACACCCCTGCAAACATGGCCACCATAAAGATAGCCGCGCAAACTGACAGCTGCAGGATCAATATGCTTTCCTTCCCTTTTTCATTTCCCATTCTCTCAAACCTCCGCGTATTTTTCGTGGTATGTTACTTCTATTATATCGCTTTACATAATACTTTTGCAACAAATTGTGTAAAAAATTCGCACGAAAAAACAGCGCGGCATCTTTTTTGCCACGCTGTCAACGTCCCCACCGGGAATCGAACCCAGAGCTAGAGCTTAGGAGGCCCTTGTTTTATCCGTTAAACTATGGAGACTTATGATGCAGGATCCGCCAAAAGATCAGCGGATCCTCGCTTTTATAACGTATTCATTTGTATCTTGCCCTGCATCCAGACAACACCGCGAAACCGTCGTCCGACCTCGGGCTCTCCCACCAGATCCTGCCGGTTGATACAAAGATCCATAAGGATCTCATTGCACTGCAGCTTCATGCGATAGACCGTTTCGCCCGTGAGTTCGTTGGAAAGCTCTTCCACTTCCATGATCTCACCGATCGTATAGTAGCGGTCCGTATCTATACTATAAGGCATAAAACAGGTATCGACAATAGATAAAATATCTTCTTTTAACAGTCGGCGCGCAACCTGCGTATAAATATCGATATCATTTAACGTCAGGCTCTCGATCGCCGCCTCATCCCCGTCTCTGGCCGCAGCCAAAAGGGAATGGGTGATATCCCGCGAGTCTTTGTTTTTTTGTTTCTCCTTTTCCTCATGATTCATGGGGATAAGTATTGTCCCGTCACAACTTAATGCGGAAAAGAGCACGCCCTTGGACTCCTTGAGATTCGGTTTTGCATGACGATTGCGAAGAAACTCCGCTACGTTCTGCAGGAAAAAAATAACCTGCATGTAAGCATCCTCGCACACTTCGCAAATCCCTGCGTAGGAGTAGCTCTCCGCATGCTTTTCCACTTCAAGGACTTCCTCGCGGATCACCGTCGTCCCCGTGCAATACGGATAGTAGCTGATCTGGTGAAACTGCATGGCGGCATCATACTCTCCGCGTACAGCCACGCCAAATCCTTTGCCAAATTCACGACGGAATTCCACAAACATGTTCTCGCTGTCTATTTCAAATGTGCTTTTTTCCTGCGGTTTTGCAAGCACCTGATTGAGGATCTTTTCCTCTTCCTGCCTCGAGGAAAAACCTGCAAATCCCACGGCACGCATAAAATCATGCATGCGATCACCTCTTTCCCGTCACCGGTTTATTGCAATTTGTCCTTGCCGCCCATATAAGGTCTGAGCACCTCGGGAATCGTCACGGAGCCGTCCGCCTGCAGATGATTTTCCAAAAATGCGATCAGCATACGCGGCGGTGCAACCACGGTGTTGTTTAACGTATGGGCAAAATACTTCCCGTTCGGTCCGTTCACACGGATTTTTAACCTGCGCGCCTGCGCATCTCCCAGATTGGAGCAGCTGCCCACTTCAAAATATTTTTGCTGACGCGGCGACCACGCCTCAACGTCAATGGATTTTACCTTCAGATCCGCCAGGTCTCCGGAGCAGCATTCAAGCGTACGCACGGGAATGTCCATAGAGCGGAAAAGATCTACCGTGTTCTGCCATAATTTGTCAAACCACATCTTGCTTTCTTCCGGCTTGCATACCACGATCATTTCCTGCTTTTCAAATTGATGGATACGGTATACGCCGCGCTCCTCAATACCATGCGCGCCCTTCTCCTTGCGGAAGCAGGGAGAGTAGCTGGTCAACGTGTACGGCAGGTTCTCTTCTTCATGAATGGTATCGATGAATTTGCCGATCATGGAATGCTCGCTGGTACCGATCAGATAGAGATCCTCTCCCTCGATCTTGTACATCATGGCATCCATTTCCGCAAAACTCATAACGCCCGTTACCACATCGCTGCGGATCATAAAAGGCGGAACACAATAGGTAAATCCCCGATCGATCATAAAATCACGGGCATAGGCGATCACTGCCGAATGCAATCTCGCGATATCGCCCATCAGATAATAAAATCCGTTCCCGGCCACTTTTCTGGCGCTGTCCAGATCGATCCCGGAAAATTTCTCCATGATCTCCGTATGATAAGGGATCTCAAAGTCGGGAACCACGGGCTCTCCGTAACGTTTGATCTCCACGTTTTCACTGTCGTCTTTGCCGATCGGCACGGACGGATCGATGATATTGGGAATGGTCATCATGATCGTGCGAATGGATTCCTCCACCTCTTTTTCGCGCGCGCTCAGTTCCTCGATCCTTTGCGAAGATGCGTTCACTTTCTCACGCATCTTTTCTGCAGCTTCCTTATCGCCGCTCTTCATCAAAAGGCCGATCTCCTTGGAGTCCTTGTTCTTTTGTGCCCGAAGCGCTTCCACTTCCCCTTTGATGTCTCGATTCTCACGATCGAGCGCGATCACTTCATCGACTAAGGGCAGCTTCTGATCCTGAAATTTATTTTTGATATTCTGCTTTACAATCTCCGGATTTTCCCGCAAAAACTTGATATCCAGCATGTTTTTTCCTCCATATGCCTGTATTATTCCGCAGTCGTTTGTGTCTGATTTGCTACTTCCATGGCTTGCTTTTCTTCTTCGGTAAGTACCAAAACGGAATTGTTTTCAATGATCTCTTTGATGTAGGTATAGCAACCCTCGCGGGTATGCACAACATTGAGCACGATACCCGTGTTGTTCTGATCAAGGAGCGCCAATGCAAAACTGAGCTTTCCGCCCATCTCATCAAAGGCATCGTATTTTACCATTCCGGTTTTCTGGATCGCCAGCCTATGCTGTTTGAATAACCTCTCGATATTCCTGCGATTAATGGAATCGGACTCGGCCAAGCGCTCCACCTCTTCCAATCGTTTGATCAATGTTTTTTCCAGGGACCGCGCATTCTCGCCCTTCATAAATACAGCATATTTCTGTCGCATCGATCCAAGTTTTACCAGGCATACAATGACCAAGATCAGAAGGATCAAGATCACCGCCGCCATCCCGATCAAAACATACGCCGGGTCAAACCCCAAGTTGTTTAACATTGAATTGTCCATATCTCCCTCCAGAACATATGTTTGCTATTCGCGATGGATTCCCTGTAAAAGATCCACCAACGTGTTAAGTTCGTCACGCGTATAATATTCTATCTCGATCTTTCCCTGGCCACCCTTGTCCACGATCGAGACCTTGGTGCCAAGCACCGTCTTTAAACGATTCTCCGTATCCCGATAGATCGCCAAAAGCGCCTCATCTTTGGGCGGAACTTCCTTGGGTGTGCCGGCGGTCTTGACCAGTTTCTCGATGTCACGAACGCTGAGATTTTTGCTCACAACCTGTTTCGCGATCTCATATTGCCGGTCCTGTCCGTCTACGGCAAGGATGGCACGGGCATGTCCCGACGTGATCTCTTCGTCGATCAGCATCTTTTGCACGCGATCATCCAGCTTCAACAATCGCATGGAATTGGTGACCGCCGTACGGCTCTTTGAAACCCGTCTTGCGATCTCTTCCTGTTTCATGTTGAACTCGTCCAAAAGACGTTTGTACGCAACCGCCTCTTCGATAGGATTTAAGTCCTCACGCTGGATGTTCTCAATCAGAGAAATCTCCACGATTTCTTTTTCCGTGTAATGCTTGATGATCACCGGGACTTCCTTAAGCCCTGCAAGCTTCGCCGCACGCCATCTGCGCTCGCCCGCGATGATCTCATAGTATTCTTTTCTGTCCTGCACCAAAAGCGGTGAGATCACACCGAATTGCGCAATGGATTCGGAAAGCTCCCGTAAGGCTTCCTCATCAAACTTCTTTCGGGGCTGCTCCCGATTGGGCTCCACCTTGTCGATGGACACCATGGTGGGTGCGTCCTCCTCCGTCTTTTCCTCCGTGCTCTTTGCTTTGGTGTCCGGCTTTGGCGCTGCGCCGCCGGGGATCAGGGAATCGAGCCCTTTCCCGAGTCCGGGTTTTCTTGCCGCCATACTTTATCCCTCGCTTTCCATGAGCTCCCTTGCAAGGCTTCGATAACTTTCCGCGCCGGGAGATTTTGGGTCAAACATCGTGATCGGCATCCCGTAGCTGGGCGCCTCCGCGAGGCGGACGTTTCTGGGGATCACCGTGTCATATATCTTTTGCTGAAGATTATTTTTTACGTTTTCCACGACCTGATTGGAAAGATTCGTGCGAGAGTCAAACATGGTAAATACCACTCCCTCGATCGTCAGATCCGCATTTAACCGCTCCTGTACCAGCTCGATGGTATAGATCAACTGGCTGAGTCCCTCCAGCGCATAGTACTCGCACTGGATCGGCACCAGAACGCTGGTCGCCGTGGTAAGAGAGTTCACCGTAAGCATGCTGAGTGCGGGAGGGCAATCGATCAATACATAATCGTAGTCCGCCTCCACGTAGTCGATCTCGTTTTTTAAAATGAATTCTTTATCCTTTACATCCAGTAGTTCGATCTCTGCCGCCGAGAGATTGATGTTGGCAGGGATCAGATCAAGATTGTCCACGTCCGTCTTCGTGATGGCTTCCTTCGCCGTGCATTCCCCGATCAGCAGATCATACACACTGTTTTTTACACGATTTTTGTCTACTCCGAGACCGCTGGTGGTGTTTCCCTGGGGATCCATGTCGATCACAAGCACATGCTTTCCTGTTTCGGCAATGCTTGCAGAAAGATTGATCGCCGTCGTTGTCTTTCCGACGCCGCCTTTCTGATTTGCAATAGCTATGATTTTTTTCATTGAATGCTGTCCTTCTCTAATACAAGTTAGTTCGATTATAGCACCGCATAGGGCGTATGTAAAATGTTTCGCTCAAAAGTTTTTTCTTTTCGGCCTGTTGGTTTCACGTGAAACATTTTCCGTGTTTTCCGTCCCGATGTTTCACGTGAAACATATGTGCACCGGTTCTTGTCAAAAACGAGCTGTGACAAGATTTAGTGGGAGAGGGAAATTCACCCCTACAAGATGCACGAATTTGCCTCCGTGAAACATTTGCCCTGTCCGACCGGATATTTCCGTGAAACATTGGTCCGGCTCAGGTCGTTTTCGTGTTGTCCAGGATTGCGATCAATTGCTCCAAGCGCGTCTTTGCCAGCATGGGATCCTGCAAAAGCGTGTCAGCGATCTGCTGCAATTCGTCACGAAATCGATCCGGTTGCGGAACAGAATTGCGGAGCGCACATCGTTCCTTGTCCTTTAAGAGCATAGAAAGCTCCTCAGCGCGGGCACGAACCTTGTCGAGTTCTTCTTCCCTTGTCGCAAGTACTTCCCGGACATTCCTGCCCTCGGTTCTTAATGATGCGATCTTTTCCCGCTCGGCATGATGTACCTCGAGCGGAGAAAATGATTCGTAAACCTTATCTTTCTTTTTTTCGATAACATCGATCATGGCATCGATCTCATTGCACCGCGTCGTAAGATTTTTGATCTCCGTCTGAAGCGCATGCTGATGCTCCAAAATTTCCGTTCGATATTTTTCCAAAAATGCTTCCATTATTTTCTCCATAAATTACGAACGTGTGTTCGACCTATATTTACAAGATTTTGTGGTTATAATAGCCGATCACCCACCACAATTTGCGTTTAAAAGAAAAAATTTGTGCAAAATCGGATCACAAAATCGGCTTTTTCTCAGGAATTCCGGGCCTTCGCGGGTATTTCCCGGGTGTATTTTTTACCTTCGAAATAACGACCAAAACCCGTCGAATATCACTTTCGGGAAGGGAAAAACTCTCCACGTTCTCAACTTTGCCGCCCAAAAGCTCTATGGCCCTTTGCGCACTCTCAAGTTCCTCCAAAACCTCTGCCGACTTGTAGGCGATCATCTTTCCCCCTACGGCCACAAAGGGAAGCATGAGCTCCGCCAACACCGGCAAGCCGGAGACCGCCCGCGACACCACAAGGTCATAGGACTCCCTCTCTCCGGGTACAGCCGCAAACTCTTCCGCCCGACCGTGCACGGCACGAATGTCTTCAAGTTGCAGATCCCCGGTTAACGTTTGTAAAAAAGAAACCCGTTTTTGCAATGCATCCAGAAGTGTCACTCGCGCGGACGGAAAAACGATCTTAAGCGGAACACCGGGAAAGCCCGCTCCGGTTCCGATATCAAGAATGCTTTGTCCCTTACAGGAGACGACCTTCGCCAACGAAACACTGTCTACAAAATGCTTCATCAGGACTTCGTCAAATTCCGTGATGGCCGTGAGATTCATGACTTTGTTGGTTTGCACCAACACCTCATAGTACTGCATGAACTGCTTTAACATCGTGTCTTCGAGAACAATGCCAAAACTCTCCATGGCGCGCTGCATTTTTTCTATGGATTCTTTTCTGGTGGGTGCTGCCATACTACATCCCCCTCTGTGAAAGATAGATCAGCAAAACGGAAATATCCGCCGGCGAAACGCCGGAAATCCTTGACGCCTGTCCAACGGAAACGGGCTTTATCTTTTCCAGCTTTGCTCTCGCTTCCAGTCGCAGACCATGGATCTCGCCATAGGGAAGATCCTGTGGCAGGCGCTTTCCTTCCATCTTTTTAAACTGCGCGATCTGCGCTGCCTGTCGCTCAATGTATCCTTCGTATTTGATCTCGATATTGATCTGCTCCACGATGTCCGCGGACAATGTCGGGCGCTGTTCATCAATGGGTGCGATTGCCTCGTAGCTAAGCTCCGGCCGACGAATAAGCTCCGCCAGACTAACGCCCGTCTTTAAAGCCGTCGACCCTGCCTCCACAAGCGCCTTCCCGATCTTTTCGCTCGCGCCGACAATGGTCGTTTTGAGCCGGTCGATCTCCGCATGGATCAGCCGCTCCTTCTCCTCCACGCGCTCCATGCGCTCATCGGAGATCAGTCCCAGATCATATCCTTTTCGCGTGAGCCTTAAGTCTGCATTATCCTGGCGGAGATACAAACGATACTCCGCACGGGAGGTCATCATACGATAAGGCTCCGTCGTCTCCTTTGTCACGAGGTCGTCGATCAACACGCCGATGTATGCCTCGGAACGGTCCAGCGTAAAAGGTTCCTGTCCCCGAATCTTACGTACCGCATTGACGCCGGCAACAAATCCCTGCACCGCCGCCTCCTCATAACCGGAGCTTCCGTTCATCTGGCCCGCGGAAAACAGGCCGGAAATATTTTTAAATTCCAAACTGTGCGTTACCTGCTGCGGATTGATGCAGTCATACTCTATCGCATAGGCATTGCGCACGATCCGCGCGTTTTCCATCCCCGGTACCGTATGGATCATGGCATATTGCACATCCTCGGGGAGAGAAGAGGACATCCCCGAAATATACATTTCCGTGGTGTTTTTCCCTTCCGGCTCGATAAAAAGCTGATGCCTGGGTTTTTCCGAAAACCGTACCACCTTATCCTCGATGGAAGGGCAGTACCGCGGACCGGTTCCTTCGATCACACCGGAAAAAAGCGGCGACCTGTCAAGGTTTTGCCGGATAATATCATGCGTCTTGTCATTGGTATAGGTAAGCCAGCAGGACATCTGGTCGATCTGCACGCTCTCGGGATCTGTTTCAAAAGAAAACGGCGTCACATAGCTGTCGCCTTTTTGCTCCTGCATTTTGGAGTAATCCAGGCTTCGCCCGTCCACACGTGCCGGCGTTCCGGTCTTAAACCGCACCATCTCAATCCCGGAAGACACCAGCGAATCCGTCAGGTGTGTTGCGGCCATCAGTCCGTTGGGGCCGGTCTGCTGGATCACTTCTCCAAAAAGACAGCGAGCATTAAGGTACGTACCGGTACAAAGAATGGCCGCCTTCACATGATAGGTGGCTCCGGACACGGTTTTCACCGCCTTTACCTCGCCGTCCTCGATCAGGATCTCGCTTACCTCCGCCTGCTTGATATACAGATGATCCGTTGCCTGCAAGGTCTTTCGCATTTCCCGGGAGTAGGCTTCCTTATCCGCCTGCGCCCGTAGGGAATGCACCGCCGGACCCTTGGACCGGTTTAACATCTTGGACTGCAAAAAAGTCTTGTCGATATTTTTTCCCATCTCGCCGCCGAGCGCATCCAACTCGCGCACAAGATGTCCCTTGGAACTGCCGCCCACGTGAGGATTGCACGGCATAAAAGCGATACTGTTGATGCTGACCGTAAATAGAACGGTCTCGCATCCGAGTCTCGCACTTGCCAACGCAGCCTCACATCCGGCATGTCCCGCGCCGATCACGCAGACATCATATGTTTCTTCCACCATTGCCATCTCTATTGCCACCTGTTTCCTATTTGCCCATACAGAATTTATCAAAGATCTCATCGATCAGATCTTCTTCCACCGTCTCTCCGAGGATCTTTCCGAGCGCACGATACGCATCCATCATGTCCACACTTAACAAATCCTCGGGCATGCCGTTTGCTATGCCTTCCTTGACGAGCGTCAGACTTTTGACGGCTTCCTGCATAGCCTCTCTCTGGCGTGCGTTTGTGATACAGATCTCCTCATTCATGGAGATCCGACCTGCGAAAAACATCTCCCTTATCCGATCCGACAGCTGCTCCACGCCCTGACCGGTCTTTGCGGAAATAAACAAAAGATGTCCGCCGAACTGTTTTTTTAGATCCACCTCCAATTCCTTTAAAGGAAGATCTGCCTTATTGCAAAGAACCAAAAACGGCTTTTGCTCCACCGGATCCCGAAGGCGATCCAGGATTTCTGCTTCTTCTGCTAAAAGCGCCCTTGTCCCATCGATCACAAAAAGCACGAGATCCGCTTCCCGCATACTCTCCAAACTTCTCTCTACACCGATCTTTTCCACGCGATCCTCTGTCTTGCGCAAGCCGGCCGTATCCGTCACGATCAGCGTCAGATCCTTAAGCACGATGGTCTCCTCAATGGTGTCCCTCGTCGTTCCGGCAATCTCCGTAACGATCGCTTTTTCCTTGCCGGCAAGAAGATTTAAAAGAGAAGATTTCCCGACATTGGGAGTTCCAATAATCGTAGTTTTAATGCCTTGCGTCAAGAAACTGCCATTTTTTGAATTGTCAAGAATCCTCTGCGCCTCTTCCAAAAGGGCCTCCGTTTTCGCTTCCAACTCCGCACCGTAACCCTCGAGGTCATAGTGCTCCGGATCATCCATGGCCGCTTCCATATAGGCCGTCTCATACAGGATCGCCGCGCGCAGTTCTTCCGTCTTATGACGAATGCTTCCCCTTAACTGCTTTAAGGAAGTCTCCCTTGCCATGTCCGTTTTGGCATTGATCAGGTCGATCACAGCCTCCGCTTCGCTTAAATCCATCCTTCCGTTTAAAAAGGCGCGCTTCGTAAACTCGCCGGGTTCGGCCAGACGTGCGCCGTGCTGCAGTACGGTCTCGAGCACGCGATGCATCACCGTGATCCCGCCGTGGCAGTCAATCTCCACAACATCCTCCCGGGTGTACGACCTGGGAGCACGCATGATCGCAATCATAACTTCATCAATGACATTTTCTCCGTCAAAAACATGGCCATAGTGTAAAGTATGGCTCTCTGCCTCTGCCAGCATTTTTCCGGAAGCCGTCCGACACACGCGATCGGCAACAGCAAGCGCGTTTTCCCCGCTGATACGCACGATCCCGATCCCGGATGGTGTCATTGCCGTAGCAATAGCTGCGATCGTATCCTGTTGTATTCTTTGCTTTTCTTCCATTTCCGCTTATCCTTCGGAAAATATTTCATAAAAGAGAAAATTAGGTTGCTATAAATCACCTTCATAACAACCTAATCCTGCTTTTTCTCTTTTCGTATACTCTCTAGTCTTCCGCCTTCTTGGGAGAGATCACCAGATGTCTGTACGGTTCCTCTCCTTCGCTGTGTGTCGTAACATACTTATCATTTTGCAATGCAAAATGGATCACACGTCTCTCATAAGGATTCATCGGCTCCAGAGAAACGGGACGACGGGTTCTCTTTACCTTATAGGAAATATTCTTTGCAAGATTTTCCAGCGTCTGCTTGCGACGTTCTCTGTAGTTTTCCGTATCGATCTTAACCTTTACGTAATCCTCGGATTTCTTGTTCAGTACAAGACTCGTCAGATACTGCAAGGAATCCAGGGTCTGTCCGCGCTTACCGATCAAAACACCCATATCCTTGCCGGAAAGCTCAATGGAATAGGTATTATCCTCTTCCTTTTCCACATCGATCTGTGCATCGAGGCCCATCGCCGTCAACACTTTATCCAGAAAGTCCTTGGCAAATGCGCCGAGCTCTTCCTGCTTTTTGCGGATCTTAATGGTCGCAGGCTTGTTGCCAAGACCCAAAAAACCATTGCTTCCTTTATCGATCACTTCATATTCCACCTGATCGGAGGTGGTTCCCATTTGAATCAACGCTTCCGTTAAGGCCTCATCCACGGTCTTTCCGGAGAACTCTAAATAATCCATCTTTCTCCTCCTCTACTTATTCGTCTTGCCCTCATTAAACTCTTTTACCAGGTTGGCTTTTGCCGCAAGGCTTCCGGGTTTTGCATTCTGCTTGATCTCGTTTGCCTTTGCCAAAGCGTCCTCCTTATCCTTGGAAACATCTTCATTATACTTGATGTTTCTGGTATTCGTCTGCGCAGCCGCCGTCATCTTAGCATACTGCTCCGCACGCTTTTCTTTTTTCTTGGCCGCTTTTTCCTTGTTCTTTTCGATGATATCATTCAGATCCATCTTGTCAAAATGACGATTCAAAAGAACGGAATACAGGCAACGGATGAGCGCACCCGCGATCCAGTAGATACCGATACCGACGGGAAGAGAGAAGACAAAGACCAAGGAAAAGATCGGCATGGTATAATTCATGGTCTTCATGCTCTGTGCAACCTGATCTGCTTCTCCACCCACACTGGTGGTATTCTGCGGCATCACCTTGAAATTCAAGAGCTGCGTCAATGCGGAAAAGATGGGGATAAGTAATGCAATTATCAACATTCCGTAGGAATGCTCCGCCCAAGACGTCTTAATTATGCCCATCGGAGTGTTAGCAATGTTTAATCCCAAAAATGTGGTTAATGTGGATAAGTTCTCGTGAACCTCGGAAAGTGTGGAGGAAATCGAGGAAAACGCATCCGATTGCAGGATGGTATTCCAATTATCCGTCGTAAACTTGTACAGGATATCGATCAGACGATTGCTGATCTCGGAATCTTCCAATCCCGAAATGGAAATATCCGTAACACCGATATTACGGAGGTTGATATTCATATCCGCCGTAACCGCATCAAACTGCGTCTTGTAATCTGACATACCCATAATGGAAGAAACCGCCGGATCAAATACCTCGCGGATCTTCGTAACATAAGCGGGAATGTTGTAAACTACACGATACAACGCATAAATAATAGGAATCTGGATAAACAACTGCAAGCAGCTACCGGTCGGAGAGATGCCGTACTTATCATAAAGTTCTCTCTGCTCAGCCGCCATTTTCTGCTGAGATGCCTGATCTTTTTTCCCATTATACTTTTTCTGAATCGCCTTCAACTCGGGATTCATTTTTTGGGATAACTTTGAAAACTTCTGCTGCCTGTAGGTAAGCGGCAACAACAACGTATAAATGATAAACGTAAAAAGAATAATTGCGATACCGATACTGTGAATACCGATGGCATCAAGGAGATTGTACATCACATCCATGATCTTGCCGAGGAATATCGCAATCCAGCCTATGATCTTAAATTTCCCCATATAGGCTGTTAACACAGTTATTTCTGTCACTGAGTATCCTCCCTGCTATGGTACCGGGTCATACCCTCCCTTAGAAAACGGATTGCATCGGAGTACCCTCCAGATCGTGAGTAATCCACCGATCAATACACCGTGCTTTTCGATCGCCTCCACCCCATACTGTGAACACGTAGGCGTATAGGGACATCGGTTTCTTTTTAAAGGAGAAAGATATTTTTGATATAATCTTATGCAATAGATAAAAAATCTTTTCAATCAGATCCCGGCCTTCTCATTTTCGTAAGTAACATGTTGAAGATGTCCTAAAAACAACAGCGATTCTTCGATTTCATGATAGGTTGCTTCCTTCGCTGCCGTTCTTACGATGACCACAATGTCCAAACCACTATTGAACATTTCTTCATTGCGTCTGTAACTTTCTCTGACCAATCTTGTCAGATGGTGTCTTACGACACTGTTTCCGACCTTTTTGCTGACGGAAATCCCAATTCTGTTTTCTTTACTGTCTGTCCTTAAAACATACATCACCAATCGCCGATCCGCTTTTGATCTACCGTTTTTATATACTGTTTTGAAATCTTTGTTTTTTTTCAGTGATTGCGAAAATTTCATAAGGACACCTTATTAATAAAGGAAGAAAAAGACCACAGGTGTGGTCTTATGCTGATAATTTCTTTCTTCCTTTTAATCTTCTGGCTGCCAGTACCTTTCTACCACCGGCACTGCTCATTCTTTTTCTGAAGCCATGGACTTTGGAACGCTGTCTTTTCTTCGGTTGAAATGTCATCTTCATAAAACTTCACCTCCTTGCTATGAAAACAGGATGTCTCCTGATACGGTTTTCAAAAAGCGTCAGTTCACATTATAGGAAAAAAAATTTTCAAAGTCAACACAAAACCGCGATTTTCCTTTATTTTCGGGGTTTATCCACATTTTGGATAACTTTGTGGATAACTCCCGATTTTTTCATTTTCATTGCTAATTTGCCCAAAATCGTGTATTATATACTCTGTGGGGTTTTTTTAATCTAAATGGCTAAAAATCCAAATTTCGGGAGATTTTATGGAAAATATTATAAATAAATGGGATGAAATCATTTCTTTCATGCGCGATGAGTATGAGTTATCCCCAGTATCCGTTGAAATATGGTTAGATCCCCTTCGGGTTGTCCGTTTGGAAAACGATACGCTTTATATTGTTTCCGAGGGAACCAACCAGATCGGTATCGACTATTTATATAAGAAGTATTACCAATTTCTTCAGACCGCCATCGGTGAGATTACGGGGAAAAAATACGAGATTGTTTTTTTGTTGCAGGAGGATGCTTCCGCCGCAAATCCGACAGAGGAAGAAAACTCCTTCTCCAATGATACGAGTCCTACTCCCTCCAACTATGCCAACTATACGTTTGAATCTTTTGTTGTGGGCAGCAATAACCGCTTTGCACATATGGCAGCACTTGCCGTCGCCGAATCGCCCGGTGAGGTTTACAATCCTCTATATATATACGGAAGCTCCGGTCTCGGTAAAACACATTTGATGTACTCCATCGTTCACTTTGTGGAACAGAACAATCCTTCCGCTGTTGTTCGGTATATTTCCTCAGAGAAATTCACCAACGAAGTGATCGATGCCATCGGTAATAAAAACAATTTTTCCAGAACGGAATTTAAAAACAAGTATCGTAATGTAGATATTCTTCTTGTCGATGATATTCAATTTATTATAGGAAAAGAAGCTACTCAGGAAGAATTCTTCAATATATTTAATGAGCTTTATGAATCCAAAAAGCAAATCGTTATCTCCAGTGATATGCATCCCAAAAATATGCAGGGACTGGTAGATCGTTTGCGTACCCGTCTGGAATGGGGATTGATCGCAGATATCAATCTTCCGGACTATGAGACCCGTATGGCCATCCTGAAAAAGAAAACAGAGGCTAATAATTTAACACTTTCGGATGATATTCTTCATTATATCGCAACCAATATCACCTCCAATATCCGTGAGTTGGAAGGATGTATTATCAAACTTCGTGCGTATTACAATTTGTATAATACACCCATTACCTATGATATCGCAGTCAATGAATTACAATCCATCATTACACCGAATCTTCCTACGAAGCTAACGATGGATCATGTAATCAAAATGGTATGTGAACATTTTGGTATTACAGAAGAAGAAATCAAATCTTCCAAGAAAAATGCCAACATTGCCTACCCCAGGCAGATTGCCATGTACATATGCTACCATTATGTAGAAGATATTACCTATAAATCCATCGGCGCTGCTTTGGGCAACAGAGATCATACCACCATCATGCATGGTATTAAAGTTATTAATAAAGACTTATCCACCAAGCAGGAAACAAAATTAAACGTGGAAACGTTGATAAAAAAGATTAACGCTTATTAGACCAATTTATTATCAACAAAAAAGAAGATAATTATCCCCGTTTCTTACACCTTAAAAATACTTTATTTACGGGGATAAAAGTACTTTTCCACGAATCCACCACTACTACTACTACTAGAATAATAAATAAATACTTACATACATAAGTTAATACATCCACATTTACGGAAAGGAAAAAAAATGAAAATCTCTTGTAAAAAATTAGATCTGATGCAAGGCGTCAACATTGTAATGAAAGGTGTCAGTGGAAGAACCACCATTTCTATTTTGGAATGCATCATTGTAAGTGCACAATATAATGAGATCAAACTGACATCCAATAATATGCAGATGGCAGTGGAAACCATTATTCCCGGTACTGTGGAAGAAGACGGAAGCATTGCGCTTGATGCAAAGATGTTATCCGAGATTGTTAGAAAGCTTCCGGATGAAAGTGTAAGACTGGAAACGGAAAGCAATTACAATACCAATATCATCAGTGGAAGTTTTAAAGGTGATATGGTTGGAAGAAGTGCGGAAGAATTTCCCGCGATTCCCAAGATAGAAAAAAATGATTATATGGAGATCAGCCGTTTTGTATTAAGAGATCTGATCCATCAGACAATTTTTTCCGTTGGGGATAATGAAAACAATATCATTATGACGGGAGAAAAATTTGAATTAAAGGATAATATTTTGACGGTTGTATCCTTGGACGGTCATCGTATTTCCATCCGTAAGGAAGCATTAAAGAACCAATACAAAGATCAAAAGGTGGTCATTCCGGCAAAAACATTGGGAGAAATTGCAAAGATCATCGGTGGAGATGAAGAAAACTCCGATATTAAGATCTATTTTTCTGATAAGCAGATCATGTTTATCATGGACCAAACCACGATTGTTTCCCGTTTGATCGAAGGAGAATATCTGGATACCGATCGTATGATCAGCAAGGATTACGAGACAAAAGTAAAGATCAATAAGAAAAATCTTCTTGATTGTATCGACCGAGCTTCCATTTATTCCAAGGAAGGGGATAAAAAGCCTCTGGTTATGAACATTTTTGATGGAAAAGTCGTGATCACTACCACATCACAGTACGGAAAAATGGAAGAAGATTTACAGATCGAAAAAGAGGGAAAGGATCTTTTGATCGGTTTTAATCCCAAGTTTTTAAGTGATGCTTTAAAGGTGATCGAAGAAGAGGAAGTAACGTTATATATGACAAATCAAAAATCTCCCTGTCTGATCAAAGATGACCAGGGAAAATATATCTATTTGATTTTGCCGATCAACTTTTCCAATATAGCAAGGTAACAGATCATGGAAATCGAAATACGAGATGAATTTATAAAATTGGGTCAGCTTTTGAAATTAAGCGGGCTGGTAGATTCGGGTACGGAGGCCAAGTTTGTTATTTTGGACGAAAAGGTCTCCGTAAACGGCGAAGTATGCACCATGCGTGGAAAGAAGATATACAAAGGGGATGAAGTTTCCTATAACGGAACAACCGTCCGAGTGAAATCATGATCATACAATCCCTTGAACTGCAAAATTTTCGAAATTATGAGACGTTGAAGCTTTTTCCCGGGGAAAAGGTGAATATTTTCTTTGGAAAAAATGCGCAGGGAAAGACGAATATTTTGGAATCCATCTATGTAAGCGGTACTTCCAAATCCCATCGTTTAAGCAAAGACAAAGAGATGATTGCCTTTGGCAGCGAGGAAGCGCACATCAAGACCATGGTGGAAAAAAACAATTCTCTTTATCAGATCGATTATCATCTTAAGAAAAACAAAAAAAAGGGAATAGCCGTCAACAGGATCCCTTTAAAAAAAGCATCCGAGATCTTCGGCATCTTAAATGTCGTTGTTTTTTCTCCGGAAGACCTGGATATCATCAAGGACGGTCCGGCGCTTCGAAGGAAATTTATGGATGCGGAGCTTTGTCAGATCGATAAAGTATATCTGTATGATCTGACGGTTTATCAAAAGGCGTTATTACAGAGAAATAAGCTGTTAAAAGAATTGGAAATGAATCCCCGATTGATGCAGACACTTGATGTATGGGATGATCAATTGATGACCTATGGGGAAAAGATCATAGTCAGAAGAGAGCAATTTATCAACGAGATCAATGAGATCATCGGAGAAATCCACCTGTCCATTACCGGCGGGAAGGAAAAATTAAAGTTGGTTTATCATCCCAACAGTAATGGGGATAACTATCGTAAAGAATTTAAAAGCAATCGACAGCGGGATTTAAGATTTGCGCAAACCCACGTCGGTCCGCACAAGGATGAGCTGGAGTTTTACATCAACGGAAACGAAGTAAGAAAGTTTGGCTCGCAGGGGCAGCAAAGAACAGCGGTCCTTTCGCTAAAAATCGCGGAGATCGAGATCGTAAAAAAGGTCATTCACGATCAGCCCGTTCTTTTACTGGATGATGTATTGTCAGAGCTTGATAAGGAAAGACAGACGCTCTTACTTAATCACATCGGAGATATCCAAACCTTCATCACCTGTACGGGAGTGGATGAATTTATAAAAAATCGCTTGGAAATCAATCGGATCTACCGGGTGGATAACGGAATCATTACGGAATATCAGGATATTCCGGAGCAAGAAGTACTGATATAGGAGGAACCCATGGCAAACGAATACGGAGCAGATCAAATTCAGATTTTGGAAGGTCTGGAAGCGGTAAGAAAGCGTCCGGGTATGTATATCGGCAGCATTTCGGCCCGCGGACTGCATCATTTGGTGTATGAGATAGTGGACAATGCCGTGGATGAAGCATTGGCCGGTTTTTGTTCGGAGATTGATGTCACCATCAATGAAGATAATTCCATTACGGTTGTGGATAACGGTCGTGGTATTCCCGTGGGAATCAACAAAAAGGCCGGAAGACCGGCGGTGGAAGTTGTCTTTACGGTGCTGCATGCCGGCGGAAAATTTGGAGGCGGAGGGTATAAGGTATCCGGTGGATTGCACGGTGTAGGTGCATCCGTTGTGAATGCGCTCTCCGAGTGGTTGACCGTGGATATCAAGAGAGACGGCAAGATCTATAACCAGCGTTATGAGCGCGGAGCTGTTTGCTACGACTTAAAGGAAGTCGGTACCTGCGGGAAAGAAGAGACGGGAACGACGGTCAAATTTTTGCCGGACAAAGAGATTTTTGAAGAGACGATCTATGATTATGATACCTTAAAGCATCGTCTCAGAGAAATGGCCTTTTTGACAAAGGGACTCAAGATTTCCCTGCATGACGAAAGAGAAGAAAAGAAGAGTGAAACCTTCCATTACGAGGGAGGTATCAAGGAATTTGTACAGTACTTAAATACAAGCAAGACACCGCTTTATGATGACATCATGTACTGTGAAGGCAGCAAGGATGAGGTCTATGTAGAGATCGCTTTTCAGCACAATGATTCTTACAACGAAGCGGTTTACAGTTTTGTCAACAATATCACGACACCGGAAGGCGGAACGCATCTGACGGGATTTCGTAATGCGTTGACAAAAACGTTAAATGATTATGCAAGAAAAGCGAAGTTTTTAAAAGACAGCGAATCCAATCTGACGGGTGAAGATCTAAGAGAAGGTCTTACGGCAATCATCAGTATCAAGATCGGGGATCCGCAGTTTGAGGGACAGACCAAGCAAAAGCTCGGAAACAGTGAGGCGCGCGGTGCCGTGGACAGCATCCTTTCCGACAGCCTTGAGATCTATCTGGAGCAGAATCCTTCCGTGGCAAAGATCATCTGTGAGAAGGCCATTCTCGCGCAAAGAGCCAGAGACGCTGCAAGAAAAGCAAGGGATATCACACGAAGAAAATCCGCTTTGGACGGGATGGCACTGCCCGGAAAACTGGCGGATTGCTCGGATAAGAATCCGGAAAACTGCGAGATCTATATCGTGGAGGGAGACTCCGCGGGCGGATCCGCAAAGAAGGCGCGCAGCCGTGCAACGCAGGCAATCCTGCCGCTTCGCGGAAAGATTCTTAATGTTGAAAAAGCAAGGCTTGACAGGATTTACGGCAACGAAGAGATCAAAGCCATGATCACGGCCTTCGGTACAGGAATCCATGATGATTTTGATATTTCCAAGCTTCGTTACAACAAGATCATCATCATGACCGATGCCGACGTGGACGGTGCGCATATCGATACGCTGATGCTTACGTTCCTGTATCGATTCATGCCGGATCTCATCAAGGAAGGGCATGTATATCTTGCCATGCCGCCTTTATACAAACTGGAAAAGAACCGGAAGGTTTGGTACGCCTATTCCGATGACGAATTAAATCGGATCCTGGAAGAGGTAGGTCGAGATCAGAACAACCGGATCCAGCGTTATAAAGGATTGGGCGAGATGGACGCCGAGCAGCTGTGGGAAACGACCATGGATCCGGAGCGACGGATCTTAAAGCGTGTCGTGATGGATGAAGAGGCACAGTCGGAGTTGGATCTTACCTTTGATATCCTGATGGGTGATAAGGTGGAACCGCGTAGAGAATTCATAGAAAACAACGCAAAATTCGTTGAAAATCTTGATATTTAACAAAGAAACAAAGAGATTTGTTAAGCAGTGGAGGATAAAACTGCATGGACGACAAAGTATTTGACCAGGTAAAAGACGTCGACCTGAAAAAAACGATGGAAACATCGTATATCGATTATGCCATGAGCGTCATCGCTTCCCGTGCACTTCCCGATGTTAGGGATGGACTCAAGCCGGTGCAGCGAAGGATCCTGTATTCCATGATCGAGCTCAGCAACACGCCGGACAAGCCGCATCGTAAATGCGCACGTATCGTCGGTGATACCATGGGTAAATATCACCCTCATGGTGACACCTCCATTTACGGCGCGTTGGTAAATATGGCGCAGGAGTGGAATACGCGATATACCCTCGTGGACGGTCATGGTAATTTTGGTTCGGAAGACGGCGACGGCGCAGCAGCCATGCGTTATACCGAGGCCCGTCTTACCAAGATTTCCATGGAGATGCTAGCGGATATCACGAAGGATACCGTGGATTTTCGTCCCAACTTTGACGAGACGGAGAAAGAGCCGGTCGTACTGCCGGCGCGCTATCCCAATCTGCTTGTCAACGGAACCACCGGTATTGCCGTAGGTATGGCGACCAATATTCCGCCGCACAACCTCCGGGAGACCGTGGCGGCCATCTGCAAGATGATCGATAACATCATTGAGGAAGACAGAGATACGGATATTGAGGAGATCATGCAGATCATCCAGGGACCGGACTTCCCGACGGGGGCTACGATCCTGGGTCGTGCCGGGATCGAAGAGGCTTATCGTACGGGACGCGGCAAGATCAAAGTCAGAGCCGTAACCGAGATCGAGCCCATGGAAAACGGGAAAAACAGGATCGTGGTGACGGAGCTTCCTTATATGGTCAACAAGGCACGTCTGATCGAAAAGATCGCCGATCTTCATAAGGATAAAAAGGTGGACGGCATCACGGATCTTCGTGATGAATCCAACCGTGAAGGTATCCGTGTCTGCATTGAACTGCGCAAGGACGTGAATCCGAATATCGTTTTAAACCATTTGTACAAGCACACGCAGCTGCAGGACACGTTTGGCGTGATCATGCTGGCGCTTGTGGATAACCAGCCGCGGATCTTAAACATCCACGAAATGCTGGCCAATTATTTAAAGCACCAGGAGGAAGTGGTTACCCGCAGAACCAGATACGAGCTTAACAAAGCCGAGGAACGGGCACATATCCTGGAAGGATTGCTGATCGCACTTGCCAACATCGACGAAGTGATCCGCATTATCCGCAACAGCAAGAATACAAACGAAGCAAAAGAAAAGCTGATCGAAAGATTTTCTCTCTCCGATGCACAGGCACAGGCGATCGTAGACATGCGTCTGCGTGCGCTGACCGGTTTGGAGCGCGAAAAGATCGAGCAGGAACATAAGGAACTCATGATCAAGATCGCCGAGTTAAAGGAAATCCTCGGCAATCGCAAGGTGCTTTTGCGCGTGATCAAGGACGAGATCACCGTGACCGCGGAAAAATACGGCGACGACCGTCGGACCGTGATCGGCTATGATGATGATGAGATCTCCATGGAAGATCTGATCCCGGACGATGAGACGGTGATTGCCATGACCAATCTCGGTTACGTCAAGAGAATGAGCGTGGATAACTTCAAGAGTCAGCATCGTGGCGGCAAGGGAATCCGCGGAATGTCCACCATTGATGAGGACGTGATCACGGACCTTTTGATGACGACCAACCATCGATCCCTTTTGTTTTTTACCAACAAGGGAAGAGTTTATCGGATGAAGGCTTACCATATCCCGGAGGCGAGTCGGACCGCGCGCGGGACCGCGATCATCAACCTTTTGGAACTGCAGCCCGAAGAAAAGATCTCGGCCGTGGTGCCCATTAAGGATTTTGAACCGGGGCAGTACCTCGTGATGGCGACAAAGAACGGAACCGTAAAGAAGACGCCGCTTATGGAATATTCCAATATCCGCAGAAACGGCATCATCGCGATCTCTTTGCGGGAAGATGACGAATTGATCGAAGTAAAATATACGGATGGCGAGCGTGAGATCCTGCTTGCCACCAAGAAGGGGCAGAGTATCCGCTTCCATGAGTCGGAGATCCGACAGACCGGACGCAGCGCCATGGGTGTCAAAGGCATGACGTTGATGAAGGATGACGAAGTGATCGGTATGCAGTTGGACAACCAGGGTACGCAGATGCTCTTTGTAACGGAACGCGGTATGGGCAAGCAAACGCTCTTTACGGAGTTTTCACCGCAGCACCGCGGCGGTAAAGGTGTGAAGTGCTATCGGATCACGGAAAAGACCGGCGATCTGGTCGGCGCCAAGGCGGTGAATGATGATGACGAGATCATGCTGATCACGGACGGCGGTGTAATCATTCGTATGGCCGTGGACGGTATCTCCGTTGTCGGCAGGATCACTTCCGGCGTGAAGGTGATGAACCTTGAAGAAGACGTCCGCTTGGCAGGTATAGCCAAAGTGAAGGATAATGCAAAAGACGAGGAGACGTCCGAAGAGGAAGACGCTCCGCAGGGTGAAGCTTAATGACGTTTTATGAAGTCTGCTGGATTTTTGCAATCTATTCCTTTGTGGGATGGTGCACGGAGGTGTGTTACGTCGGCCTAAAGGAAGGGCATTTTGTCAACCGCGGATTTTTAAACGGCGGGTATTGTCCGATCTATGGATTTGGCGTACTGCTTGTACTGGAATTTTTGGAACCTTTAAAAACAAATTTTGTCCTGCTGTATGCAGGATCGGTCCTTTTCACCACGACTGTGGAGTTTATCACCGGCTTTTTGCTGGAGAAATGCTTTGGCAGTCGTTGGTGGGACTATACAGACGAGCCCTTTAATATAAAGGGCTATGTTTGTTTAAGGTTCTCCCTTTTGTGGGGGATCGGCTGTCTGATTGTGGTGGATATTTTCCATCCGGTGATCTCAAAGGGATACATGTTCCTTCCGCAGACGGCGGGGATCGTGATCCTTGCGATCTACTATATCGCGCTTTTGGCGGATGTCGGATATACCGTGACGCAGGCGCTGCATTTTAAAAAGGAATTGCGCCTGCTTGCAGAGATTGCGGAAAAACTCCATGCCCTGTCCGATGATGTAGGGGAAAACGTCTACGGAGCCGCGGTTGTGATCCGCAAGAAAAACGAAGAGACAAGACAGGAAATGGCGGAAGAGCGTCTGGCCGGACAAAACCGTGTGCGGAGATTGCGGGAGGAATATGAGTGTCGCAGCGAAGAGATCAAAAAAGAACTGGAAAACAAGATCCAGTTACGGCGTCATATCCGTGCGTTCCCCAAGATCCGTCCGGTGGATGAGAAATGGCGGGAAACTTTTGCGCAGTTAAAGCAAAATATCGAGCAAAGTGACAGGAATCGAAAAAAGGAGAAAAAAGCATGATCCGATCCATTCAGGTAAGCGAAGTTACGCGGGTCATTCGGAATCTTTGCATTGAAGCAAACTACGAATTAAGCGCGGACATGCAGGAGAAATTGCGCAGCGCTCTGGAAGCGGAGACTTCGTCGGTAGCGCAAAACGTATTGTCCCAGTTAGAGGAAAATTTAAAGATCGCCAAAGAGGAGATGATCCCCATATGCCAGGACACCGGGATGACCGTGATCTTTATGGAGATCGGCCAGGATGTGCATTTTGAAGGCGGAAGTCTTGTGCGCGCCATTGATGAAGGCGTGCGACAGGGATATACGGAAGGCTATCTTCGCAAATCCGTGGTTCTCGATCCCTTGCTTCGGATTAACACCAAGGATAATACACCGCCGGTGGTGCATACGTTTCTTACGGAAGGAGACAAGGTACGAATCACCGTGGCACCGAAGGGTTTTGGCAGTGAAAATATGAGTCGTGTTTTTATGCTCAAACCCGCAGAGGGTGTGGAGGGCGTAAAGAACGCTATCCTGACAGCGGTAAAAGACGCAGGTCCCAACGCCTGTCCGCCCATGGTGGTAGGTGTCGGCATCGGAGGAACGTTTGAAAAATGTACCTTGCTTGCCAAGCGGGCGCTTTTGCGCGAGACCGGTACGCCGTCCGAGGCACCGCATATCGCGCAGTTAGAGGAAGAAATGCTGCAAAAGATCAATGCGACCGGGATCGGGCCGGCGGGACTCGGCGGCCGGACAACGGCACTGGCTGTTCATATCAATACTTATGCGACGCATATTGCGGGACTTCCCGTGGCGGTCAACATCTGTTGCCATGTAAATCGTCATGCGACGGCGGAAATCTAAGGAGGGGAAGCGGATGGAACATGCAATCACGACACCGATCACGGAAGAGATCACGCAAACCCTCACGGCAGGTGACGTTGTAAAGATCACCGGCACCATTTACGTGGCGAGGGACGCGGCGCATCAACGGATGGAGGAGGCGCTTAATCGCGGCGAGGAACTGCCGATCCCCATCAAGGATGCCACCATTTACTATATGGGACCTTCTCCGGCCAGGGAAGGACGACCCATTGGTTCGGCCGGGCCGACAACGGCCAGTCGTATGGACAAGTATACCCCACGCTTATTGGATCTTGGACTTAAGGCCATGATCGGAAAAGGAAAACGCTCGCCGGAGGTCACAGAGGCCATGAAGCGCAACAAGGCGGTGTATTTTGCAGCCATAGGAGGCGCGGGTGCGTTGCTTTCCAAATGCATCAAGACGTCGGAGACCGTATGCTATGGCGATCTCGGCGCGGAGGCGGTCTTAAAACTGTATGTGGAAGATTTCCCGGCGATCGTGGTCATGGATCACAAAGGCGGAAATCTGTATGAAAGATAATATGGTGGAAAACAGGAGTAAAAAGCTCCTGTTTTTTTTTGTGGAAAAAGAAACCCCGGAGGAAAAATTACGAATAATAGGATAGAAGGATTGGGAAGGGAGGCCAACGCATGAAAAAGTATGCAGTTTTTGCGATATGCGGAGTAGGTGTTTTTCTTATCGGAATCTGGATTGCGTGGGCGAACAGGGACCGACTCCTGCGGGAAGACAAGAAAACCGAAGAACCGGAGAGTGTATTCATGGTGTCGGAGGAGGATATAGAGGAAATACAGATAGAGATCTATCAGGGAACCGCCGCAGGGCAGGTACACATCCTAAAAAAGGGTGACGACTATTTTACGGAGGCATACCGGATTCTTTGCCCGGAGGGGCAGATATATACAAGAACAACGTACGGGATCCCGTTAAATGAGGAGCCGGATCTTAGGGATTTTTACAGATGCAAGATACGATGGAAGCTAAAGTCCGGGGAACGGATGGAGTTTTACCTCTTGATGGGGGCGAACGGAGATCTTGTTATGTTTGAAGATGCATTTTATGAGCCGTCGTTACCAATAGATATGCAGATCGTCGCAAAGTTGAATAAGGGAGGACAAGACAAATGAAAAATTGACATATTATTTAGGAGAAGAAATTCCCGCATATGAATATAAGGAAGAGGGAAGTATTGAGGAAATCATGCAATTTTACCCGATTTTTAAAGGAGAGGAGCTTGCGTATTTTGCCATTATAGCGGAAGATGAAGACGGAGGGCATGTTCAGATATCCGATGTCTTTGTGTCTGAGCTAAAACAGCAAAAAACCAATATGGGAAATATTGCATTTGTATATGACACAAAAGGCTGTTACATTATTAGTGACGGAAAAGTTTTTTGCGCGAAAACCTATGAAATCGAGAATCCATATAGAGGGAGATTAGATTTTACGGATGAAGACATTTTACAACAAGTAAAGTTGCTACAGGCAGGAAAATTAGTAAAGAAGGAAATAATAAACATAGATGCAGCAGCTGAGAGCAAAGGCTTAACAGCATATTTAAACGTTCCTTTTGTTTCTCAGGAACCGCCATCAAATATGTGCTGGGCGGCATCAGTCGCCTGTATAGGAAATTATTTGACGGGATATTCCTATACCGCTCCATACATAGCGTTGTATGTATATGGGTCCTATTATAATCAGGGAGCGACTCTTTCGACGGCATTAAATGCGTTGTTGTCGAAATACAGTATTAATTACATATTTTCATCTGCAACAAGCGCGCCCTCGGATTCGTTAATATATAATAATCTGTCAGCGGGATATCCTGTATATAGCATATGGACGTGGTATAGCGGAAGTCATGCGACAGTCATAAAGGCAATTTCAACGGGGACATATGTTATAGTTATGGATCCGGAATATGGAATGAGCACAGCATATAAAGCATCTGGAGTATATAAATACTATAGTGGATACTCCGGCGTTCAGTTAAAATTATGTGGGTATGGAGCAAAAACATATTAGCGTGGGGAAAGGTATGCAGGACGAGAAGATCATAGATTTGTTTTGGGAAAGGGACGAGGCGGCCATACGGGAGGCTCAAAAAAAATACCATCATTATCTAAAGACGGTTGCATATCATATTTTATGGAACGAAGAAGATGCGGAAGAGACGGTAAATGATGCGTATTTTAAGGCTTGGAGAGCAATCCCGCCGTATCGTCCCATTGTCCTGTCGGCATATTTGTGCAAATTAACAAGACAGGGGGCGATCGATCTGTATCGCGCGCAGACGGCAAAGAAACGTGGTGGTGGAGAATATACATTAACGTTGGATGAATTGAAGGACTGCATCAGCGAGGGGAATGTCACGGAGGAGAATTTTTCCGTGCGTCAGCTGGGTGAAACGATGGAAAAATGGCTGCAGAGTCTTTCGAAAAAAGACAGAGTAATTTTTCTTGGGCGATATTTTTATGCGGATTCGGAGGAACAAATAGCGACTTATGCAGGAGGAACGGCGGCTTCCGTGAAAAGCAGATTGTTTCGTTTGCGAAAAAAACTTCAAATGTACTTAAAAAAAGAAGGGTATATGTCATGAAACAGGAAGATCTAAGTGAAGCACTGAATTATGTGGATGAAAAGACGCTTTATGAAGTAGAGGCAGCAAGAAACGGGTTTCATCCGAAAAAAACATACAATGCGTCCAAGTGGATCGCAATAGCCGCCGGTCTGATCTTAGTGATTGGGGCAGGTGCTCTTTTCATGCGCAAAGAATATATAAATCAAGAGCAAGCGTTAACGGCGCAGACTGAAAACGTCGAATCCGGGGAGACGGAAAGAAGTGATTTTGATAATGAAAGCATGTTTCAGCAAGAAAAGGATGCTCTGACAACCGGAACGGCTGGGAGCGCTGATGCGCAGATGGAGATGACACTTGAAAATTATGAAGAAGCCGGGGAGATAAAGTGGCACGAGGCGGAGATCTGCGTAAATACGGAAGAGGGAATCCTGACTGAAAAAACATATAGTGGAGAGGAATTGTTTGAGGAAGTTCGAAAGATGCTTTTTGGAGAGGATGTTACCGTTATAAAAAAGGACCAAGCGATAGCACAAGAAGATGTCAGAGCGGGCTGTCTGTTTTATGTGGTATTTCGAAATCAAACGGAAAACGTGAAAACGGAGGTGTATGTGATGGATCGGGAGCAGGTGATCTGCGGGGAAATCGCATATGAAATCGATCCTGCGATGGATCTTACATGGCTTGAGAAATTGCGTTGACAAAGAAAGACGGCTCTTGTATAATGAAGAACGCATTACGGGTTGTGACCGGATGCAAAACAGAATAAAGATGTCGGATCAGGCGATTGTGGAGAAGTACTCAAGAGGCTGAAGAGGCGCCCCTGCTAAGGGTGTAGGTCGGGTGACCGGCGCGAGGGTTCAAATCCCTCCTTCTC
>CAJOPA010000004.1 GCA_905236235.1 uncultured Eubacterium sp. | reverse complement strand
CACCTTGATGGCATGGGAACTCTCCGGTGCCGGCAGGATACCTTCCACGCGGGCAAATTGCTCGGCAGCTTCAAAGACGGAGGTCTGTTCTACGCTGACAGCTTCCATGAGACCGTCATGGTAGAGCTGGGACAGGGTGGAACACATTCCGTGGAAACGCAAGCCCCCGGCATGACTGGGGGAGGGGATAAAGCCGCTGCCCAAGGTGTACATTTTGGCAAGGGTGCTGATCTTGCCGGTATCACAGTAATCGTAAGCGTAACGCCCGCGGGTAAGACTCGGACAGGAGGCCGGTTCTACCGCAATAAGACGGACGTCGGAGCCGTTTTTGATCTTTTCCTTTGCAAAGGGGGCAATAAGGCCGCCCAGATTGGAACCGCCGCCGGCGCATCCGATGATGATATCCGGCTTGATATCGTATTTGTCAAGCGCCGTCTTGGTCTCGAGTCCGATGATGGACTGATGTAAGAGCACCTGGTTTAAAACGCTTCCGAGAACGTAGCGGTAGCCCGGGGTGTTGGTGGCAACTTCGATGGCTTCGGAGATGGCGCAGCCGAGGGAGCCGCCGGTGCCGGGGTGTTCGGCGAGGATCTTTTTGCCGACTTGTGTGGTCTCTGAGGGAGAAGGCACGACGGAAGCGCCGTAGGTGCGCATAACCTCCCTGCGGAAGGGTTTTTGTTCATAGGAAACCTTGACCATATAGACCTTGCAATCCAGTTCAAAATAGGAGCAGGCCATGGAAAGCGCGGTGCCCCATTGTCCGGCGCCGGTCTCCGTGGTAACGCCTTTTAAGCCCTGCTTTTTGGCATAGTAAGCCTGCGCAATGGCGGAGTTTAATTTGTGGCTTCCGCTGGTATTGTTGCCCTCAAATTTGTAATAGATCTTTGCCGGGGTCTGAAGCTTTTCTTCCAGACAGTAGGCGCGTACGAGGGGGGAGGGACGAAACATCCTGTAAAAATCGCGGATCTCTTTGGGGATCTCGATGTAGGGTGTGGTATCGTCCACTTCCTGTGCCGCCAGTTCGTCACAAAAGATGACGGAAAGATCCTCGGCGGTTAAGACCTTGCCGGTCTTGGGGTCAAGGAGCGGTGCGGGTTTGTTGACCATATCGGCACGGAGGTTGTACCAGTATTTGGGCATTTCCTCCTCGGTCAGGTAGATTTTGTAGGGGATTGCTTTTGCAGACATGAAATGTCTCCTTTCCGGATCTTATTTATTCTGTTTCATCTTCTTCCGGCTCCTTGCGCAGCGCGCGGAATTGATGGAGGTAGGGTTTTCTTTTTAATTGCTCGTCAAAATCCTTCATGACCGTGATGCTGTAGTATTCGAGCAAATGGAAGGAGAGGAGCAGATGGAAAAAGGTCTCCGTGTTGTCCAGATCGATATTGGTCAGCTCATAGATCTTGGACATCCTGTAATTCATGGTATTGCGGTGAATGAACAAAGCCTGAGCGGCCTCGGCAATATTGCAATGGCAGTTTAAAAACGCATGCAGCGTCTCTAAAAGGTCCGTATCATGCTCCCTGTCATACTCCGCAAGAAGAAACGTGGTGGAATGACAAAAGGTCATCAGATCCCGATGGGCGGCGCCGTATTCCATCAAATGATAGATGGCGATATTGTCGTAATCATAAAGCGACGGTTCCTCGTTGATGTTTAAGCCGATCTCCAACGCTTTGACCGCTTGCAAATGGTAATTGGCAATGGTCTGCACATCAAACATCGGGCGGCTGATCCCGGCCTTTAAGTCATGTTTCTCAAGGTAGGTGCATATTTTCTTTACCGTGGGAAGGTCATCCTTCGGACTTCCGGTCACCGGCAATAGCATGCGGATCTCTCTCCCGTAGGAAAACACAGTGCTTTTGTGAAAATCGGCTTTGAGTCTTTCGCAATGGAGATTGAGCAGATTGTCCTGCTGCGTTAGGGGTTTTTGATAAAAATCCCCCATCGGACGAATGGCAAGGATCCTAAGCGGATATGTCAGCTCCCAGGAAAAATAGCGGAAGCGTTCGTTAATGAGTGCCGTATCGATGATACGCCCTTCGAGAAGATCCGCAATGAAAAAATCAAAAAGCGTATCCGAGGAGTTGCCGTAGTGTAAGGTCCGCTCCATATGCATGGAGATCAAAGAGGATGCCAGGGCGATGATATCAAAGTCGGCCATGGTCAGCTCTCTGAAATAGGTAACGACATCCAGGTATCCCGTGAGTTTTTCGTTGCAGCTGACAGCACAGCGGGCAATGGGAAGCTTCGGTTCGTCCGCATCAAGGACCGGGCGTTTTTCACGAAGGGAATCGATATAGTATTGTAAAAACCGCTCATTGGACAAACGATCCATGGGAATCCCACCTGTACGGATGAGCTCCGTCCAATGGGGATCCGTGATGGTGTCTTCCTTGGAGTAGGCCAAAAGCTTATGGGTCAGATCGGTCAAGAGTATGGGATTGCCCACAAGGGATCTCGTGATATCGACGATCTCCTGCAAAGAGTCTGCATGAATGAGACGCGTGATCACCGGTACGGTTTCCATATTGTT
>CAJOPA010000003.1 GCA_905236235.1 uncultured Eubacterium sp. | reverse complement strand
CTTGCCCTTGTCCTTGGAGGAACACTGTACCCTGCACTCTGCATCATACGGAACGATCTCGATCAAATGACGCGGACAGGCCGCCACACACTTGCCGCAGGATTTGCAGACTTCTCTGTCCACAAAAGCAATGCCGTCCACGATATGGATCGCATCAAAGGGGCATGCGCGCACGCAATTGCCAAATCCGAGACATCCATAGCTGCAGGCCTTATCTCCACCGCCGGGAACATGCGCTGCCATGGAGCAATCCATCTCACCATAGTATACATACTGGCTCTTCGCCTTTTCACAATTGCCGACGCATTTTACAAATGCCGTGGTACGCGCGGACGTACCTGCTTCCACGCCCATGATCTCACTGATCTTGGCCGCAACGGGATCACCGCCCACGGGACAGGCATTGACAGGCGCCTCGCCTTTGGCAATAGCTGCCGCAAGGCCGGAACATCCTGCATATCCGCAACCGCCGCAATTGTTGCCCGGAAGCGTCTCAAGTACGGCTTCCTCGCGCGGATCGGTCTCGACTGCAAATTTTTTACCGGCAAACCCAAGGAAAAAACCGATGAAACAGCCGACAAGGGCCACGACCACCGTCGAAATAATGATGATACTCATCTGCTTTCACCTCCTAAACCACACCGGAAAATCCGAAGAATGCGATCGACATCAGACCGGCGCTTAACAGCGTGATCGCCATGCCCTGGAAAGGCTTGGGGATATCGTTGTATTCCATCTTTTCACGGATACCTGCAAGAATCACAATAGCAATAAAGAAACCGACGGCCGTTGCAAGACCGTTTACAACACTGGTCAAAATGCTGTAATTGTTCTGTACGTTGGTAATGGCAACACCCAAAACCGCGCAGTTGGTGGTAATCAGAGGAAGATACACACCCAATGCATTGTACAAAGACGGTATGGATTTCTTTAAAAACATCTCCACAAACTGTACCAGGCAGGCGATGATCAGGATAAAAACGATCGTCTGCAGGTAAGTAATATCTAACGGAGTCAAAATAAATTTGTAGATCAGGCTGCATACGAAGGATGCGATGGTGATAACGAAGATAACCGCACCTCCCATGCCTGCTGCAGTCTCGGTCTTTTTGGATACGCCAAGGAAGGGGCAAAGGCCGAGGAACTGACTTAATACTACGTTATTACAGATTGCCGATCCGATGGCAACCAAAAGTAATGTCTTCATGTCCTACCTCCTATTCCTTCTTCTCTTCCTTTGCGCTTTCTCCCACGGAGAAAACATGACCGCCGCAAAGTCCGTTACCGCAGCTTGCGCAGTCACCGGACGCGCAGCCCTGTACCGGAGCAAGGGGTTTGCCCTTGGCCTCCGCTTTGGCGCGGATCACGTTCATAATGGCTACCAGCGCCGATAATACAAAGAAGGCACCGGGTGCAAGAATAAAGATGGTAATGGGGGTATAACCCGCCGTACCGGACGCCGCATCCGCAAGGGGAAGCAACTGATAACCAAAGATCTGGCCGGCACCCAGGATCTCACGGACGCAACCGATGATGGTAAGCGCAATCGTAAATCCAAGTCCCATGCCCACGCCGTCAAGGATGGACAATACCACCGGATTCTTGGATGCATAACTCTCGGCACGACCGAGGATGATGCAGTTTACCACGATCAACGGAATGTAGATACCCAAAGACGCATACAGACTGGGCACAAAACCTTCCAAAAGGAACTGCACGATCGTCACGAAGGAAGCAACGACTACGATAAATGCCGGCACTCTGGCAGATGCCGGAATGATCTTGCGAAGCATGGAGATCAGCATATTGGATAATACCAAAACCACCGTGGTGGACAATCCCATACCCAAACCGTTGATACCGGAGGTCGTGACCGCAAGCGTGGGACACATACCCAAAAGCAACACGAAGGTCGGGTTTTCTTTGATAATACCGTTATAAATACGTTCGATATATTTATTCATTTGCGCCACCTCCCAAACTCTCAAAATAAAGGATAGCCGCATTGACACCGTTGGTTACCGCACGGGAAGTGATCGTGGCACCGGAAATCGCATCGATGGTACCTCCGTCCTTCGTCACGGCAAGCGTACCGTCAAAACTGCCGGCAAATTGATCCTTAAACGCAGCATCCTTCGCCTTCATACCAAGGCCGGCGGTCTCTGAGATGGACGTAAATGCAATGCCGTTCACGCTGCCGTCGACATTGATCCCGACGGAAAACGTGATATCTCCGCCAAATCCCTTATGGCTGGTGACACTGACCACATAGCCCAAAAGATTGCCGGAAGCATCAAGCGCCTCCACACAACCAACGATGGAATCATCTTCGGCATAATCCGTGCCTGCAAGAACCGCTGCTGCCCTCTCCTCACTAAAGTCTGCAAGATCTGAGAAGCTGTCGGCATCGGGGAAAACTTCTTTGTACGCATTTTGCTGCGTATTGTACTGCGCTACGGCAATGGGTCCTTCGGTTACTTTATAAACCACACCCAGCGCCAAACCGGCGATCAAAGTGATCAAAGTAAGGGTCAGCGCATCTTTTACGATCTTATTCATCTTACGCACCCTCCTTTGTCTTTTCTTTTTTCACCTTTACAATACCAAACGCTCTCGGCACCGTGTATTTCTCAATGAGCGGTACCAGAAGGTTGGAAAAGATGATGGCATAGGAAACACCCTCGGCCATGCTGCCGAACAAACGGAACACGCCGGTCAGGATACCCAGGATGATACCGTAGACGATCTTGCCGCGCGGGGTAATGGGCGAGGTCACATAGTCCGTCGCCATAAAGAAAGCACCCAGCATCAGACCGCCGCCGCAAAGATGCGCAACCACGTAGCTGATGCTGAAATTGCCATGGATCAGCCCGCCGTTTCCGAAGATCGCCACAAAGATCGCCAAGGTCAGGATATAGGTTCCGGGGATCCGCAGATCGATCACGCCCATCAGGATCAAGAAGATCGCGCCGACTGCAATCGCGAGCACGCTGGTCTCACCGATGGTACCCGGAATGGTACCGATAAGCATATCCATGGTATTGACAGCTTCACCGCTCTTTAAAAGCGCAAGCGGCGTTGCCGTACTTACACCGTCATAGGTAAAATTGGACATCTCTCCCGCAAAGGAAAGCAGAAGAAAACATCTGGCACCGAGCGCCGGGTTCATAAAGTTCTGACCCAGGCCACCAAACATACATTTCACGATGGCAATGGCAAATACACCGCCCAATACGGCGATCCACCAGGGAAGCGTCACCGGGAAATTCAGCGCCAGCAAAAGTCCCGTCACCACGGCACTCAAGTCAGAGATCGTCTGCTTTTTGTGCCGGATCAGATTAAAAACATATTCCGTTGCCACGCAGCTTGCGATGGTAACAAGAATCAACATCAGCGCACGCCATCCAAAATTCCAGATACCGAAACCGGTGGCAGGCAGCAATGCAAAGATCACATAAAGCATAATGCGGCCTGTCGTATCTTTGGATCGAACGTGCGGATTGGAAGCAACATGTAATAAAGAATTCATTTTTCCACCTCACTATTTCTTTCGATTCGCCAATACGGTCTTGCGCATTGCTTTGATGGCATGGGTCAGATGGCGCTTGGCCGGACAGACATAGCTGCAGGAACCGCATTCCACGCATTCCACGCCGTAATTTTTCTCAAACATATCCAACTGCCCGTTCTCAGAATAATCCGCAAGTCTCGACGGGATCAGCTTGGAAGGACAGGCCTCCACGCATCGACCGCAATTGATGCAGGCCGAGGGCTCATACTTCGCCACCTCGTCAACGGTCAGTGCCAGGATCGCCGAGGAAGTCTTGGTCACCGGCGCGTTCGTATCAAACATGGCAAATCCCATCATGGGTCCGCCGGCAATGATCTTGGCCGGTTCCTGTACATAACCGCCGGCCGCCTCGATCAGTTCATCGAAACTGATACCGCAGGGCACGCGGAAATTCCTGGGATCCGAGATCGCATCCCCTGTAATGGTACAGACATGGGAATTGAGCGGCTTGCCGTTCTTAACGGCATCATACACCGCCACAATGGTCGCCACATTATCCACCACGCAACCCGCATCCGCCGGAAGCATGGAGGAATTGATCTTGCGTCCCGTAGTGGCAAAGATCATGGAACGCTCACCACCCTGTGGGTATTTGGTCTGCAGAGGGATCACCTCAAGCCGCGGATCATCCTTGCAAAGCTCCTGCAAATGGGCAATACAATCCGGCTTGTTGTTTTCCACGCCAAAAAGTCCCTTGGCATTGTCAAACAACTTTAAGATGATCTTCATGCCTTCCACAAGTTCCTCGCCGTTTTCAAGCATAGTCCTGTAGTCGGACGTAAGATACGGCTCACATTCCGCGCAATTGGCAATCACGTAGGTGATCGCCTGCGGATCCTTCGGCGAAAGCTTTACATGGGTGGGGAACCCTGCACCGCCCATACCCACAACGCCGGCTTCTTTGATCCGTGCAAGAATATCTTCTTTGGAAAGGGAATTTACATCCTCTACCCCCTGATATTCCACCTCTTCATACTGTCCGTCATTATCAACCACGATCGAATTGGCCATGGCGCCGGTCACCAGCCGTCTCGGTTCGATCTTTTTCACCGTACCCGATACGGAAGCATACACAGGCGCAGACACAAATCCACCGGCCTCAGCGATCTTCTGACCCTTGAGCACCCTGTCACCCACGGCGACAATGGGGCTTGCAGGCGCACCGATGTGCTGAGATAGCGGATAAACCAATTCGCCTTTGGGCAAAAGTTCGGTTATCGGCTTGTCTTTGGATAACTCTTTGCCTTCAAAGGGATGGATTCCACCGGAAAATGTCTTTAATCCCATTTGTGCACTCCTTCTCTTTTATCTTTTTGCAACGCTGATGGTTGCTTTTCTACATCTTATAAATCATATCACAAATCCCCCGTAAATTTAAGCCTTTTTTCTGAATAATCCCTGCATTTCCGTATGGATTTCATCCTGTCTTATGCTATAATATTTTATGCAGGAAATGTGGGGAACAAAACAATGAAAACCATTACCAAGATCATCGAAAACGACAGGATCCCATACTACGGACAGCAGCTTCTTCATACGCCGTCTCTTCTTTTTGATATTGAGACCACGGGATTTTCTCCGGAGACGACCTCGCTTTACCTGATCGGATGCCTGTATCTTGAAAAGGATCATCTCACCTTTCGTCAGTTTTTTGCGGAAGATCCGAGTGAAGAACCTGCTCTTTTGACCGCTTTTGCCGATCTGTGCGGTCCCTTTTTGTCTCTTGCAAGCTTTAACGGCCTCGGGTTTGATGTCAATTATCTTCGCAAAAAATATTTGGCATACAATCTTTCCGATGCCATCCTGAACAAGCCGCACTATGATCTGTTTCCGCTTCTTTCTCCCTTAAAAAACCTTTTGGGATTAAAAAACGCCAAGCAAAAAACACTCGAAGCGTTTCTTGACACCGACAGAAAAGATCTCTACGACGGCGGAAAACTCATCAATATCTACAAAAAATACTGCGTGGCACCTTCCGCCGGAGATCTGCACGATCTGCTACTTCACAACGAGGAGGATGTGCTTGGCATCCTTCATCTGACGAAGCTTTTGGCTTACCGTCATTTTTTGGAAGGATCCTATACTCTGTCCTCCCATCAATCCCACACCTATACGGATTATCGGGGAAACCCGGCGGAGGAACTTACCCTGCATTTAACGCCGGGGGTTGATTTTCCAAAAAAGGTCACCCTTCGCATCGGCGGTTTCTATCTTTTTATGGAAAAGGACAGAGCAGCCTTAAATATCCCGATCACGGAAGGCAATATGAGATTCTTTTATCCCAATTACAAGGATTACTGGTATTTCCCGGAGGAAAAGATCGCCATTCACAAGAATGTGGCCACCTTTGCCGCCAAGGGCAACCGGATCAAAGCCACTCCGGAGACGGCCCATATGCTTCTCGGTGTGGAGCAGTTTGATCAATTTGACGAAGATGCAAAGTACCATTTCATCCAAAACCAACTTGAACACATTCTGATGCTTGTAAACCAAACATCCTAAATATGTTTATAAAGTCGTACGGAAGGCTTACGGCACAAAAAAAGGACCGATCACGGTCCTTTTTTAAGCTTATCCATTCGTTTTCTCAAAGAAGAAGGATGCTTTCTTCTCGAAACCGATATCACGATAATTGATGATCTGCTCGGTACTGCCGATAAAAAGCATACCACCCTTCATCAGAGACTTGGAGAATTTGGCGTAAATCTCCTCTTTGGCTTCATCCGTAAAATAGATGACCACATTACGGCAAACAATCAGATGACATCCCGTGGGATAGCTGTCCAAAAGAAGGTTGTGCTGTCTGAATTCCACGCGGCTCTTGATCTCATCGGAAATCTGATAGGAGCCCGCCACCTTGGTGAAGTATTTGTTTTTAAACTCCTCCGGCACATTGGCGATGCTCTTCTCGCCGTAAAGCCCGACGCGCGCCTGCGACATCACCTGGATGTCGATATCCGTGGCAATGATCTTGATCTGGTTTAATGGCACATGCTTGGATAACGCCATGACCAGTGAGTATGGCTCATCACCCGTGGAGCAGGCTGCCGACCAGATACGAATGCTCTTACCGAAACGCTTCACCAGCTCAGGGAAAACGTTCTTGTCAAGGAACTCCCACTGCTCGGGATTACGATAAAACTCGGAAACATTGATCGTAAGGAAGTTGACAAACTGTTCAAATTTGTCCTTATCGGTCTTGATCAAGTTTACATAATCATCAAAACTACGAATGTTGTTCTTGGAGATCAACGTCTCGATCCTACGCTTCATCTGCTTTTCTTTATAAGCATTCAGATCGATCTTTGTCAGCGCATAGACGTCCTTTTTGAACTTTTCATAACCTTCCATCGCGAATCCTCCCGGAAAAAAGGTACCCGACGCAAAACGCATCGGGTCCTGTTTTACAAGTCAATATAAGTCTTATTCTTCCTCTGCGGACTCCTCAGCATCCTCTGCTGCGGCAACTTCTGCTTCTGCCTCTTCGGCTGCAGCCTCAGCTGCCTCTGCCTCAGCCGCAAGCTGTGCACCTAATGCTGCGATATCCACATCAGCGATATCCTCATCATCATCCTCAGCGGGCGCATCGGACTTCTTGGACTTCTTCTCGGACTTGGGCGGAGCAAGCAAAGCCTTGATACTCAGGCTGATCTTGTGATTCTCCTCGTTGAAGTCAACGATCTTGGCCTCAACCTCCTGTCCTACGGAAAGAACATCCTTGGGCTGCTCGATATGCTCTCTGGAGATCTGAGATACATGAAGCAACGCATCCACGCCGGGAGCCAAAGAAACGAAAGCGCCAAACTCCGTCATTCTGGCAACAGTACCCTTGACAACATTGCCAACGGCAAAGCGTGTCTCCGCATCCTTCCAAGGATTCTCATCCTCAAACTTCATGGAAAGCGCGATCTTATCATCCTTAATGTCCTTGATGAAGACGCGAACTTCATCACCGGACTTGAAATGCTTCTTGGGATTGTCCACACGGCCCCAGCTCATCTCGGAGATATGCAGCAGACCGTCTGCACCGCCGATATCCACGAACGCACCGAAAGCAGTCACATTCTTAACGGTACCGGTGATCACATCACCTACCTGGATCTTGTCCAAAAGTTCTTTTAACTTCTCTTCCTTCTGTGCGGTGAGAAGACGTCTGCGATCGCCGATGACTCTTCTCTTTTGCGGCTTATATTCAATGATAACAAATTCGATCTCTTTGCCTTCGTACTCCTTGAGATCCTTCACATAGGTATCGGATACAAGGCTTGCGGGAATGAATACGCGGGTGTCATCCACCGTAACGTTCAGGCCGCCCTCAAGAGCACGATCCACAACTGCGGTAAGTACCTCTTCCTCGTCGCATGCCTTCTGCAGACGCTCGCTGACCTTCTCGTTTAAGATCCTCTTTCTGGAAAGAAGAACCTGACCTTCTCTGTCATCCACCTTCATGACTCTGACTTCAAGCTCATCACCGACGTTTACCACGGTGGTAAGATCCAAATCACTGTCGTTGGAATATTCCTGTCTGGTAACAATACCATCAGACTTGTAGCCTATATTGAGTACGATCTGATCCGGCTTCACATCAATAACAGTACCCGTGACGGTGTCTCCATTCCTTATATTTCTTGCGTATTGATCAATCATCTGATCAAAGCTTGGTTCTGACATAATCTTGAACCTCCTTAATTATTTTCTTGGGAGTGGAAGCCCCCGCTGTGATCCCGACCGTCCCGAAGTCATTGTCCTTGGGAAAGTCAAAATCCTGTAACGTCTGTATATAATAAGTATTGTTACATTCGCCCTTGCATATGTCATACAACTTCTGCGTGTTGGAACTGTTGCGACCGCCGATGACGATCATGGCATCCACGGAAGATGCGATTTTATAAGCCTCTTCCTGCCGTACCGCCGTGGCGTTGCAAATTGTGTTCACAACATCATAATTATACTCTTTCTCCTTGAAAACATCAACTAAATCTTCAAATTTTTTAAGCTGAAACGTTGTCTGGGAAACAAGGAAATATTTTCGATCTTCTCCCTGTGGCAGATTTTCGATCGCTTCCTTGTCGGAAATCACAAAAACATGACCTTCCCTGCCCCATCCGCGGATCCCTTCCACCTCGGGATGGCTGGGATTGCCGATGATGACGATCTCATAACCCTCGTCGGATTTTTCCCGTACGATCCGATGGATCTTTTTGACGAACGGACAGGTTGCGTCCACGAGCTCTAAGTGGTTTTGCTCGATCAGATCATAGATCTTCGGAGAAACGCCATGGGACCGGATCACCACACATCCTAAGGTAAGGGATGCCAGTTCCTCTTCGGTATGGATCACCTTCACGCCACGTGCTTCGAGGTCGCCCACCACTTCCTCGTTGTGAATGATGGGTCCGAAAGTATAGACCCCGTCCTTTCGACTGTCGGCCGCTTCATATACCATTTTGACCGCGCGTTCCACGCCAAAGCAAAAACCTGCACTCTCCGCAACGATTACCTGCATGCTGTCTCCTTTTCGTATCCTGCCACACGGGATCTTTAAGCCTTCTTTACAAAGTTTAGGATCGTATCGCAAACCTCCTCGATGCTAAGCGATGAGGAATCCAGAAAATGCGCATCCTCCGCCTGACGCAAAGGTGCCACATCCCTGTGCATATCCCTGTCATCACGGATCCGGATCTCTTCCTCAAGCTCTTTAAGATCACACTCGATCCCCTTTGCCTTATATTCGTCAAAACGCCTCTTGGCGCGTACCTCGGGACTTGCCGTCAGATAGATCTTCACATCGGCATTCGGCAGAACATGCGTGCCGATATCCCTGCCGTCCATCACCACATCATGCTTTGCCGCGAGATCTCTTTGCAGGGAAAGCAACGTCTCGCGCACCCTCGAATAGGTAGATATGGTGGAGGTCGTCTGCGAAACCTCTTCCGTACGGATCATACCTGTAACGTTTTCACCGTTTAGATACACCTGCTGCTCTCCGTTTTCATACGCAATGGATACGTTGATGTCGTCACAGGCATCTTCGACCTTTTCCTTATCCTCTTTGGCGATCCCGTGCCGAAGGACATACAACGCCATGGCACGATACATCGCGCCGGTATCCACATAGATATAACCGCATTTCTTTGCCACGGTTTTTGCAACGGTACTTTTCCCGGCACCTGCCGGTCCATCAATCGCTATATTCATCTTAACCTCCAAAGATCTTACATACTTCTGCCCGCCAAAGCCCCGGTGGACCAGGCGATCTGCAGATTAAATCCGCCCGTATAAGCATCCAAATCAAGCATCTCCCCGGCCAGGTACAACCCCTGCACCAACTTGGACTCCATGGTATGCGGATCGACCTCCGATACCTTCACGCCGCCGCCGGTGATGATCGCCTCGTGATACCCCCGCGTGCCCGTGACCGTAAGCGGAAAAGCTTTAAGAAGCGTAACCAACGACGCGCGCATTTCCTTGGTGATCTCGTTTCCTTTGGTCTCCGGTCGGATCCCGGAAAGCTCCATCACCACATCCACCATTTTTTGCGGCAAAAGATGCGGAAGGATATTGCGAAAATTCTTATTGGCATTTTCCTGAAACTCGCGAACGAGACGCGCATGCAGCTCCTCTTCAGGCAAAGCACTCTTAAGGTCGATCGTAAACCGCACGCGTTTCTTTTGGGCAAGCGGCCGGGCAAGCGCAGAGGAAACACTAAGGACCAACGGTCCGCTGACACCGAAATGCGTAAAGAGCATTTCCCCGAAAAGGGTTTGCGTCCATTTATCCTCCACATAAACGGACAGTGTGACGTTTTTAAGAGAAAGCCCCTGCATGGCCGCAGCGTAGGATTCCTTTACTTCCAAAGGCACCAGTGCCGGATAGGTCGATTCCAACGTATGCCCCAGGGATGCAGCCAGCCGATAGCCGTCTCCCGTGGAACCCGTTGCCGGATAGGACAATCCGCCGCAGGCAAGAAGGATCTTGTCAAAAGGTTCATGAAACGCCCCCTTGGGGCACTCCCCCGTAAGAACGAATCCGTCCTTATCCCGCGCGATCGCATCCACCGTATGATGAAAACGCACATTAACCCCGACGCGGTCCATTTCCTGCTTTAAGGTTTTGATCACGTCCGAGGAGTGATCCGACTGCGGGAAGACTCTCCCGCCGCGCTCCGTCTTTAAGGCAAGGCCCGCCGACGTAAAAAAATCCATGACCGCATCCGCGTCAAATCCATAGTAAGCACTGTATAAAAACTTGGGGTTTGACAGCACGGATGCAAAAAACGTCTCCGCATCGCAGTTGTTTGTCAGATTGCATCTGCCCTTCCCGGTGATATACAGTTTCTTACCGATCTTTTCATTTTTTTCAAAAACGGTGACTTCATGGCCGTTTTGCGCCGCCATCACGGCAGCCATGCATCCGGCCGCACCCGCTCCAATGATCCCGATCCGGCTCACAGACATGCCTCCTTGTACGGATCCGCCGTCGGACCCTGCGCTTTGCTTTATGATCTATACGGATTCGATATCGACATAAATCTCGTCTTCCGCCTGCTTTTTGAATTCCTCGATCTTTAACGTATCAAGCAGAGGCAGGTCCTCCATGGAGGAGACCCCGAAGCATCTTAAGAACTCTTCCGTGGTACCGAAAAGCAAGGGACGTCCGGGGGCATTGAGTCTCCCCAGTTCCTTTACGAGTTCGTATTCCACAAGCTTATTGACGGCATGATCGCTCGAAACCCCGCGGATCTTTTCGATCTCCGCCTTGGTGACCGGCTGCTTGTACGCGATGATGGAAAGCGTCTCCAGCAAGACGTCCGTCAGGGCATAATGCTGCGGCTGCTTGGCCACTTTGATCAGATAATCGTACATTTCCGGCCGGGTGGAGAGCTGATAGCTTCCGTTAAGCTCCAAGATCTGGATCCCCCTGCCCTCTGATTCGTAGGAAAAGGACAGATCCTCCACCAGTTTTAATGCCGCATCCTCCTCGATATCGAGCGCGTCCGCGATCTTTTCTAAGGGGACGGCGTCCCCGACCGCAAAAAGGATCGCCTCTAAGGCATACATTTGTTTTTTTCTTTCCTCATTCATAGGTTCCCGCATAGGTGATCTCCGTTTGTCTATCTTCTTTACCGTATAAATTGGAGGCAATGGTAATGTCTCCGAAAATATCCTTTTGTTGCACGGTCAGATGACCGATCTTGACCATTTCCAGCACGGCGATGAACATGACCACGATGTCCATCTTGGTATCCTCTCCGGACAGCATTTTGGAAAAGGAAAAGGACTTGTGGCTTCTGGCAAAATTGGTAAGCTTTGTCAACTTGTCCGTAACGCTTACCGGATCCTTTTTGATCCTTCCGAAATCCGCATGAGCCGTATCGATCTTATCCTCCTGCCTGCGCATAAGTTCTTTAAAAATACGATTGAGGTCCGTCAGATCCACGTCCTTGCAAAGCGCCTCGACATCCACGGGCTCGCGGTATTTCGCCACTTCCTCGGGCAAGGACGCGTCCTTGATCCAGATCTTTTCACCGTCCACCTGGCGATCCTTTAATTCGAAAGAGATGTATTTAAACATCTTGTATTGCAAAAGCTGATCCACCAGTTCCCTTCTCGGATCGATCTCCTCCCCGTCCTCGTCGATCTCCGCGGGAAGCAGCATCTTGGATTTGATATCCACAAGGGTTGCCGCCATCACGAGGAATTCACTCATGCTGTCGAGATTCTTCCACTCCACGCCCTCGATGTATTCCAAATACTGTCGGGTGATCTCCACGATCGGGATATCATAGATGTTGACCTTGTTTTTATCGATCAGATGAAGCAGAAGGTCAAGCGGCCCCTCAAATGCTTCCAGTTTATATTGCATGTTCATGCTCTGTCTCCTCCGGGAGGACTTTTACAAGCAGTACCTCCGCCCTGTTAAAGATCCGGATATGATAGGTATGGGTACCGGCCCCCCTCGTCACGAGAAGTGTCTGTCCTTCCTCATCAAACCTGCCCGCGTCGTATTTCGGAAATAATTCCAATTGCGGGGAAACGATGCTGCCGATCCCCGGGATCCGCACGAGTCCGCCGTGGTTGTGTCCGGACAGGACAATGTCGGACCTCAGGCAACGATATGCAGGAAAATACATGGGATTGTGCGCCAAAAGGATCCGAAAATCCCCTTCCTTTTTCACGGGAAGCAGGCTTTTGACATAGGATTCCTCCATCGTCAATTTCTTGCCCCGCGCAAAGTATTCCCGCCCGATCGTAAGTCCCGCGATCTCCACACGAAAACCGTCTTTTTCAAAAAACGCCGCGGTATTATTTACAAAATGCACTCCCAGCGCGCAGGCTTTTTCGTAAAATGCTTCGTATGCCTTGCCTTCCTCCCCGTCCCTGCGGGCGATCCTGGACTCATGATTGCCGTAGGAATAGTAGACCGGCGCGATCTGCACCAGATTTTCAAGTACAAACAAACCCTTTTCGAGGTTCGCCGGCTTATGATAAAAACTCGTCATCAGATCACCGGGGATCAGGATCGCATCCGGTGATGTTTCTTTGATCATACGAAACAGACGGCTGTTGTCCTTCCCATAGGTAAAATCATGCAGATCTCCCAGTACAGCAAAAGAAAGGGGCACCTGCACCCCGCTCTTTCGCACCGCATAGGTGGTCAAACGCAACTGTTTTAGTTCCAGCCATTGCCAAAGGATGGCAAGCGCAAGAAGAAAAAGTATGAGCAACATTATAACACAGGTTTCCTATTCTATCATCATGGCATCCCCGAAGGAGAAAAACCGGTATTGCTCCTTTACCGCTTCCTCATAGGCGGCAAGAACAGGGATTCTGTCATAAAAAGCCGACACCAGCATCAGGAGCGTGGACTGCGGCAGATGGAAATTGGTGATAAGGCCGTCCATGATTTTAAATGCATAGCCCGGATAGATAAAAATATCCGTCACATCGCTTTTGGCGCATATATGGCCCTTGCGATCCGCAGCCGACTCTAAGGTCCTGCAGCTGGTCGTGCCGACGCAGATGACCCGACGTCCCTCTTCTTTGGCCTTGTTGATGATCCCGGCAGCTTCCTCGGACACGGTGTAGTATTCCTCGTGCATCGCATGATCCTCGATCCGCTCCTCCTTGACCGGGCGAAACGTACCGAGACCCACGTGCAGTGTCACCTCGCACAACTCCACACCCATTTCACGCAAATGTGAAAGAAGCTCCTTTGTAAAATGCAAACCCGCCGTGGGCGCAGCCGCGGAGCCTTCATACTTGGCATATACCGTCTGGTAACGGTTCTTATCTTTTAAAGCATGCGTGATATACGGCGGTAAAGGCATCTGTCCCAAGGCATCCAGAATCTCTTCAAATATACCTTCATACTCGAAGCGGATCCTGCGATTGCCGTCCGGGCATACCTCAATGATCTCGCCCCTAAGCGCGCCGTCTCCAAAGACAAATCTTGCCCCCAGACGGCATTTCTTGCCGGGCTTGACCAACGTCTGCCACACATCGTTCTCCTCCCGCTTTAAAAGCAAGAGCTCCATGGCAGATCCCGTATCCTCCCGCACACCGTACAGTCTCGCGGGGATCACCCTGGTATTGTTCATGACCAGGACATCGCCGGGATGCAGGTACTTGTCGATATTTCGAAAAACTTCATGCGTGATCTCTCCCGTTGCCCGGTCAATATGCATCAGTCTCGATGCACTGCGATCCTCAAGCGGGTCCTGCGCGATCAGTTCTTTGGGTAATTCATATAAAAAATCGGATACCTGCATACCTTATCCTTTCGTCATGTCTTAGGCCTACCCCTACGCTTATTGCCGAAGGGTAATGCCGAGTTCTTTTAATCCTTCCATAATTTGGTTCATCACCGGTGTGATGTCGTTTTCATCAAGCGTCTTATCCTTGGCGCGGAAACGGATGGTATAGGCCATCGATTTGTATCCCGCAAGGATCTGCGCACCTTCATAAAGATCAAAAAGATCACAGTGCTCTAAGATCGCGCCGCCGTTTTTCTCGATCACGTCAATGATCCTTCCTGAAGAGATCTCTCTGGGCACGACCAGGGAAATATCTCTCGTCACCGCCGGGAATCTCGGAACCTGCGTAAATTTGCGATCAAAGGTGGCAAAGGGGATCACCGCCGGCATATCGAGCACGGCAACATAGGCTCTCTCGCCGATGCCATAGCCGTCAAGCACCATGGGATGCAACTCTCCGAGATAGCCGCAAACCGTACCTTCATAAGCGATCACGGCCTGTCTGCCGGGATGCAGGAAGGTATAGCCACCCTTGTTCTCATATTGCACCCTTGCCGTCATGCCGAAGGAAGCAAAAATGCCTTCCACAACGGCTTTCATCTCATAGAAGTCCACTTCTCCGTAAGCGCCCATGACAAACTGCATTCTCTCCTCGGGCAATTCCGTAAGGGGCAAAGCCTTTGGCAGGTAGATATTGGCAAGTTCGTACAGACGCACGTTTTTATTGCGATAATTGTAATTGGTTGCAAGCGATGTCAACATACCGTTTAAGGGCAAGGTCCGCATGATACTGAAATCCTCACCCAAGGGGTTTGAGATCACGATCGCGTTGCGCAGAGCATCGTCTTTTTCCAATAAAAGTTTATCATAAACTTTCGGACTCTCAAAGCTGTATGTCATCGCCTGGGAGAAACCGAAGCTCTCTGCGATATCACGCGCCATTTCCTCCAGACGCATCTTTAAGGAAAGCTTGCCGCTTGTGGCCTCTCCGCTGGGAAGGGTCGTGGGGATCTTGTCATATCCGTAAAAACGCGCCACTTCCTCCGCAAGATCATTCATGCATTTCACATCCTGCCGCCAGGATGGTACCACGATCTCGTCCATGCCCGCATCATAGGCAAGGTCCACACGCTTTAAGTATTCGATCATATCCTCCTTCGATACATCCGTTCCGAGAAGGGCATTGATCTTCTCCGGCTCAAGCTTTACGCGGTTTCCTTCCTTGACCGAAGGATACACGTCCACTTTGCCGCCGACGACTTCGCCGCACGCAAGCTCCTCGATGAGTTCACAGGCGCGATTGATGGCAAGCTCGGCCTGGTTGGGATCAAGTCCCTTTTCAAATTTGCCGGAAGCGTCCGTTCTGAGACCGATCCGCTTGGAAGAAAGACGGATATTGGTACCGTCAAAGTTCGCCGCTTCGAAAAGCACGGTTTGCACATTGTCCGTGATCATGGAATTCTCACCGCCCATGATCCCGCCGATACCGACCGCCTTCTCGCCGTCACAGATCACAACGACCTGATCATCGAGTTTGCGCTCCTGTCCGTCGAGCGTCGTAAAGATCTCTCCCTGCTCGGCTCTGCGCACAATGATCTCCCGGCCCGCGATGGTGGAAAGATCATACGCATGCATTGGCTGCCCGTATTCTTCCATCACGTAATTTGTTATGTCAACCAAATTGTTGATGGGACGGATCCCGACAGAAGCCAGTCTTCTCTGCATCCATTTGGGGCTCGGTCCGATCTTTACGTTCTTTACGACCCTTGCGATATAGCGCGGGCAAAGCTCAGGGTCTTTGACCGTTACCTTCACATAATCCGCCGCATTCTCGCTGTTGCCTGTGGGTTTGATCTCCGGGAGAATGAAAGGCTTGCGGAAGGTTGCCGCCGCCTCTCTTGCGATCCCTATCACACTGTAGCAATCCACACGATTGGAAGTCACCTCGTATTCATAGACCGCGTCATGAAATCCAAGTGCTTCGATGGCATCCGCGCCGACCTCGGCGTCATCATCAAAGATATACAAACCGTTTTCCGGTGCCTCCGGGAACATTTCTCTGTCGGAGCCCATTTCTTCGATGGAACACATCATACCAAAGGAATCCACGCCGCGCAGCTGTCCGTTTTTGATAACAACCCCTCCGGGTGTCTTCGATCCGTCATGTCCGCCGGCAACTCTGCCGCCGTCAAGCACCACCGGCACCTTGGCGCCAACCTTTACATTGGGTGCGCCGGTAACGATCTGGATCGTCTCTTTTCCGATATTGACCTGACAGATCATCAATTTGTCCGCATTGGGATGCTTCTCGACCGACACGATCTGTCCGATCACGATCTTATCGAGGTCCGCATCAAAAACTTCGTAATTTTCTACCTTGGTACCGCTAAGCGTCATACCGTCCATATATTCCTGATAGGAAACATCCAATTCCGGCACATAGGCCTTGATCCATGATAATGAAGTTTTCATTTCTTTCCTCCCTAAAACTGTGCCAGAAATCTCTCGTCGTTCTCATAAAGAAGACGCATGTCATCAATCTCATACTTCAAAAGGGCGATACGCTCCAGTCCCACGCCAAAAGCAAATCCCGTGTATTCCTCGGGATCAATGCCGCACATAGAAAGCACGTGCGGATGAACCATGCCGCAGCCGAGGATCTCGATCCAGCCCTCGTTTTTGCAGAAACGACAGCCCTTTCCGCCGCACTTAAAGCAGGAAACATCCATTTCCGCCGACGGTTCCGTAAAGGGAAAATGATGCGGACGGAATTTGGTGCGGGTATCCTCGCCAAACAATTCCTTGGCAAAGACCTCCAGCGTCCCCTTCAAGTCCGCCATGGTGATATTCTTATCGATCACCAGTCCTTCGATCTGATGGAAGGACGGAGAATGCGTCGCATCCACCTCATCCGAACGGAACACACGTCCCGGAGAAATGATACGGATGGGAAGCTTGCCCTGCTCCATCACGCGGGCCTGCACCGGAGACGTCTGGGTGCGGAGCACGATATCCTTGGTGATATAGAACGTATCCTGCTCATCCTTTGCCGGGTGATTCGCCGGGATATTGAGGGCTTCAAAATTGTAATAATCCGTCTCGATCTCCGGACCTTCCACCACCTCATATCCCATACCGATAAAGATACGCTCCACTTCCTCCTGGGCAATGGTATTGGGATGACGATGGCCTCTTTTCACCTTCTTGGCGGGAAGGGTCACATCGATCACTTCTTCCTTTAATCTAAGCTCCAACATTTTGGCTTCAAAGGCGGACTTTTTCGCCTCCAACTCTTCCTCGATCGCTTTGCGCGCATCATTGACCATCTGGCCAAACACCGGCTTTTCTTCCGGGGTCAGATCCTTCATCCCCTTTAACAGGGACGTCAGCTCTCCCTTTTTGCCGAGGATCGCAACACGGATCTCATCCAAAGACTTTAAATCCGCGCTTTTCTCAATCTGCTGCATGGTCTGCTCTTTGATCTTTTGCAATTGTTCCTTCATTGCACATTCTCCTTCCTGCGTAAAAAAATCCCTTGCCTATGATAGGCAAGGGACGAAATCTATCCGCGGTACCACCCTTGATTCCGGATATCCATCCGGCACTCAACGACCCGTTTACGTACGGCATACGGCAACCCCTACAAGAGAAAATCTCCTTCAAGGCCGCAGCTCGGATGGGAAATTCGATGATCGGTCCGTTCCAAACGGCTTCCAGCCAAGGCCGTTCTCTCTGTCGGGGGATCCCGTCATCTACTTTGCATCGTCATCGCTTTTACATCCCGCACATTTTAGCATAAATACAGGTGAAAAGCAATCCGCAAAATCAGATTTTACAATTTAAATCGATCCATACTTTCTTCCATTTGCTTTGCGATCTCCTCGAGTCGGCGGGTATTCTCCGCAATGGAATTCATGGACTCGCTGGCCTCCGCCACGGCAGCGGAGCTCTCCTCGGAATTGGCGGCATTATCCTGGGCAATATCGTAAAGATTCTGTACAAGACGGATCACATTGCCACGACTGTTGTCAATGTTCTTGGTGCTGGTGGCAATGATATTCATGCCATCGATGGAGTTGCCGATCTTTTCGCTGACTTCTCCGACGATCACTTCGGTGCTCTCCACCTTTTCGTTCTGCTCGTCAATGACCTTCATCACATTCTGCATCGTGGAAACCGCCTTGTTGGACTCCTCCGTCAGATTGGAAATGATCTCACCGATGTAGACAGCCGCATTGTTGGACTGCTCCGCAAGCTTCTGGATCTGGCCTGCAACCACGGCAAATCCACGACCCTGCTCTCCGGCTCTGGCAGCTTCGATGGAGGCATTTAACGACAACAGATTGGTCTCTTCCGCGATGGAAGTGATGAGCGTCGTCGCTTCTCCGATCTTGCCGACCGATTCATTCGTCATATTGGTCTGCTCATAAATCTCCTTCATGGCAACCTTAACGTTCTCATTGATATTCCGCAATTCATGCAAGGTGCTGACCGCACGGTCTCCGGAATCCCGGACACTGCCCGTATTTTCAAACAGGGTCTGTACCTGATTGCTTGCATCTTCCACGGCCTCTCCCATGACCCCGACTTCCTGCGTGGTCTGCTGGGTATCCTGCGCCTGCATCGTCGCACGGTTGGCCACCTCATGCACCGCAAGGCGCACCTGGTCGATCACCGCCGTCGTATCCTGAATATGCGCGTTCATATCCTCGGAAGCGCGATACAGATCCCGGCTCTGCGTCTGGATCATTAAGATCACTTCGCTAAGCTGTCCGCGAAGTTCATCGATGGCCTTTCCGATGACGCCGATCTCATCCTTTCTGGTAGCAAGTTTTTCCTGGGTGGGATTCGAGGTGAAATCGAGTTCCTTGATGGTGTTGATCTCTTCCGCTACTTCCTTTAACGGTCTTGTCATATAGCGCATCACGAAAATGATGATCAGACCGAAGATCGCAACAACGATGATATTGGTAATGATCCCGCGCGTCCGGATGTCATTAATATCCGCCATGTAGTTTGCTTCCGTACAACTGGTAACATAGACAAAACGCATATCCTCCGCTACATAGACATACGCCCAGCAGACGGACCCTTTATATTGATAACTTGTCAAAAACGATTCTACCTGCTCTCCGGCAGCGATCCGCCCGATCACGTCTACAAGAACGCTGTTTTCCACCGGCTGTCCGATCTTTTCCGCCGTCTTATGATACAGCATGGTACCGTCTTTATTGACCAGATAGGAATAGCTTCCGTTGATCCCCGTCGGATAGGCATCTTCCAAAAGATTCGTATACAGTCCCGTGTCAACCAGGGATGCGTCCTCCGGGATCATCTCATCGAGCTTCTCGCCCATGGTCTGTCCATAGTCCGCCAGATAGCTCTGCACGGTTTCATGCACAACCCCACGTACGTTTAACATGATCATCAGCATATTGATCACTGCCATGACGATCAATAAGATACATACGATCGAGGACAGCCGAAAAGACATGGAGCGCAAATGCGTCACACCTGCTTTGATCTTCTTGTCCTCATTTTTCATCACATTTTCTTCTCCCACGATTTGTTCCCTTTCTTTTCCTTAACATAATTTTTTTGTGATCCCCCAAAAAAATCGGAAACTGTAATAAATCATAGAGTTTCCATTCCCCCAGAGATTTACATAACATATGTTACCACAGAGTCTGGTGCGAATGCAAGATTTTTTATATAAAAAACACTATATTTAGAGCACAAAAAAAGCCACGCAGATCAATCTCTGCATGGCCATCGACTAACAAAGTTTCCCGAAATGCCGGTCCTGTATTTTTGACTCCTAGCCCAGGCTAGGTGGGCATCCGCAACCGAATTCTCTGTCTTCCACCGAAAAATTTGAGGCCTGACATAACAACGCGGCAATATTGGAATCCCGTTTAAAGTAAATGTAGGTTCAAAAACTACAGGTTATCGAACATCTCAGGAACTTTTTGTTAGGTTGATTATACAACAACGCACTCGTAATTGTCAATCAATTTCGTGAAAAAATTAAAATTTTATGATATTTCATCCACAACCTTTTGAATTGCCTCTAAAGCATCATCCGGAAGCTTGTCATAACCCTCTGCTTTCTCCGCAAATCCCTTGACCGCATCCACACGGTTCTGCATAGCAGCCTTTAAAGCCTCACGGTATGCGGGATCGTTGAGATCGGGGGTAAAATCACCGGTCTTGCCGTTCCAGTCCGTCATGATCTCAATGTCCTCAAAGGGACCCCACTTTTCAAACTTCGCCTTGCCTTCCACGATGGTCTCGAGGATGCCGAGGGTATCTTCCTTCTCGCACTTGTGTCCCATGAAGTCGCCGGTGTTTACGATATAGCAAGCCACATTCTTCTCTTCCACAAGCTTCTTAAACTTCACATAGTCATTTGCCAGCGGATAGGTACGGAAAGGATTGGCATAGGGCACGATACGAAGTGCACTCAGATCCGTACCGGCCTTTACACGCTCGGCACTGGAGGTCTTGGTCGCCAAGGTTGCGCCCATCACAGCCGCAAGGGATGCTCCCTTTAATCTGACAACCGGCGGGATCGTCGGATCCTTCATGATCCAGAAGATCGCATTGACCGGGCTGTCGATCTTGTCCACGCGGTTCGGAGACCACAGTTTGGACTTGATGGCACGGCCATTACCGTTGCGAATATCCTCGGTAACGATCTGGATCTTGCCGTCTTCATCCATGGTCGCGGAGCAATTCTGTACGGTCAAAAGGAATTTGTTGTCCTCGCAACCGGTAGGATAATCATTGGTCTTATCAAAATAGGTAGGCTCCAAGGCAATGGAAGCACAGGTATCGGAATTAATGATAAATGCATCATCATGCAATACCTTGATAGCGGGATACTTGCCGCCGTGCTTTGCATGCGTCAAGGTAGACTTGCCGGATCCGGAAAGTCCGTAAACGGACGCAACATACTTGGAACCGTCCGCAAGCGTGTACTCCTTCTGACCACCGTGGCAGGATGCATATCCGTTACGGTTTGCAAGCGCCCAGGCCATGGTCAGCGTACCCTTCTTGTGCTCTCCGAAGTATTTCATACCGAGGATCGCTGCGCAGTTCTGCTCGGTATCAAAATAGCAAAGCGTCAACGGATCAGACAGGCAGCTGTAGTCTACATCCGGCGCATCATGGGGCGCCCACTGCGGATCGGAAAAGATATAGATATCCGGCTCTTTGCCGTCTCCGATCGGCTGGGACATCTTGTACATCTTCACATACTCATCCGACATATACTGGAAGTTTAACATCCAGTTGTAAAGAAGATTCTCCTCTCCCTCCGGGATCAAAAGATGCGCCTTGGCCATAAACTCCGGATCAAGACCCACATAGCACTCTGCATGATACAGCGTCCGCCATCTGGTCTCATACACGGCATCCATGATCACCTTGTCAAGCTTCTCGGAATCCACACCGGGTTGTCCCTTGATCCGACGCGCCTCCGCATAACGGCCCGTTACGGCGCCGTCGTTAAAAAGAAGCACCTTGGCGTCCGGCTCCAAACCAAACTCCTCACCATGGTATACCGGCATATCGGTAACAATGGTCCCCGGGGAATTCTTTGCAAGCTCATAAGCTTCCTTTAATGTATTTACTTTGACGACATTATTACCATAAAATGCGGCCTCGATAATGGATCTTGTCTTGGAAAAACCGACCTTGCCTTTTCCGATCTCACTCATCGGATAATATGCCTTTGTTGACATGAAAAACCCTCCTATAATATCTGACTTTGCATCCGCCCCTGCGGACTCTCACGAAACCATTCTAAACCAATTTATAAAAAAAATCCATGACGTATCCCAAAAAATACAGAACGTTTGCAATTCTAAAACATTTCTAAAATCTCCGACGGCAAAATTGTTTTTCTTTTTTCTCCATGCTACAATACAGACCTATGGGGCAACACTTACTATAATGGGGGGACGTAAGATGAATCCTGAAAAGTTCTATGAAACCACACGCGAGATCGAAAGACTCGCCGAGTACTGCAAAAAGAACGATGCCATTGCAAACGAGGACTACGATAAATACGGCGTCTATCGCGGTTTGCGTGACTTAAACGGCAAAGGTGTTCTGGTAGGTCTTACCAATATTTCCGAGATCCACGCCAAGAAAATATTCCGCGGGGAAGAGATTTCCGACCACGGCCAGCTGTATTATCGCGGCTACAATGTCTATGATATCATAAGCGGCATAGCTCCCGAGGATCATTTTGGATTTGAGCAATGTGCTTACCTCCTTCTTTTCGGGGAACTTCCCACACGCAAGCAGCTCAATGATTTTTGTTCTATTTTATCCGAATACCGCTCACTCCCCACAGGGTTTGTGCGGGATATCATTATGAATGCTCCCAGCCGGGATATGATGAATACGCTGGCAAGGAGTGTTCTTACCATGTATACCTATGATCCCAAGTCCGATGACAACTCCCCGGAGAATGTCCTTCGACAATGTTTGGAGCTGATCAGTATCTTCCCACTGTTGTCCGTGTACGGATATCGGGCTTACCGGCATTTCCACAACAATCGGAGTCTTGTCATCCATCAGCCGGATCCTACCTTGTCCACGGCGGAGAATTTCCTGCATATCCTGCGTCCGGATTCCAAGTATACGCCGTTGGAGGCAAAGCTTCTCGATATCGCGTTCATCCTTCATATGGAGCACGGCGGCGGTAACAATTCCACGTTTACCACCCGTCTGGTCTCCACTTCCGGTACGGATACGTATTCCGCCATTGCCGCAGCGCTCGGTTCCCTAAAAGGTCCCAAGCACGGCGGTGCCAATCTCAAAGTAGTGCATATGTTTGACGATATGAAAGAACATGTCAAGGATTGGAAGGACGAGGAGGAAGTCAGCGCCTATTTAAGAGCCTTACTCCACGGAGAAGCTTTTGACAACGCAGGCCTCATCTACGGAATGGGCCATGCCATTTATTCCTTATCCGACCCCCGTGCGGTCCTTCTTAAACAATATGTCGAAAAGCTGTCCAAAGAAAAAGGCATGGAGGATGAATTTGCCCTCTATGCCCTGGTGGAAAAACTGGCGCCCGGCATCATTGCTAAGGAACGCAAGATGTATAAGGGTGTCAGTGCGAATGTGGATTTTTACTCCGGTTTTGCGTATCGCATGCTTGCACTCCCGGAGGAATTATATACGCCGATCTTTGCGATCTCCCGCATCGCGGGATGGTCTGCGCATCGCATGGAAGAGATCGTCACCGACGGCAAGATCATGCGTCCTGCCTACGGTTATATCGCTCCCCGCAGGGAATTCGTTCCCATCGACGAGCGATAACTTCTTTACTACAATACGGATTTGATCGCCTGCAGCAATGCGTCATATTCCTCGAATGCGGGATATTGCGGATAGTCCTTTTTGATGGCTTCCGTCGTGCGGAACAAAAATCCCGCCTTGCTCGCCTCGATCATACCGAGGTCGTTAAAGCTGTCCCCGCTCGCGATTGTGTCAAATCCACAGGATTGCAACGCACGTACGGTGGTATACTTGGATTTTTCGCAGCGCATCTTGTAGCCCGTGACTTCACCGCTCTCCGATACGATCAATTCATTGCAAAAGATCGTGGGCCAGCCAAGCTTTTGCATGAGCGGCTTGGCAAACTGCGTAAAGGTATCGCTAATGATGATCGTCTGCGTCAGACTGCGCAGCTCATCCAAAAACTCTTTGGCACCGGGCATGGGATCAATGGTCGCAATTGTGTCCTGGATCTCTTTGAGTCCCAGACCGTGCTCCTTTAAGATCCCGATCCGATACTGCATCAGCTTATCATAATCCGGCTCGTCGCGCGTGGTTTTGCGAAGCTCGGGGATCCCGGTCGCCTCCGAAAACGCGATCCAGATCTCCGGCACCAATACGCCTTCCAAATCCAAACATACTACGTTCATAATTCTTTCCTTTCCGATGATCAATCCTTAAGATTAAGAAATTCTCTTACGCATTTTTCCATATCCTGTACATCACACTCGGTCTTATGACGTACCTCGGCATGACGGATCTCCTCTACGGCCTGCGGTACAGGCACGGAGGAGCGACGGCTCAATTCGTCCGCCAGCGCAAAATCATCTTCCTCCTTAAACTCGGGTGCGATCGCCTGCATCACGCTTCGCGTAAACTTAAAGGGGCTCGCCGTGGAAGCGATCACGGTCACCGTCGGATCCTTCGTCTCCTCCTTATAGGAAGCGTAGACACCGCTTGCAACCGCCGTATGGGTGTCCAGAACATATCCGGTCTCCCGATAAAGATCGGCGATCACACGCAGGGTATCCTCCTCGGAGGTAAAGTTCCCGTAGAAGCAGGAGATCTTCTCCATCTCCTCCTTGGAAACGGAATACTTACCTTCACTCGAAAGTGCCTGCATAAGCGCTTTATTGCGCGCGGCATCATCTCCGACAATACGATAGATGAGGCGCTCCAAGTTGCTCGAGATCAAAATATCCATGGAGGGAGAAGATGTCAAAATAAACTCCCTGTTCTTATCATAGGTACCTGTGCGGAAGAAATCATACAGGACCTTATTTTCGTTGGAAGCACAGATCAGCTTGTGCACGGGAAGTCCCATGTCACGTGCATAAAACGCCGCCAGGATATTGCCGAAATTACCCGTCGGTACCACAATATTGATCGCATCCCCGGCCTTGATCCGCTCATTTTCCAAAAGCTTTACATACGCATAAACATAGTAGACGATCTGTGGAACCAGACGTCCGATATTGATGGAATTGGCAGAAGAAAAACAGAACCCGTTTCGATCCATCACCTTGGCAAGCTCGGGATTCGAGAGCATCTTCTTCACTCCCGTCTGGGCCTCATCAAAATTGCCGTGAATACCGACAACAAAGGTGTTGTCACCCTTTTGCGTCACCATCTGCTTTTCCTGGATGGGACTGACGCCGTTCTTGGGATAAAAGACGATGATGCGCGTTCCCTTCACGTCCGCAAAACCGGCAAGGGCAGCTTTGCCCGTATCGCCGCTCGTGGCCGTTAAGATCACGATCTCCTTATCCATCTTATTCTTTGCGGCAGCCGTCGTCATCAAATGCGGCAAAATAGAAAGCGCCATATCCTTAAACGCAATGGTCTTGCCATGGTATAGTTCCAGATAGTATGCGCCGTCCGCATACGTAAGCGGTGCGATCACATCCGTGTCAAATTTATCATCATAAGCCGAAGCGATACAATGCTTTAACTCCTCTTCCGTAAAATCCGTAAAAAACAAACGCATCACTTCATAGGCGATCTCCTGATAGCTCATCCCGACCAGTTTTTCAAAAGGCACGGAAAGCTTTGGAATCTCCGTGGGCACAAATAAACCGCCCTCATTTGCCAGTCCTTTTAAGATGGCACGGGAAGCGGATACTTTCTCTTCGGGATTTCTGGTATTTACATACATTACACTCATGAACGTTTCCTCTAAATCTTCTATGCTGTTTTATTGATTCATTTAAATAAAAAAGATTCAATTCATTATAATCAACGACCCTTGCGATGTCAAACCGCCGGGCATCTTTTTGGTTGCTTTTTTAGGCTCCATCTTCTATACTTTTTTTAGGAAATTGTCCGTGTGGATACGCACGGATGCGGAGGTTTGTATGGAAGGCGTCTTTACTACCCAAAAAAAGGATGGCACTCTTTCCTATCGCGCAGGGATCACGTTTCGGGGAAAGCATATCAGCCTGGGAAGTTTCCCTACCGAGCGGAAGGCGCATCGCGCCTATTTGGATGCGCAAAAGATCCTCCGCACGCCTTCGATCGACATCCAGACCCTGTTCCAAAAAAAGGGCACGCTCTCCTTTGAAAAGGCGATCACTTTGCTCAATTTCCGTGATAAGCACATTTATATCAAAAATCCGATCTACCTGTTTCAAAACTATTTTATCTACTACTTAAACGAAAACGAAGAGCTGAAGTTTGATATCGACGATCTCTTTTATTATTCCAATCATAAGATTCTTCGCCGCGGCGGGCATTACTATGTGAATGACTACGGTATGCAACTAAACCTCATCAATCGCTACGGCATCAAAAATTATGGGGTCGCGGGGAAGGACTATCGTTTTATCAATGATGATCCGACGGATTTTCGCTACAATAATCTCGAGATCATCAATCCGTACTACGGCGTCCTCATCATCTCCGACAGCAAAGGTACGCGCTATCGCGCAAGACTCCATGTCAAAAGCAATTATACCATCGGCACCTATGCGACGATCGAAGAAGCCGCCATTGCTTATAATAAGGCGGTCGATCTGGTACGTTCCCGCGGATTGCAAAAAAACTACCCCGAGAATTTCATCGAGTCTCTCAGTCCACGTGCTTATGCCGATCTGTATTCTGAAATCGTACTTCAGCCGGGCTTTATCAAGAATCTCGATAAAATCTGTAAGGGGTAGTCTTTGTTCTTAATCCATCATCCCTAAGGAATCATTCTTAGTCATCATCACGGTTGTAGGAACGGATATTGGACAGCTTCTTGCTGTAAGCAACACCGATACCTGCGATGGAGATCACCACGATGGCGATGGCAGCCAATGCGATATAGGTAAAGATCGTATTGGGCTGTACTTCTTCGAGTGCCATATTGGCTGCAGACTCTTCATCGTCAATGGTTATGGCGTCATTTCCTGCACCGTTGCCATCACCGATGGACTCGTTTGCTGCGGAATCCTCATCAAGAATCGTAACGTTGTCGTTCGCAGCGTTATCGGCAGCACCTCCGTCAGCCGCACCTGCAGCTGCTGCAGCACCACCACCTGCTGCCGCAGGGGTTGTGATATAATTGATCACCGTATTCACCACCGTTCCGGGGGTATTGGTGGAGGTATAGGTAAAGGTCATCACATTCTCTTCACCGGCAACCAGCGCCATCCGCAACGTCGAACCGGAAGCGGTATAACCGTTAATCGACAAAGGTGCACGAACGATCACATCGCCGGCATTACCGTAGCCGATATAGGAAGTTGCGATCTGCTCTCCCGAAGCCGCATCCACATATTCAATGGTATAGGATACGGGATCTACAAGCACGCCATAATCCAAAACAAAATCATCATTTTTTCTTACGGAAGAATAATCCTCTTCGGAGGATACGCCCCAAACATCATTGCCCAGGAGCATGTAACCTTCCTCGGTCTTTACGCAGTTCTGTAATACAGACTCGATGGCGGAAAGGGTTTCCGCGGGCGTATTCTTCGGTACATCAACCTTTACATAATTGGAGGTGTAATTCCAGGAGATTCCCTCGCCCAGTTCAAATGCATCCAGAAGTGACGTATCAAAGCTACCCACATTACCTGCGCGATAGGTGATCGTATACATTCTGTTGTCCTCGGCGATATCCACTACGTCATCCGGCAGAACGTCCTCGCCCTCGAAAAGTACATCCTCTTCATTGATAAGAACATTCATGTCATTCGTCGTAAAATCCAACTCATCCGCCAGAACCGTTCTTGCGGGAGCAAGCATCATGGAGCAGGCACAAACCAATCCAAATATCCATAAACTCTTCTTTTTCATGATTTACACCGCCTTTCTGCTGCGCACAATTCCAAATCCGATCACCGCTACTCCGAGAATCACCAGGATCACTGCAAAGATCATGGGAGCGTGCGATGTCTCAACACCCGTATTGGCCGCGGTCACCTGGTCAACAACTTTGGTCACCACCGTTGCCTGTTCTTCATCTTCATAATAAGCGCGGAAGTTAAATGCCATCTGCGCCGTCTGATTGCTGTAGTCGTTGGCTGCCGTGGAGTCAAATCCTTCGCCGTTGATGGCTACCGTAATATAAAGGTTTACGGACTCACCCTGTGCCAGCTGTGCCACAAACTGATAATCCTCCAGCTCCGTGATCTCCGCCAAGCCAAGATCGGAAGCAACGGCATTGCTGTTGTATCCACCTGCGGCAGCATCCATCAGGACCGTTGCGCTTGCCTCATCCGTACCAACCTTAACGGTCATGGTATAAGCACCGCCGGAAGCCTCGGAAAGCTCTTCCATAGTCGTTAAGACATCTTCTTTGATGAAAAAGCTGACGGTATTGGCGTTTTGATTTTTTAATGCGATCGTCTGCGTTCTGCTCTCTCCAGGCGCCATCCCGGCAAATGCATCGCCCAGATAAAATCCCGTCGCGGATTGTCCGGCGTTGCCCGTATAAGCGATCTCGCCGGAGGAAGTCAATGTCACTTCCGCGTTGGATGCGGCCGCTACACCGGTCGCCATCATCAGGCTCATCGTCAGAACCGTTAAGATACCAATGATCTTCTTCTTCATTACTTTCTCCTCATCCTCTATTTCGCAGCATCTCTTTCTTCCCTGGTCTCATAGACGTTAATGATATTGCCATCGTCATCAAAGAGCGGGAATACACCCCATTCTGCCTGCATTGCATCCTCATCACAATTGGTCTGTACGGCATCCACCGTAAGATCTACCGTAAACATCGCGTCCGCGTAAGCATTGCCTACATCTGCGGATACGCTGATGGCATCCATAAAGTTATCCGAAGACTCCCCGCTTAAAAGAGGCTTGGTATAATACAGCACGATCTGCTCATCATCCGCATAGGCGATGATCCAGTCTCCCGCGATCATAGCGCCGGCCGCATTATAATCCTCAGCATAAGCCTGTGCGCTACCGTTTCCGTCATCGCAACCCGGATAAGCGATCAATACTTCCCCATCCTGAAAATCCACGGAGAATTTGGCAGAATCCAATGTATCTTCATCCCAGACCTTATCAATGGTTACCTTGGCATAGATCCCATACCCGTCCGCCACATCATTGGTGACGCAATAGGCACAGGGAATATCTCCGCCGGGCGCAAAACTCTCGAGCCCATCAGCCTCTACGGAAGTATTTCCGACAGATGTTACGCTGATCCCGATTCCCTTCGTGGAGATCTCACTTACGGCGTCCCCAATGCCGCCTTCGGTATTGGTGTTTAAGGCAGCCAATGTGCCTCCCGTTGCTGTTGCAAGAACAAGTGCTCCTGCCAATGCTATCAGTCCGTATTTCCTCTTCACTGCTTTTCCCTTTCTTTTAGATGCAATCCACACAACGCTTCTTTATCTTTCCACGGTTTGAATACATCTCCCGTGAACTACGAATCGATCTTTTAAATAATCCTCATAACAGGTGGACAGTGTCACGATCCTGTCATCTCCATCCACAAGAACTCCCGTGTCATAGATGGATTCTGATTTTAACTGTTCCAAGAATGCTTCATAGAAATCATCTTTGGAAAATCCTGTGGTGTACACATTGCTCGTGCTCTCCACTCTGTGCGCCGAGAAGATCTCGTAGCGCAACACCTTATCGGGAAGATAGATCGTAAAATACCTGTGTTCTTTGTAAAAATCTTCTTCCGCGTAGGAATTAAGTTTTGCAAACATCAGCTCATATCTGGTGTAATGCCCGTACAGGATACTGTGCAGATCCTCAAAATCCGAGGAACACGTCATATCCAGGAAAAT
>CAJOPA010000002.1 GCA_905236235.1 uncultured Eubacterium sp. | reverse complement strand
TTACGGAGATCTGGTGGAGGGCGAGGTCCTTTACAATCGCTGCCATTTGATCGCATTTTCCCTGGCGGGGGAAAATGCCAATGTGTGCAATCTCATTACGGGGACCCGCGCCATGAATGCGGAGGCGATGCTGCCTTTTGAGATCAGCGTATGTCGGTACGTGGAAAAGACCGGCAATCACGTGCTGTATCGCGTGACGCCGGTCTTTACCGGGGATAATCTGGTGGCGGACGGCGTGGTCATGGAGGCCTGGTCCGTCGAAGATGACGGCGAGGGGATCTGCTTTTGCGTGTTCTGCTACAATGAGCAGCCCGGGATCGTTATCGATCATGCCACGGGGGAGAGTTGGCTTGCCGAGGAATCGAACGCCGGGCAGGATTGACCGTCATCCTACAGAAGCGCGGCGATCTCCTTCTCCATGCTTTCCGGCGTGACCGTAGGCGCAAAGCGTGCCACGACGTTGCCCTTGCGGTCTACGAGAAATTTCGTAAAGTTCCATTTGATCTTGCTGCCCAGGGTGCCTTTCTGTTGGCGCTTCAGATAGGTATAGAGGGGGCTTTCGTTCTTGCCGTTGACATCGATCTTGGAAAATTGCGGGAACGTGATACCGAACCGGCCGGTACAGAAGGTGACGATCTCTTCGTCCGTTCCGGGCGCCTGGTTGGCAAACTGATTGCACGGAAAATCCAGGATCTCCAAGCCGCGGTCGCGGTATTTTTCATATAACGTCTGCAGGCCTGTGTACTGCGGGGTAAAGCCGCAACCGGTCGCGGTATTGACGATCAGAAGTACCTTGCCTGCGTAGTCGGCAAGGCTTACATCCTCGCCCTTGGTATTCTTTACGGTGAATGTGTAGAGTTCGTTCATGTTGTTTCTCCTTTCGGTGCTGTGCGGATTGTGTCCGTAAATAACAAAGTTGCACGATATATATTGTACTTGATTAGATTGTACACAATCAAAAAGAGGTTGTCAAGTTGTTTTTTCATCAACGTGCAGTCTCCGATTGCGGGAAATCCTCTTGTCACAGATCCGTATAAAAATTATAATAGCAATAGAGTGCGTCCTGCGGTCGGGAAGCGACGCAGGGAAGGGAGATCTGACTATGAAAAACGGAAGTATTAAAAACCTGACACTGACGGCCATGTTTCTTGCGATCGGGATGATCCTGCCGCTGTTTACCGGGCAGATCCAGCTGATCGGCAACATGCTTTTGCCGATGCATATCCCGGTATTTTTATGCGCATTGATCTGCGGATGGCAGTACGGGCTGCCGATGGCTTTTGTGCTCCCGCTCATGCGCTCGATGATCTTTGGCATGCCGCCGATTTATCCCACGGCGATCAGCATGGCATTTGAACTTGCCACCTATGCGTTTGTGGCAGGCTTTTTGTATCAGAGATCTCGCTGGAAATGCACGAAGTCTTTGTATAAGAGCATGATCATCGCCATGATCTGCGGGCGTCTGGTATGGGGCATCGCGCAGGCGATCCTGCTCGGGATCAAAGGGACGGCCTTTACCTTGCAGATGTTTATGGCGGGCGCACTGATCAACGCGATACCGGGGATCATTTTGCAACTGATCCTGATCCCTGCGGTGATGGTGGCACTTCACAAGGCCAAACTGGTGCCTTTCTCTAAGGAGAGCGGAGAGCTTCGCACGGAAGAGACCGGCACCGACGGACAGTAAACACAAAACGAAGAGACGAATAGTGAATACAAAGCAGTGAGACGGACAGCATGGTGGAACAACAGATTTTAAACAGGATCCTGGTAAAAAAGGCAGAGATCCCGGATCGGCCGATTCTGGTTGCCGTGGACGGACGTTGCGCCTCCGGCAAGTCCACGGTGGCAGCGTGGCTGTCGGCGTCTGTGGGCTGTGCCGTTTTTTCCATGGATGATTTTTTCTTGCAGCCCGGTATGCGGACAGAGGAGCGGCTTGCCACACCCGGTGGCAACGTGGACCATGCGCGTTTTCTGAAAGAGGTCCTTGCGCCTTTGTCACAGGGAGAGCGCCTGATCTCCTGGCAACCCTATGACTGCGGTACGCAGTGTCTTTTAAAGGGGAGACAGCAGGCGACCTGTCCGATCAATATTATCGAAGGGGCGTACAGTCATCATCCGGAGCTCTCGGCGTATTATGATCTGCGTATCTTTTTAACGGTCGATCCCGAGCTGCAGTGGCAGAGGATCCTTGCGCGCAACGGCCCCGCGCGGGCGGAGCGCTTTAAGATGCGCTGGATTCCTTTGGAGGAAGCGTATTTTGAGGCATTTCATATTGAAGAACAGGCAGATGCCGTCTTTGACGGAGGTCAATTAAATTTAGGGGGGAAGAAAATATGACAAAGGAAAAGGAAGCAAAGCAACTGGCGAGTTTAAACGCGGAGGCTGCCAGACCGAAGCCGCTTCACTATATCGCACTGGCCATGGTGGTGCTGACGGTGATCTACATCGTGGACGAGATCACGTCCAACATGAATGCCGCCATGCAGCCGTATGTGCTTTTTGATCTGTTTCACATCACATCGCGCAATGTCAACAGCCCGGAATACACCGCCGCGTTTAATGTCGTGGCGCCGATCCAGGTTTTTTCCAATCTGTTACTGATCATCACACCGTTTTACAAGGCCTTGTCCGACAAATACGGCAGACGTATTTTTCTCATGATCAATACCGTCGGCATGGGGCTGGGGATGTGCATCGTGATGACGGCGCAAAACGTCGTCTGGTATATCCTCGGCATGGTCTTTATGATGTTTTTTACGCCCAACGACATGCAGGTGCTCTACATCATGGAGACGGCGCCCAAGGAAAAGCGTGCCACCTACAGCTTCATCGCCAAGGGGATCGCTCTGGTGAGCGTATCGCTTATCGGTGTTTTTTCCAGGTGGTTTCTTCATGAAGAATATGTGGGCAGCTGGCGCAATGTCTATTTGATCCCCGTGATCGTGGCGCTGGTGGTGGGCTGTGCTTCCTATTTTATGCTGCGGGAGACGCCGGTCTTTGTGGAGCAGAGGAGAGGCTGGCTGACCTTAAGCGAGGAAGAAAGAAAGAAAAAGGACGCAGAGGATAAAGCGGCCGGCACGTCGGAAAACGGCGGCGTATTTAAGGCCATCGTCTTTATCTTTAAAAACAGGCAGTTGCGCTGGATCTTGATCGCCGGATTCATTTTTTTCGCAACAACGTTTTACACCTCTTACTATGCGACCGTCTTGGAAGGTGCCATGTCGACGGATATGGTGGCAACGGCGCTTGTGATCTATCCGTTTTTTAACGGTCTGATCACGATCTTAAGCGGATTTTTCTCCGATAAACTGGGACGCAAAAAGGTCTGTGTCATCCTGGGGACCATGGCGCTTGTGGGGCTGCTCGCCTTTGTGCTGGCCTGCCGTCTGGGCTGGGGTCCTGTGGCTGCGGGCGTAGCCTACGGATGCTCCATTGGCGGTCTTTGGTCGATGTCCGACACTCTGATCCTCACCATGCCTGCGGAGTCCACCCCTTCCGGGATGCGTTCTTCCGTCATGGGTACGATTTCGGTCCTCATCGGTGCCGGGATGTTTATCGGACAGATCATTTTCATCATCGGACAGAATTTTATTTCGATGGATGTGCTTTTCCTTGTGATCTGCCTGCCCTTTATGGTGCTCTCCCTGATCATTCTTTTGACCAAGGTCAAAGAGACCAAAGACGTGGATTTGGATCGGATCACGGCAGAAACCTACGCGGAAAAATAAGGACAAAAGGGGGATCCTATGGGAAAGATCATTTTGGGTGTGATCGTGCTGGTATTTCTGCTTGTCGTCGTCGCGATCGCAATCTATCTGGGGCATATCGCGGTCTACGGCTATCGCCAGACCTTGGATGAGTCCTGGCAGTGGCAGCAGGAGCACGTACGGCAATCCCGCACTTATCGGCGGGACATGTTTCGGGATTATACGATCGAGGCGTCGGACGGCGGGGTGATCCATGCGACGCTGCTTCCGACGGATGCGAAGACGACGGATGCGAATGCGGCGGGTACGAGCGCAGCGGATGCCGATCGCTATGTGATCCTGGTGCATGGCTATACGGATAATCGATTCGGCATGATGAAGTATGCGCCTTTTTATCATGAGATGGGGTATCACTGCGTTTTGTTTGATCAAAGGGGACATGGTGAAAATGCAAAGGACACCTGCAGCTACGGCCCGAAGGAAGCGGCCTGGCTGCGTGATGTACTATGCGATACAAGGAAGCGTTACGGCGAAAATATTACGATCGGACTGCACGGAGAGTCCTTGGGCGGCGCCACCGTCTTAGAAGCCATGAAGTATCCGGAAGTGCAAAAGCATGTCGCCTTCGTGGTGGATGACTGCGGCTTTGCAGAGATTGTCCCCGTCTTAAAAGATTTCTTAAAGAGCTATCATCTGCCCGCATGGATGGTCTGCCCCGCCATGCTTTCGGCAAAATTTTTTCATGGGATCTCCTTAAGGAACGCCCGTCCCATCGATGCTATGACCGGGACAACGATCCCGCTCCTTATCATCCACGGCGAGAAGGACACCTTTATCACGCCCGATCACAGCGACAGAGTGTACGCTGCCGCCATCGGACCCAAGCAGCTGCATTTCATTAAGGATGCGACCCATGCCCAGTCGGCCGTGGACCGGCCCGAGGAGTATCGGGAGATTTTGCGGGAGTTTTTGCAGGGGGTATTTGAGGGTGTGCCCGGAGGGGCGTCTCGGAGTGCGACTTGAATATCATCATTCTTACCAAAGCGGCGCCTTTGTTTTTGTGGCTTTCGCGGCTTGCCACGGTTTGTGGTTCATTTTATAATATAGGAGGAGTTCTTCCGGGGATAGGAGACTTGGATACGGTAGCAGTCTCCCGATAAAAAATTATAAAAAGTTTTGAAAAAGGGGTTAAGTATGTCAAACCCTATACCGATATACGGGACAGAGAAAACTATCTTTGTATCCTTGTGCGGCGTGAAATGGAATTCTGTCCGCGTCAAAGAGAATGGCGACAGGAAGGAAATCATATGATCAAAGGTTTATACACGGCGCATACCGGGATGATCAATCAGATGAATCGTATGGATGTGCTAACGAACAATCTGGCCAATGCAGATACGAACGGATTCAAAAAGGAAGGGGCGACCACCCAGTCCTTTGATGATGTGCTTGCATTCAAGATCAAAGACACTTCTACGAACGGCATTCCTACCAACCTGGGATATATTTCCCTGGGTGTCAAGGTGGGAGAGGTCTATACGGATTATTCCCAAGGTTCCTATCGTGAGACCGGCAACTCCTATGACGTCGCTTTGGACGGGCAGGGTTTCTTTGCCATTTCTTTTACAAATAAGGATGGTGAGACGTCCTTCAAATTCACGAGAGACGGCGCCTTTACGGTGACGACGGACGGTTATCTGGTGACGAAGGACGGAGATTATGTATTAAATAAAGCAGCGGCGCTTGCGGGAGATCCCGGGCAGGCAGGTTTTATCCGGCTGGATCCCAATGCGGAGACGACCATCGATGAAAACGGCAATATTTTTCAAAATGATGTCTTTGTGGCGCAGTTAGGTGTGATGGATGTGGACAATTACGAGACCATCGAGAAATACGGTGAGAACATGTATGAATTGGTGGAGGAAGGAAACATTATCGACAGCAACGCAACGGTCAACCAGGGCTATCTGGAGATGTCCAATGTCAACGTGGTCAGCGAGATGGTGGAGATGATCCAGATCTCCCGGGCATATGAGTCCAACCAAAAGCTGATCCAGACCATTGACAGTATGACGGATGTGGCAGTGACGCAGATCGGTAAGGTATAAAAGGAGGTAATCATTATGATGAGATCGTTATGGTCGGCGGCAACCGGCATGATCGCACAGCAGACCAATGTAGATACCATTTCCAATAATATTTCCAATGTCAATACCGTGGGGTACAAATCCGAACGTGCGGAGTTCAAATCGCTTCTGTATCAGACGCTGCAGTCGGAGACCACTTCGGCCAACGGTGAGCAAAAGCCGATTTCTGCGCAGGTGGGACTCGGTACCAGGACGGCTTCCATCACTTCGCAGTTTACCCAGGGGGCGCTCACGGCATCGGAGAGCAATACGGCGTTTGCCGTTGAGGGTGACGGCTTCTTTGGCCTTATAAACGGAGACGGCGAGATCTCCTATACCAGAAACGGTGATTTCAGTTTTGTGGTCGGCCAGAACGGTTTGGTGCTTTGCAATTCCGAGGGGTACTATGTGATGAATTCCCAGGGTGGACAGATCACTCTGCCGGAGGGCGTGACCGCCGGGAAGGTATATGTCAGCGGTAGCGGTGCGATCGGATATTATGATGAAGATAATAACGTTGTTGATCTGAATATGACCGTGGGATTGTGGCAGTTCAATAATCCGGCGGGTCTGGAAAAGACCTCCAACAGCCGTTACCTTGTAACGGATGCTTCCGGAGCGGCTTTAAATGAGATTAATACCGCGGGGTTGACCACTTCAAAGCTTCGCCAGGGGTATTTGGAGGCTTCCAATGTGCAGGTGGCGGACGAGATGGTCAATCTGATCATCGCACAGCGTGCGTATGAGCTCAATTCCAAGGCGATCACCACCTCGGATACGATGCTCGAGCAAGCCAACAATCTGAAGAGATAATTTGCGTTTACGAGTCTTGATAGGAATGGGAGGATGATGCTATGAGTTCCATCTCCATGGATAATATGAATCTTCTGTATAGTCAGAGCCTGCAAAAGGCCTCCACGGCGGACGTGGAGAAGTCTCTTGCGTCGGACATGTCGGAGGCGACCGATGAGGAATTGATGGATGCCTGCAAGCAGTTTGAGGCTTACTTTATCGAGCAGGTGTATAAGTCCATGCAAAAGATGGTGCCGGACAATGATGACAGTGTGGATGCGACCTCACAGTTAAAGGATTACTATGAGGATGCGCTGCTCTCCCAATATGCGGAGACCACAGCCAATCAGGGCAAGCTTGGTATTGCCGAGAAGCTTTATGAGCAGATGAAGCGCAATTATTCTTTGTAGGAAGGCGGTTTAACGGGGCATGGAGACGCTTGCCGGCTACGTGGAATATATTCGATATTATAACGAAAAGACAGGCTACACGGTGTTGGGGCTTCAAACAAAAGAAGAGGCCGTATGCTGTGTAGGTTGTTTTTTTTCTGCCCCCGGGGAAGGGGATTACATCACCTGCGAGGGTGCGTATGTGGAACATCCCTCCTATGGCAGGCAGTTTGCCGTTAAAAAATTTGAGATCGCAAAGCCTACGGGCGTGGAGGAGATCCGGCGGTATCTTGCATCCGGCAATATCAAGGGGATCGGGGAGGCGCTTGCCACCAGGATCGTGGAGGAGTTTGGTGAGGACACGCTTCGCGTTCTTGATGAGGAACCGGAGCTTTTTGCCCGCATTAAGGGGATCAGTGCGCGCAAAGCCCGTGAGATCGGCGCGCAGGCGTTTGCCATGCGCAGGCAGCGGGAGACCATGCTCTTTTTGCAAAAATTTGAGCTCAGCACTGAATTGAGCCTAAAACTGTACCAAAGATATGGTGAGGAGATCACTCGGATCATCCAAAACAATCCCTATCGACTGGCAGAAGAAGTGGAGCGGATGGGATTCAAAAAGGCGGATGAGATCGCTGCGAAGGTGGGGATCCGCGCGGATGATGATTACAGGATCCGGAGCGGCATCTACTATGCTATGCAAGTATCGATGACCGAAGGCCATATGTGTTTGCCACTGGAAATGCTTATAAAACGGGCGTCCGAGATCCTTTCCGTTTCGGAAGAAGTTCTGACAGATCATGTAATGTCCATGGTTTTGGATGGGAGACTGGTGTTAAAGAGGCGCGGTAGCGAAGATTTTTTGTATACGTCCTACGGCTATGCCGTGGAGCATAACAGCGCCGTGTTGCTGCAAAAGCTGTTTCGGCAAAGCTTTCTCAATCGGGAGGATCTCGAGCAAGACATCAAAATGCTGGAAAAACAGGACGGGATCAGCCTGGATGACAAGCAGCGGGAAGCCGTATGCAATGCCATACAATGTAGTATTTCTGTGTTGACCGGCGGTCCGGGTACCGGCAAGACAACGACGTTATCGACGATCCTGCGTTATTTTGAGAGTGTCAACTGCGATATTATTTTGACGGCGCCGACCGGCAGGGCTGCCAAGCGCATGACGGAGGCAACGGGCCGTCCGGCGGTTACGATCCACAGGCTTTTGGGGGCCGGTGGAGGAGAGGAATCCCTCTTTTTTGCCTATGATGAGGAGAATCCGTTAGAGGGAGATGTTTTTATCGTGGATGAGATGTCCATGGTGGAGGCGCCGCTGATGTATGCGCTCATCAAGGCGCTGCCTTCGCATGCACGTCTGATCTTGGTGGGGGATGCCAACCAATTGCCGAGCGTTGGACCCGGTAATGTCCTAAAGGATCTGATGAAGTGCGGAAGTTTCCCCGTGGTGGTTCTCGACAAGATCTTTCGACAGGCGGCGGAGAGCAATATCGTCAACAATGCGCACAGGATCCTTAAGGGTGATTCTATGGATTTTGACAATCGGAGCGGAAAGGACTTTTTCTTTGTGCAAAGGAGCACGGCCCGGGAGATCAATGACGAGCTTTTGAAAATGCTTTCTTCCGGATTTGCGGATTATGTAGGGGTCAAAAGGGAGGAGATCCAGGTTTTAACGCCTACGCGCAAGTCGGATTGCGGCGTGGAATATTTAAATGCCATTTTGCAAAAGCGGGAGAATCCGCCTTCACCTGTCAAAAATGAAGTCACGCGCGGGGATGTGACATTTCGCGTCGGCGATCGTGTCATGCAGATCAAGAACAATTATCAGTTGCAGTGGACCGTATACGGAAGACACCGGATTGCGGCGGACGGTGGCTGTGGTATTTTTAACGGCGACATGGGCAGGATCGCGGAGATTGACGAGATGTCGGAGTCGCTTCGCGTGATCTTTGATGAAAACAGGGAAGTGGTTTATCCTTTTTCCGGACTTGAGGAATTGGAGCTTGCCTATGCCATCACCATCCACAAATCCCAGGGTAGTGAGTACCCGGCGGTGATCCTGCCGCTTGCGGGCGGTCCGGAGGTGCTTTTAAACCGCAACCTTCTTTATACAGCGATCACCCGAGCCAAGAAAGGGGTCGTCATCATTGGTCGCAAGGACGTGTTTGACCGGATGGTCGAAAATGACAGGCAGCAGGCGCGTTACAGCGGTTTTGATGCGGAACTTCAAGATATCTTTGCGGCTGTGGGCGCGGGAGCGGAGCCGTAGAGCGCCGGTGCGGAATTGTAGGGAATGCCGGTGCGAAGCCGTAAAGAGCGTGGGAGATAAAGGGGGAAGGAAGACGATCGGGGAAAGGAAACGCGGAGACGGGAAGATCGGGGAAAGGAAGATTGTAAGAAGTGTGATAGAGACGGTGCTGGATCTCTTGTACCCCAGGCGATGCCCGGTGTGCGACGGTTTGTTGCAAAACGGGCGTATCCATCCGGAATGCCGGCGGCAACTGTCGGAGACGGCGGAGCCGAGCTGCATGAAATGCGGCAAACCGTTGGGGGAGGAAGATGCGGAGTATTGCGAGGACTGCAGCCTGACGGCGCATGTGTTTGCGGCAGGGCGCGGAGTTTTTGTATACAATGATGCCATCCGTTTGTCTTTATATCGTTTTAAATACGCCAACAGGCGGGAATATGCTTATTTTTATGCGGCAAGAGCTGCGGAAAAGTACGGGGACTGGATGCGGCGCGTAGGGATCCGCATGCTTGTGCCCATCCCACTGTATGCGTCCAAGCAAAAGGTGCGGGGGTACAATCAGGCGGAAGTTTTTGCTGTGCAACTGGGGAGGATCCTGGGGATCCCTGTTCGCGCCGATCTGCTGATCCGCGTGCGAAAAACCGTACCGCAAAAGGAATTGCGGGCGGCGCAGAGGAAAATTAATTTAAAAAATGCTTTTCAATTGGCCGAAAAGGGAGTAGAATTAGATGGCATTCTTTTGATCGATGATATTTATACGACGGGCAGTACCATGGATGCGGCAGCGTCCGTGCTCCTTGAAAACGGAGCCGATAAGGTACATGCTCTGTATATCAGCATAGGAGATACCATTTAGGAGGCGATACCATGGATGTAAAAAACTGTAAATCTTGCGGACGACTTTTCAATTATATGGGCGGAGAGAAGCTTTGCCCGGCCTGCCGTGATCAATTGGAGGAAATATTCCAAACCGTAAAGCGCTATATCGAGGAGCATCCGGGTGCCAACATTAACGAGGTTTCCTCTGAGTGTGAGGTTTCCACCAATCAGCTCAAGCAGTGGATCAGAGAGGAGCGTCTGACCTTTAGCGAGGATTCCCCCATTACCATCGAGTGCGAGCAGTGCGGCGCACCGATCCGCAGCGGACGTTTTTGCGATGCATGTCGCGGCCGGATCACCAACACCTTGAGCAATGCTTACAAACGGACCGATGCACCCAAGCCGCAGAAGAAGGAAAGAGAACGCGAGAAGATGCGTTTCCTGGACAATTAATAATGCCGATCCAAGCGGTGTCCCTGTGGGACGCCGCTTTTTTTGCGCGTTTACGAAAAAAGCAAGACGTAAGATCCGCATGTATCGGTAAGACGCAAGATCCACATGGATTCTTCCAAGATGCCGTCAACCTGTGATTGCACAATTGATGGTGTTAGAGTATAATAATTAGGGTAAAAAAAGGAAGCAGAGGATACGTCATGATCAACGAAGAACGGATCCGACGAATGACGAAACTGGCAATTTTTGATGAGGGTATCGGACGCAGGGTTCTTCCCATGGGGAAGTACTTAAAGGAGGACTATAACAGCCTGGTTATAATCCGCTCTTTTTTCCTTGGGTCTGTTTCGTTTGCGCTTTTGTTTGCGTTATATATTTTGGTAAAGATTGCCAATAATGCATTGGAACTTGACAGCACCTCCTTAAAGCAACTTGCCTTTTGGACGGTGGGGCTGTATATCGGCTTTATGATCGTTTATATCGTGATCTGCTTTGCGATCTTTCATAGGCGCTATCGCCAAAATCGCGAGAAGATCCACGCCTATCGGCAGCAGATGAAGGAGCTTGCCGAGGTATATGCCAGGGAAGAAAAGGAACGGCGGGAGGCAACCATTGCAGGTGGCCGCCTGGGCAAATCATTGCTTCAGGAGATCCGCAAGGAGGATATCTATTGACATCTTTTGTGACAAATATCATAGAGATCAGAGAAAAGATCAAGACTTTTATCGGGCAGTACGAACGGTATGTATTTATTTTGTTACGCTTTGCGATAGCTCTTTGCACATTGCTGTGCCTGCGAAGTATCCTTGGCAGTGACAATACGTTAAATTCCACACCGGTACTTTTGATCCTGGCTTTGATCTGCGGACTGTTGAGTATCAATTTTACCGTGATCGCCTGTGCGTTTTTTACGGTGGCGGAGCTATATACCATTTCCATGGATATCGCGCTTGCCACGGCACTGTTGTTTGTACTTATGTTTTGCATTTATTTTTCCATGACGCCGTCGGAGGGACCGGTCCTTTTGTTGATGGCGCTTTGTACCGCTGTGGGACTGCCGTTTCTGGTGCCGGTCTGCGCAGGACTTTTGCGGCGGGTAACGGCCGCGGTCCCTGTGGCGTGCGGCGTGTTCATGTATTATATCCTGCGCATCATGGGGAGTGCATCCTTAAAGATGACGGCTGAGAGTGCGGAGGTATCCGTTTTGACGTTGGTTGTCAATCAGGTGGCGGCCAACAAGGAGATGTTTGTGGTGATGGGGATCGCCGTGATCTGCGTATGCATGGTGTATTGCATCCGGAGACTTCCCATTGCCTATTCCTGGGGGATTGCGATCCTTGTTGGGATGTTATGGCAGATTTTTGTGACGTTTGCGGCCAATAGCTACTTTGCATTGCATCTTAGTATAGGCAAGATCTTTGCCGGATTTTTCATTGCGGCGGCGCTCGAGCTTTTGCTTTGGTTTTTCGTATTCCATGTGGACTATAAGCGTACGGAGTATGTACAGTTTGAGGATGCGGAGTATTACTACTACGTCAAGGCCGTGCCCAAGGTGACGGTGACGCCGGGAGAGAAGATCGTGAAAAACATCCGCACGGGCAGGACGATCACCGATGAGGAAGTGGCGAGCATCACCGGCAGGGAGTCGGGCGGCGAGGACGCAGTGGATTGATGCGATCGTTTGGGATCGTGGATGGATAGGCAGAGTTTGATCATTTGGAAGGGAGGTGACCTTGATGGATTTTGTGGACAGAATTACAGATTTTTTCGAACGCCATTTTTCGATGTTTGCGATGCCGGAGATTCGCGTTGTGGACGTCATTGAGATCATCGTGGTCGCCGTCTTCTTTTACTATTTGCTTGTCTGGGGCAGCCGGACGCGCGCCAAGGCACTGATCAAGGGTATCCTGATCATCATCGGCGCAGTGGTCGTGGCGGCTGTTTTCCAGATGAACACCATTTTGTGGCTGGCGGAGAATCTGTTTAACGTCGGGATCGTGGCACTGGTCGTGGTTTTCCAGCCGGAGCTTCGTAACGCGCTCGAACAGCTCGGACGGAGAAAGATCATCTCTCCGCTTTTGCAATCCGGCGAGACGGTACTGCGCGAACGTACCGACAGGATGATCGAAGAAGTGGTCAAGGCCTGCTTTGATATGGGCAGGGTCAAGACCGGGGCGTTGATCGTGTTTGAGAAAGAGACCTCCCTTGCGGAGTATATTCGGACGGGGATCGATCTGGACAGCCTGGTGACGCGCCAGCTTCTTATCAATATTTTCGAGAAAAACACACCGCTTCATGACGGTGCCGTTATCGTGCGGGAGAATCGCATCACGGCGGCGACCTGCTATCTGCCCCTTTCCGAAAACATGCTGATCAGCAAGGAGCTCGGGACCAGGCATCGTGCCGCTCTGGGTGTCAGCGAGGTCAGTGATGCGTTTACCATTGTGGTATCGGAGGAGACCGGCAAGGTTTCCGTGACGCATGAGGCGTCCCTCGTGAGAAATGTGGAGGAAGAGGATCTTCGCAGGATGCTCAAGGAGTTCTTTGCGACAGAGAATAAAGATACGCAGTCCATCTTTGGCAGATGGATCGGGAGGAATAAGAATGTTAAAGAAACTGACGAATAATATCGGTTTTAAGCTTCTTGCCATCTTCGGATCCATTGTGCTGTGGATGGTAGTGGTAAGCGTGGAGGATCCGGAGATGACGCAGTCCTTTACGGTGAGCGTGTCCGTGTCCAATGCGTCCTATCTGACGGATAACGGCAAGGTTTATGAAATATTGAATGATTCGGACACCATACGGGTATCCGTTACGGCGCGCAGGTCGATCCTTCAGGAGATTTCCTCCTCGGATTTCCATGCCGTGGCGGATCTTTCCAACGTGGACTTGGAGAGTGATTCTTCGGTACAGTCCATTCCGATTGAGATCACGGTAGCACGTTATACCAATCAGATCTCTATGAGTGCCCGCAGTTATCAGTTAAAGATTTCCGTAGAGGAGGAAGAGGCCTATACTTTCCCGGTAGAGGTGGATGTGACGGGTGAGCCTGCGGACGGATATACCGTGGGTGATATAACCCTTTCCACGTCTTCGGTGGTTGTCAGCGGACCGGAGTCCCTTGTCAGCGAGGTGGCACGTGTAGCTGTCAGTGTGGATGTTACGAACGCGACCGATGATTTTGCGGATCGTTGTCAGATCGCTTTCTATGATGCCGACGGACGGGAGCTGACAGACAGTCGGCTGGTTGCGGACGTGCCTCAGGTGATGGCAAACGTCACCATCCTGATGACCAAGACGGTGCCTGTGGAGATCACGTCGACGGATACGATCGGCGGAGGATTGCTTGTGGAAAACGTTACTTCCGATCTGCAATATATCATAGTGGCCGGCAAGGAGTCTGCGCTTTCGCAGATCGATGCCGTCAGGATCGATGATATCGATTATGAATCTCTGACGGAATCTACGGTACTTACCATTCATACGGCGGATTATCTGCCGGAGGGCGTAAGGACGCTTGACAGCAGTTATGATGAGATCCAAGTGTCCGTTGCCACGACCGGTCAGAGCATGAAGACCTTTACGATCAATACATCGGATATTACCGTTGAGAACCTTCCCGAGGGTATGGAAGGCAGCTTTGCCACGGAGTCCGTGACCGTGGTACTGCAGGGAGAAAAGCAGGCGGTGGATGCACTTTCTGCGTCCGATCTGCAATTTTCTGTGGATGCTTCCGAGGTAAAAACCGGAACGAATCAGCTGGAGATCCGCCTGATAACCGATACGGATGTTCAGTTAAATCAGACCTTCGCCGTTTTTATGGTCAGCACATCTTCGGACAGCGACAACACGACGGACGGGGACAATACGGATGATACCGACAATACCGATACGACGAATACCGATACGCAGAACAATACCGATACCACGAACGGTAATACCACGACCGGTGGTTCGGAGAATACGACAAGTACCGGAAGCAATACTTCGAATAATACGTGATCAAAGGAGACCTATCACATGGTCAGCAAGATAGTAAGATATCAAAACCCTCTGGGTTTACAGGTAAAGCAGGCGGGCGATCTGACCAAGATCGCCATGGAATACAAATCGGTGATCCAGTTTTCCTATGACGGCGGCATAGCCAATGCCAAGAGTGTGCTCAGCGTATTGGGCGCGGGAATCCGCTACGGGGATGAGATGAATATCATTTGTGAGGGCGAGGATGAGGAAGAAGCCCTTCGCAATCTGGTGGATTTCGTACAAAATAATGGGAGCGGTAATTGACCATGCAGGAATCAGGCCAGTATAAACGTGTATTTCGATTCATCGGAAGTGCCCTTATCTTTGTTTATGAGGTAGGGGTATTTGCGTATTTGTGGTACAGCATTTATCAATTTTCCATGGAGGAGTTGTTTTGGCATCGCGGCAACTGGGCCGTGGTAGGTCTTTATGCCATGATCCTCTTTTTCCTGATGCGCACCTACGGCGGATTTTCCATCGGCCTGATGCGCCTTTCGGAGTCTTTTCTTTCCCATATCCTGACCATTATCTGCGCCAATTTCGTGGGATATTTTGAGATCGCCATGCTGACCATCACCTACCATAAGGTGATGCCCTTTTTGATGATCACGCTGGCGGAATGCTTGTTTTCCTGCGTTCTGGTCTATATTTTTCAAAAGATCTATGAGCGGCTGTATCCGCCGCACAGACTCCTCGTGATCTATGGGGAGTATTCTCCCGATGCTATGGTGGCAAAAATGAAGCAGCGCAGCGAACATTACAAAGTCGATGGTCTGGTGCATATCTCCGTGGGTATGGAGAGACTCTCGGAGATGATCGGGGATTATGAAGGCGTGGTGCTTTGCGACCTTCCCGCTCAAGAGAGAAATGACCTTTTAAAGCTTTGCTTTGACCGGTCCGTGCGTACCTATGTGACACCGAAGATCTCCGATATCCTCTTTTCGGGGATGGATGATATCTATATGTTTGACACACCCTTATATCTGGCGAGGAATCAGGGATTGCAACCGGTGGATCGTATGGCGAAGCGGATCTTTGACGTGATTTTCTCCATGCTTTGTATTGTGATCGCATCTCCGATCATGCTGCTTATCGCCGTAGCAATCAAGATCGGTGACGGTGGTCCCGTGTTTTATACGCAGACCCGTCTGACGGTCCATGCACGGCCGTTTCAGATCATTAAGTTTCGTACCATGCGTATAGACGCGGAGAAGGACGGTGCCAGGCTCGCTGCCCGGGATGATGAACGGATCACCACCGTGGGAAGGTTTTTGCGCGCAAGTCACTTAGACGAGCTGCCGCAGCTGTTTAATGTTTTTATCGGCGATATGTCCATGGTCGGACCGCGGCCGGAACGTCCGGAGATCTTTGAGGAATATGAGAAAAGCATTCCGGAATTTGCCTTCCGGTTAAAAGTCCGTGCGGGGTTGACCGGATTTGCCCAGGTTTACGGCCAATACAATACCACGCCTTATGATAAATTAAAGCTGGATATGACCTATATTCAGCAATTTTCCCTGGTCATGGATCTGAAGATCCTGTTCCTTACGGGAAGGATCCTCTTTGTAAGAGAAAAGACGGAGGGTGTGGATAAGGACCAGACAACCTCACTTCCGCAGGAAGCGTCTTCAAAGCAGGAGGAAACGTCCGTATGATATCCGTGATCATTCCTACCCACAATGATACCGCGTATCTTTCGGAAGCGCTTGACTCCGCTTTTTCGCAGGAAGGTGTGTCCGTGGAAGTGATCCTTGTCGATGATGCGACGGAGGACCGGGATAAAATTGAAGAATTATGTAAACCCTACGGGGAGCAGTACGGGGATCGTTTTTGCTATATACGAAATGATACCAACCTGGGTGTGGCAAAGTCCCGCAATCTGGGAGTGGAACATGCGCACGGTGAATACGTGGCTTTTCTGGATGCGGATGACATCTGGGAAAGCGGCAAGCTCGCGGCCCAGCTGGCGGCGCTTCGGGAGAATACATCCGTGCTTTGCTCTACGGCGCGCAGATTGATCGCGGCGGACGGCAGCAGGACGGACCGGATCATTGGGGTGCCCGAGAGGATCACCTATGAAGGGATCCTGCACAGCAATGTGATCTCCTGTTCCTCGGTGATGCTTTTGCGAAAGACAGCGCTGCAATACCCCATGGAGCATGATGAAGCCCATGAGGATTACCTCTGCTGGCTTCGGATCCTAAAAAACGAGGGTGACGGCGTGGGGGTCGATACGCCCTATCTGCTTTCGCGCATGGCGCGGGGTGGTAAATCCAGAAACAAATTCAAATCCGCAAGGATGCATTATCGTACGCTTCGCCTGGCGGGCATCGGCGCACCGCGGGCCTGCCTGCTGTTTGTAAGCTATGCTTTTGCCGGCGTGCGAAAATATACGGGACATTTGAAAACGGGAAAGACAGTATGAATGCATATGTAAAAAAATTTATCGATTACAGATTTCTCTTGCTGGAATTGGTCAAAAAGGGCATCCGCTTAAAGTACCGGCGTTCCTACCTGGGGATCCTCTGGTCCATGGTGGAACCGTTATTGACGATGATCGTGCTGACCATCGTGTTTGGAAATCTTTTGGGCGCGCATGAAAAGACGTTTCCGGTCTATATCCTGACCGGTCGCCTTTTGTATGATTTTTATTCCAAGGGCACGAGAGGGGCACTCAATTCCATTCGCAAGAATTCCGCCATGATCAAAAAGGTTTACGTGCCAAAGTATCTGTATCCCTTAAGCGAAGTGATCTTTAATTTCATTATTTTTGCGATCTCGCTGATCGTTCTGGCGGCGGTGAGCCTGGTGCTCGGCGTGTATCCCACGGCCAAGATCCTTTGGGTGTTCGTGCCGATCCTGCTTCTTTTGGTGCTGACTTTGGGGTGCGGGATGTTGCTGGTAACGCTCAGCGTTTTTTTCAGGGATGTGGAATATCTCTGGAATATTTTTCTGATGCTGATCATGTATACCTGCGCGATCTTTTATTATCCGGACAATATCCTGCAGACGGGCTTTGCCTGGATCCTCAATCTCAACCCTTTGTATTGCGTGATCTCCCTGTTTCGAAGCTGCATGTTCGGAACGGCGTTTGATATGTATCAATTGTATTATGCAGCGGGATTTTCCCTGTGTACCCTGCTTTTGGGCTTCTTCTTTTTCTACAAAAAGCAGGATGAGTTTATACTGCATCTGTAGGAAGGAAGGGAAGGATTATGGCAGAAAAAGCGGCTGTAAAAGTAGAAAATGTGGGCATGAAATTTCACCTGAACAAGGAAAAGGTGGACAGCCTCAAGGAATACTTTATCAAATTTGTAAAAAAGGATTTGCGATACAAAGAATTCTGGGCGCTGCAGGATGTCTCCTTTACGCTTGCGCCGGGCGACCGGTTGGGGATCTTGGGATTAAACGGCGCCGGAAAGAGTACGCTTCTTAAGGTGATCGCCGGGGTCTACAAACCTACACAGGGAAAGGTCCGCAAGGAAGGCGTGCTGGCACCGCTTCTTGAGCTTGGTGCGGGATTTGATTCCCAGTACACCGGCGCGGAGAATATTTATCTCTACGGGGCGGTTCTGGGATACAGTAAAAAATTCATCGACGAAAAATTTGATGAGATCGTGGAGTTTTCCGAGCTTGGGGATTTTATCAATGTGCCGATCAAGAATTATTCCTCCGGTATGAAGACGAGGCTCGGGTTTTCCATCGTGACCATCATCGATCCGGATATCCTGATCTTAGACGAGGTCCTGTCCGTGGGGGATGCCAAATTTCGCAAGAAGAGCGAGGACAAGGTCATGAGCATGTTTGACAAGGGCGTGACGGTGCTCTTTGTGTCGCATTCGCTCGAACAGGTGCGTCGTCTGTGCAACAAGGCCATGATCCTTGATCACGGCAAGATGGTTGCCTTCGGGGACATCGATGAAGTGGCGGATACCTACCAGCAGATGACCGCGAAGTAGGTTCGCCGTACGATGCTTGATTTTATGTAAACTATATAAACAAAAGGATGTCCAACCGCCGAAAGGAGGAGGCATGTTTTTTCAAAAAATAAAAATGTTGGCGCAAACCGCCCGGATACGGTGCAAGGTGAAAGACAGAGACCGATACCTCTGGATCTTTTCCTCCACGGGCAATCGCAGTTTTAATTACAATTCCAAATACCTGTTTTTGTATGTCAAGGATCACTATCCCATGATCAAACCCCGTTTTGTCATCAATGATGACGATCTGCGCGGGGAACTTGCCGAAAGGTACGGGGCGGAGTATTTTATCGATACCCGCACCAAGGAAGGGATGCGGATGGCATTTGGTGCCGGCGTCTGGTTTACTTCGGCAGGACTGCCGGTCTACGGGCGGCATTTGAATGAAAACCGCCGGATCATCAATCTTTGGCATGGGATCCCTTTAAAAAAGATCGTGCTCGATGACAGGGAGACCGGGTTTTTATCCAAACTCTACCACAGACGGTTTGCCCGGGAAAACATCACGGATCTTTTGGCAGAGTCCTCCGCTTACGTGCCGGTGATGGCAGGGGCTTTTGGCGTGCCCGAGGAGAGGGTGCGGATCTGGGGGCAGCCTCGCAACGATCTGCTTTTTGAAGATTTTTTACGGGAAGAGTATCTTGGCAAGAGACTGCATGATCTGCCGGAATATGACCGTGTTATCCTGTATGCACCGACGTTTCGTAAGGACGAAGCGGTACGGCTCTTTCCCTTTGAGGATGACGACAGGAAGGCGTGGGAGGATTTCTTTGAGGAGCATCGGATCCTGATGCTCATCCGCACCCATGCGTTTGAAAAGGAAGTCCAAAGCAAATATGTTTCTCCGCATGTACGGTTTTTCAATGAAAATCTTGAGGAGGACATCACGCACATTCTGCCGGGGATCGACTTGCTCATGACCGATTATTCCAGCATTTATCTGGATTATCTGCTGCTTGACCGACCGATGCTCTTTTTGCCCTACGATCTTGCGGATTATGAGAAAAAACATGGGTTTTATATGCCCTATGATACGTGCACGCCGGGGCCGAAACCGGAGACCATGCGGGCGTGTATGGAGGAGATCCTGGCGGCATTGACGAAGGATGCTTATGCAGAGGAGCGAGGCGCCCTGCGGGCAAAGATGCATGAGGCGGACTATCCCTGCATGGAGCGGATCTGCCGCGATGTACTGGAAAGTTAGGAAAGGAAGGATAAAAATGAAAAAAGTGATCACCTACGGAACCTTTGATCTGCTGCACTACGGTCATGTCAACCTCCTGCAGCGTGCCAAGCAACTCGGGGACTATCTGATCGTAGCATTGTCCACGGATAAGTTTAACTGGGAGCAAAAGCAAAAGAAATGCTATTTTTCCTATGAGGAGAGAAAGCGGTTATTGGAAGCGATCCGTTATGTGGATCTGGTGATCCCGGAGGAGAACTGGGAGCAAAAGATCAGCGACGTCAAAGAATTTAAGGCGGATGTGTTTGTGATCGGAGACGACTGGGAAGGAAAGTTTGATTTTCTGAAAGAATACTGCGAAGTGGTCTATCTCCCCAGAACACCGGAGATCTCCACTACGCAGATCAAGACGGATCTAAAGAAATAAGTCTATGAGTGTAAAGATTCTGGCAAAAAAAATAGCGGTGCATATCCCCGCGGCAAAACGTGCGGCGGTAAGGGTGCGGGATCGCATTGGTGTGCGACGATATCAAAAGCAGTATGCGAACCGTATCCGGACAGACGTAAAGCAGGTCGTCTTTACGGCCTATTCCGGCAGGCAATACGCCTGCAGTCCCAAGGCGTTGTATGAAAAGATGCTCTCTATGGAGGAATATGCGCAGTATCATTTTACCTGGGCGTTTTTGCGGCCGGAGGATTTTGCGTTTCTTAAAGAGCGTCCCCGTACGACGGTGGTACGATATCGCAGCGAGGAGTATTACAAAGCCATGGCAGCGGCAGGGACCTGGATCTCCAATACCAGGGTGCCGTCCGAGGTGTGGCCCAAGGAGGACCAGCTGTATGTGCAGACCTGGCATGGAACGCCGTTTAAGAAGTTGGGGTATGATGTTACGAACTATATCCACGGCGCGGACGATAAAAAGAGCCTTCGCTACAGCTATCTGACGGATGCCCGACGGATGGGGATGTTGCTTTCTCCGTCTCCCTACTATACCGAGCATATGGTGACGGCATTTCATCTGGATGCGTTGGGAAAGGCATCCATTGTATTGGAAAAGGGTTATCCGCGCAATGACTCTCTCTATACGGCAACCGAGGAGGATGTGGCGCGGATTCGGGAGCAGCTTGGCGTTGCCGGCAAAAAGGTGATCCTCTATGCGCCGACCTGGCGGGAAAAAAATCTGCATCCGGAAACGGGACACGGCTATGCCGAAGGCATGGAATTTAACATGGGGTGGGATGTGAATGCATGGGAAGACTACCTTGTATCGCAAGGTGAGGATCCCGGGGAATACGCGGTTTTACTGCGCACCCACTATTTTGATGTGGCAGGGGAGGACATCTTTTGCCATGCGATGTTAAAGGATGTCAGTGAATATCCGGAGATCAATGACCTGTATCTGGCAGCGGATGTGCTGCTTACGGATTACTCCAGCGTTTTTTATGATTATAAGATCTTGCAAAAGCCCGCGGTTTTTTATCTGTATGATCTGGAGGATTATCGGGGAGTTCGGGATTTTTATATGGATCCGGATAAGCTTCCCGGACCTGTATGTACGACGCGTCAAAGGATGCATGAAGCGTTACTTGGAGCCCTCAAAGGAGAGGTCAGGGAGGAGCCCAAACGTGATGAGGCGTTTTTAAATACCTTTGCGCCCACGAAAGGACCCTGTTCGGAAACCGTGCTCCGACACATTTTCCGATAGCATTTGCGAGATTGATATTTTTTAAACAAATAGTACTTTTCGGATAAAATCTGTCATTGTTTTCCCCATGCCTGCGGTGTAGAATGAAACCGTAGTTTAAAAATATGCATCAGGGGGAAATGAGCATGAAAAGTTTCTTTAAGAAAGGGCTGGCAACAGCGCTTTGTCTTGCGTGCGTCGTAAGCATGTGTGCTTGCGGCAACAGTGCGGGGGATCCCTCCGCAGATGCCAGCGGTGATTCCGCATCCGGCAATTCCACAAAAACAGCAACAACCAATCAGATTTATCCCGCTTCCGAGTGGGATGGGACCGTGAAGTATCCTGCTGCAGGTACGGACGGCATCTACATCGGCGAGGATTACGGTGAGAATCTCGGTGATAAGACCGTAAAAGCAGGGGAGACCTGGAAGGTCGAGGATTCCTGCGTTGTGGGCCATCTGGAGATCGAGGATGGTGCCATGGTGGAAGCAGACTATCCGGTGGTCGTATTCTTTGGTGCCAGTGATACGGTGGGCAACGGAGATGTCATCGGCAATGTCCAGTTTATCTGTGACTATGACGAAGTGGTAGCCATCGTGCATACCAATGATACCCACGGTTTCCTGCAAAATGAACCGGCCGTTAAGGGCCTTAGCGATCAACTGAAGGCTTCCGGCAATTATTCTCTGGTCCTGACCGTCAATGCCGGTGACGAATATGCCGGCGGTTATGCGGCGGCGCATATCTATGAAGGCGAATACATTCCGTATATCATGTCTGATATTTATGATTATATGACCTGGGGTAACAATGATGCCGGCATTTCGGATAAGGGCCTGGGCACGTATTTCCTTGCGGCCCTCGGCAATGAGACCGGCGTGACCACGCTTCTTGCCAACCAGGCAGCGTCCGAGGATATCGACCTGGCAGCTTACGCGGCAGAGTATGAGCCGGCCGTTGGTGCAGAGGAGTTCGTGGATCTTTACTCGGATATCCTTTCCTTAAATGACGACGGGACCATTGACTACTCCGCCATGAACCTGGAGAAATACGCTTTGGCTTCCGGCGATGCCGCTCTGGATGACACGGCGATCGTGACAACGGATAACGGCACCAAGATCGGTCTGTGGGGCGTATCCACCCAGGGTGGATCCATCACGGATGCTTACTTTGGCGGCGGTCAGAGTACCCTCGCGGTAGCGCAGGAGATGACGGACCGTTTACGCAGCGAAGGTGCTACGGTGGTTGTTGGCATCGGTCATATCGGCTGGATGGGTCCGGATTCCAAGGAGACCTCTTCCAATGATACCAATTCCGCAAAGGTTTGCCTGTATACGGATGGCTTGGATGCTCTCGTGGATGGGCATACGCATTCCGTGATCAATGACGGTGAAGGCTATCTTTTCTCCGCTTCCGGCGATGCCATTGTCAACCAGGCATCCTGCAAGGGAGAGGCGATCGGCGTGATGTATCTCTTTATCAAGGACGGCAAGGTATTGGCGAAGGATTGTGAAAACCTGGTACCAAATGAAGACGGCGAAGTGGAAGGCGTGGTTTTCGACAGTGATATTCAAGCAAAGGTAGACCGTTGCTACGGCAAGCTTGACGAGGATGGTTATACGGCAGTTGCGGCTACGTCACCGTATTTCTTAAATGGTGAGAGAATCTCCACAGGCGATGTCGGCGGTGGTGTGCGTGCAAACGAGACGAACCTCGGTGACCTTGTGGCAGACGGTATCGTATATACGGCCAATGCCCTGTATGATGATGCAGAGATCACGGTAGCGCTTTACCCGGGATTCTGGGTACGCTCCTCGATCGAGGCAGGTGATATCACCATGATCGATGCACTCAGCGTATTTGCCAATCCGTTAAAGATCTACCATATCGAATATACGGCAGAAGAGCTTGTGGAGCAGATGAACAAATCCGTTGCCAAGATCGGTGAGGAAAATAACAACATGTTCCAGGTAAGCGGTCTGACCTGCGTATATGATGCTGCCACCAAGACGGTATACAGTCTGACGGTGGGAGATACGCTGATCTATGAGAACGGCGAATACAAAGTCGGATCCGACTGGACGGTACACGTAGCAGCCGAGGTCGGCGGCGGTGATATGACGATCCCCGACGGCGGCACAGAGCTTGTGGAAAGCAATACGAAGATGGCCGAGTACTGGGTAGAGTTCTTAAAGAACGGTGAATATACCATTTATGAGAACGTTCCCTGCCCGGACGGACGTGTTGTCGCAAAATAAAACAGAATCATTTTTCCTGTTCATCTGAGGATGGCCGATACTGCTGCGGTGTTTCACCGCGCAAACCATTTGCGGATGCGTAGGGGTTCTTCAAAGAAAGGGCGCGTTTCCCATCGCGTGGTCGAGGACTGTTTGAGCAAAGCGAGTTCCGCAGACCACGCGAATTGGTCGGAAACGTGCCCTCTTTGTTAGAAGCCCCGCATCAAGCAACCCGGATTGCGTCGGGCAAATGTCGTCATTCTATTGTCTTGCCCAAAGACGGGCTTTTTTTATTTCGAAAAACATCATCTGTTTAAAAGTTAATCACAATTCCGTCACAAATAAGGTCTACATTGAAGAAAAGAAAAAGACAGGAGGCGGTTTATATGCAATTCGATGAAGAAAAAACCAATTATTATACAAGCTATAAAGATATGCAGACGCAGGATGAGCAAAGCACCGAAGAAGCAAAGGGTGTAAAAAAGTCCGGCGGAAAGAAAACCGGAAAGACGGCGACGAAGGTCGTGGCTGCGGCAGTGGCTTTTGGTCTGGTGGCTTCCCTTACGTTTACCGGGACCAATTACGTGACAGGATGGGTATCCGCTGCATCTGCCGATGATACGGCGACGGCGACGACGCAGGATACGGAGGATGTGACGAATACAAGCATCATCACTTCCGACGGAGCGACCACGGTAAGCTATACGACGGCAACCGATTCCTCCACGTCCGTGACGGCACTCGATGTATCGGATGTGGTAGAGGAAGTGATGCCTTCCATCGTTTCCATCACCTGTAACGTGACAACGTCTTACTATGGCATGGTATCGGACGGCACAAGTTCCGGTTCCGGGATCATCGTGGCACAGACGAGCGATTATCTTTATATCGTGACCAACAATCACGTGGTTGAGGATGCCAATACGGTGACAGTGACCTTTATAGACGGTGCGGAAGTTGAGGCGGAGATCAAGGGTACGGATTCCGGCAGCGACCTCGCGATCTTAAGCATAGACATTGCGGATGTCAGTGCGGATACGCTTTCACAGATCGCACTTGCTACGCTTGGAGATTCTGATGAGATCAGTCTCGGAGAGACAGCCATCGTGATCGGCAATGCCTTAGGATATGGGCAGTCCGTCACCTGCGGCGTGATCAGTGCCGTAGACAGAAGCGTGACCGTAGACGGTGTGACCTATGAGAACCTGATCCAGACGGATGCAGCCATCAACCCCGGAAACAGCGGTGGTGCCCTGATCAATTCCAACGGGGAAGTGATCGGTATCAATTCCGCTAAGATCGCATCCTCTACCATTGAGGGTATCGGTTATGCCATCCCGATCTCCGCAGCCATCCCCATCATTAATGAGTTGATCGAGCGGGAGGCCGTGGATGAGGAAGATATGGGTTACCTTGGTATTCAGGGTGTAGATGTGACAAGCAGCGTGGCCAGTGCTTACAATATGCCGGTCGGTGTCTATATTTCCAGAGTGATCAGCAACTCCGCAGCGGATGCGGCCGGGATCGAACAGGGCGATATTCTGCTGGAGTTTGATGGAAAGTCGATCACCACGATGGAGAGCTTGGAGGAATTGATGCAGTATTATGCATCAGGGACGACCGTGGATGTGGTTGTTGCCCGTCAGTCAAGAGACGGCAGTTACGAGGAGATCACCTATTCCGTAACCTTGGGTGATAGGAGTACCGTAAGCCGATAGGACGCGCGAGCGGGTTTTATATAAAAGATAGCAAATAAGGTAGAGGAGGACGTTCGGTCCTCCTCTTCTTTTGTGTCTCATTTTGTGATATACGCTCCGTGAGGATGCACAGGGACGAGCCTTAGATCAGGCTTCGGAGCTTGCTTCCCTTTGGCCTGTGGTCAGGGACTTGGTATATTGCAGGGCTCTCTGCACCGCGGGAATACTGATTAAGATCAGCGTGATCGCGCCTTCGGCATAGATATAGGAGCCGTTGTAAAGTGCGGAATAGATAAGCGGATGCATGTCCTCCGGTGCATAGGCTGCAAAAAAGACCACGCCGGAGATCACGGAAAAGATAAATCTGCCTGTGATGCCGACAAGATAGCCGATCTGCAGACCGTATTTGCGATTGGCAAAAAGGCCGGAAAGACCCATGGCGCCGAAAGCAAAGACATAATCAATAAGGATCTGCGGAATGCTCAAAAAGTATGGGTCGATGATCAGCTGCAAAAGACCGTAGGCAATGGCGGCGCACAGACCGGTGCCAAGGCCAAACCAGTAGCCGACCAAGGTGATCATGAACATGGAAAAGAGCGTAACGCTTCCTCCCATGGGCATGTCAAAGAGTTTGAGCATGGATGTGACGGTGGCCAGCGCGATGGCAATGGCCGAAAAAGTGAGTTTTCTTGTGTTTTTCATGTTTTCCTCCTAACACAGGTAAAAGTATTTGGATCTACACGAGGTTCGGATCGCTTATGGTAATCAAAAAACGGAACCCGTACGGTTCCGTTTGCATAGACGTTTCATCGTGGTCCATCAAAAAAGATGGCGGATGAATGATAACATCTCCCTACGTCGGTATGATCCGCATCAGGTATATGGGTCGAGACGAAGAAGTCTCCTCTCAGCTCGCTTCGGCGAACTCCCCAGATGTACTCCCTTACGGGAGCTATATTTGAGACTGCTTTATTGTAGCAGGATTCCCCGCAATGTCAATAGCATTTGTCGGTAAAAATCCAAGGGTATCCTTTATCACATCTTCCGACGTGTTCTCTATCGTATTTTCTAACGATAGGAGCCCATAAAGAACAGGGCCAGTGTTCCCGGACCGGAATGTGCACCGATCGTGGGACCGGTATAGCCGATCAGGCAATCCTTGATCCCAAAGCGTTCCTTGACCAGGGAAGCAACGTACTCGGCATCCTCGATACAGTCGCCGTGGCAGATAAAGAAGGTGTCATTCTCACCGTCATAATCCTTAAGGCGTTCCGCCATGCCGTCTACCAGCGCCTGGAGGGACTTTTTACGGCCGCGGACCTTATCGATATTGATCAGTCGTCCCTGATCGTCTACGTGCAAGATCGGTTTGATATTGATCATGGTGCCCACGATCGCGGTCGCCTTGGACACACGGCCTCCGCGATGCAGATGAAAGAGGTTGTCCACCGTAAACATATGGATCAGGTGCTTTTTGTTCTCCTCAAGCCAAGCAGCGGCTTCGTCAATGCTCTTGCCCTCAGCCTTCAGACCGATCGCCTTGTGAACGAGCAGCCCCTGGCCCAAGGAAGCGCAAAGAGAATCGATAACGATAATCTTGCGACCGGGGTATTTTTCCATCAGATCCTGCGCGGCGATGAATTCGGAATTGTATGTGCCACTTAAGGCTGAGGAAAAGGAGATATGGAGAATATCCTTATCGTTGTCCACCAGCATCCGCTCAAATTCGCGGGTGGCCTGGTCGGGATTTACCTGGGAAGTGGTAGGCATGGAACCTGCTCGGACCTTTTCGTAAAATTCGTGATAATCCATATCATGGCCACGCTCGTAGGTCTGCCCGTCGATCGTATAGGAAAGGGTCAAGATCTCGAGACCGTTCTTTGTGATGTAATCCTCCGGAAGATCGGCGGTTGTATCAGTGGAAATAATATAATCAGACATGCTGTACCTTCTTTCTCTTGCGATTTTCGCTTACTAAAGTATAGCACGCACCGGAAAAAAATGAAAGTAGTAATCAAAGCCACATGATATAGTAATTAATTTTCATATTACAAAACAGAAAGAAAAGAGCGATAAGTGAAAAAATGGCATGATCCGAAGACCATGCCATTTTGAATCTTTCTAAGGGAAAATCAATAATTCTCCGCGTTTACTTCAAAGTAAGCCTGGGGGTGATTGCATACCGGACAGACATCCGGTGCCTGCGTACCGACCACGATATGTCCGCAGTTGCGGCATTCCCAGATCTTGACTTCGCTCTT
>CAJOPA010000001.1 GCA_905236235.1 uncultured Eubacterium sp. | reverse complement strand
ATGGAACCTCGTATTGGCGCATTTTAATGAGGCGCTCATCATTTGGGATCTGGACGGCCATCCGATCTTTGCAAATGAAAAAGCGAAAAACTATTTTGGAGAGATCAGCCGGCATGACTTGTTTTTGGAGACGGCGGGATTTCACCGTGACGGATGGACGGGCAATATGAGTATTGCGCGCCATCCCATGAAATTAAACGAGAGGGACGCTGTCTGTGACGTGGATTATGAGGAGATCTATGACAATCACGGCAAGCTCGTGACGACATTTGTTGTCGTGGATGACGTGACGGAGCAGGTGCAGCACGAGGCGGAGGAGCGTTATGCCGCACGGCATGATCTCTTGACGGGTCTTTACAACAAATACTATTTCTTTACTCTTATGAAGGAATGGTTAAAAAAGAGCGATGAAGAGACGCATTACGTGATGATCGTTTCCGATCTTTACAACTTTAAGCTGATCAACGAGACCTACGGTATGGAAGCCGGGGACTCCATTCTTCGCGGCATTGCGGATAATCTTATAAAAAATGTGCCGGAGGGCGGCGGGATCTATTGCCGGTATGAAGCGGACAAGTTTGCGCTTCTTCTTGACAAAAAATACTTTACCGAAGAGATCTTTAACACCACCACCAGTTCCATTTTCCAAACGTCCTCCAATATATTGACGTTTACCCAGTATTACGGTGTATACGACGTGGTGGACAAGACGCTTTCGCCGAATGTGATCTGCGATCGTGCCATGATGGCACTCAAATCCGTCAAAGGGGAATACAACAGATATTTCGGTTACTATGTGGATTCCCTAAGAGACAGTGCCATTGCGGAGAAGGAATTGATGGAGGAGATCAACGCCGCGATCGCCAACGGAGAGTTGATCTTTTATCTGCAACCGCAGGTGTCTCCCAAATTAATCGCCATAACCGGCGCGGAGGCACTGATCCGGTGGAAGCATCCCGAGGAGGGACTCATCCCGCCGGGCAAATTCCTGCCGTTCTTAGAGAAAAGCGGCGCGATCGAGAAGGTGGATCGTTACATTTGGGAAGAGGTATGCAAGCTTCTTCGTAAATGGAAGGATGAAGGGCATGAGGAGCGTACGATCTCCGTGAATATTTCCCCGAAGGATTTCTATTTCATCAATATCCGGGATTTCTTTACGGACATCGTCAAAAAATACGATATCTCTCCGAAGTCGATCAAGCTTGAGATCACGGAGAGCGCCATCATGCTTGATGCGGATGTGCAGATCAAATTGATCGAGGACTTGATCGCCGACGGATTCATCATTGAGATGGATGACTTTGGAAGCGGATATTCCTCTTTGAATATGCTCAAGGATATTCCTGTGCAGGTATTAAAGCTTGACCGCTCCTTTATCTACAATCCGAAGGATGAGGCGCGCAGCCGGGATATCGTCCGTTCCGTGACCTATATGGCACATGCGCTCGGCATGAAGATCATTGCAGAGGGCGTGGAGGATGAGGAACAGAAGGAATTCTTAAAGAGCATCGACTGTGAATCGATCCAGGGATTTTTCTATTCGAAGCCCCTTCCGGTGGAGGAATACGAGGCCATGCTGGCCGAGTGGCCTTATGAGGATCTGATGCATTTGTTATAACAGTCATGCATTTTTGGCAGTACCGGATGCGGACGGGTTCTTGTTTTGGACAATGTTTCGTGGTAAAGTAGTAAAGGATGTTTGGAGGTCTAACATATATGCGGACGGAAGTTTTTTCCATTCTTGTAGAAAATACACCGGGTGTGTTAAGTCATGTATCCGGTCTTTTTTCCCGAAGGGGATACAATATCGACAGCTTCAGTGCGGGTGTGACCATGGATCCCCGCTATACGCGGATGACGATCGTGGTCAGCGGTGATGAAGCGATCCTTGAGCAGATCGAGAAGCAGCTGGCGAAGCTTGAGGATGTACAGGATATCAAGAAACTCAACCCCGAGGATTCTGTTTGCCGGGAGATCATGCTGATCAAGGTGAGGGCTTCGGACAAGGACAGGGCTGCGATTTTCTCAACGGTAAATATTTTTCGCGCACGCATCGTAGACGTTTCGCCGGATTCGCTTATCATCGAATTGACCGGTGGACAGAGCAAACTGGAAGCGTTTATCAGGCTCTTGGAAGGCTATGAGATCTTAGAGCTTGCCCGCACGGGTTGTACGGGATTAACGCGCGGCGCTGAAAATGTTACATATTTAGATTAATCCAAGAGGAGGAAGAAAAATGGCAAAAATTTATTATCAGGAAGATTGTAATCTTTCCGCACTGGATGGCAAGACCATTGCCATTATCGGCTACGGCAGCCAGGGGCATGCCCATGCGTTAAATGCAAAGGAGTCCGGATGCCATGTCATTATCGGTCTTTATGAAGGAAGCAGATCCTGGGACAAGGCTGTTGCACAGGGTTTTGAAGTTTATACAGCAGCAGAAGCGGCAAAGAAGGCAGACATCATTATGATCCTCATCAATGATGAGAAGCAGGCAGATATGTACAAAGAGCAGATCGAGCCCAATCTGGAAGCCGGCAATATGCTGATGTTTGCGCATGGTTTCAACATTCATTTCGGATGTATCGTACCGCCGAAGGATGTGGATGTTACTATGATCGCGCCCAAGGGACCGGGGCATACCGTTCGCAGCGAGTACCAGGCAGGCAAGGGTGTTCCCTGTCTTGTGGCTGTTCATCAGGATGCCACGGGTAAGGCTCTGGATAAGGCACTTGCTTATGCACTTGCCATCGGCGGCGCGAGAGCAGGCGTTTTGGAGACGACTTTCCGTACGGAGACGGAGACGGACCTCTTTGGTGAGCAGGCTGTCCTTTGCGGCGGTGTTTGCGCACTGATGCAGGCAGGATTCGAGACGCTTGTTGAGGCAGGCTACGATCCGAGAAATGCTTACTTTGAGTGCATCCATGAGATGAAGCTTATCGTGGATCTGATCTATCAGTCCGGTTTTGAAGGCATGCGTTACTCCATCTCTAATACGGCAGAGTACGGCGATTATGTGACCGGCCCGAAGATCATCACGGAAGAGACCAAGAAGACCATGAAGAAGATCCTTGCGGATATCCAGGACGGTACCTTTGCAAAGCAGTTCTTATTGGATATGTCCGATGCGGGACGTCAGGTACATTTCCGTGCCATGAGAAAGCTTGCGGCTGAGCATCCCTCTGAGGCTGTGGGCAAGGAAGTTCGTAAGCTTTACAGCTGGAACAATGAGGAAGACAAGCTCATCAATAACTAATGATGCAGTGATACGTACAGACAAGCGGTGTCCGGAGGTTCATCCGGATGCCGCTTTTTTCATTGTGGATACAGGGTTTTTGTGGTAAAATCGTTTCGTATGATTCCGATGACGGAAAGATGTTGCAAAGGAGGATGTTTTCATGGGAATGACAATGACGCAGAAGATCCTTGCCGCACATGCCGGGCTTGAGAGTGTATCCGCCGGGCAGTTGATCGAGGCAGATCTGGATCTTGTGCTTGGAAATGATATTACGACCCCGGTGGCGATCCGGGAGATGGATAAGATGAAGGTGCAGGATGTCTTTCATAAGGATAAGATCGCCCTGGTGATGGACCATTTTACACCGAATAAGGACATCAAATCGGCGCAAAACTGCAAGATGGTCCGTGAATTTGCCAAGAAGTACGACATCACCAATTATTTTGATGTGGGATGCATGGGGATCGAGCATGCGCTTTTGCCGGAAAAAGGACTGACTGTTGCCGGTGATGCGATCATCGGCGCGGATTCGCATACCTGTACCTACGGTGCGCTCGGTGCTTTTTCCACAGGTGTGGGTTCCACCGATATGGCGGCCGGTATGGCGACGGGCAAGGCATGGTTTAAGGTGCCTTCCGCCATTCGTTTTGAGATTACGGGCAAGCCCTCGAAGTGGGTCAGTGGTAAGGATGTGATTCTCCATATTATAGGAAAGATCGGTGTGGACGGTGCTTTGTACAAGTCGATGGAGTTTACCGGCGATGGGATCCGGTATCTGTCCATGGATGACAGATTTACCATTGCCAATATGGCGATCGAGGCGGGCGGCAAGAACGGAATCTTCCCCGTGGATGACGTGACCGTTGTTTATATGAAGGAACATTCTATTCGTGAATATAAAGTATATGAGGCGGATGCGGATGCCGTATACGATGAGGTGATCACGGTGGATCTTTCCGCGCTCAAGCCCACGGTTTCCTTCCCGCATCTTCCGGAAAACACCAGGACCATTGACGAATGTCCGGAGATTGTCATCGATCAGGCGGTGATCGGTTCCTGCACGAACGGCAGACTCGATGATCTGCGGATCGCGGCCGAGATCCTTAAGGACAAAAAGGTTGCAAAACACGTACGCTGCATTGTGATCCCGGCGACGCAGGAGATCTATATGCAGTCCATGAAGGAAGGTCTGCTTGAGACCTTTATCAAGGCGGGTGCCATTGTTTCAACGCCGACCTGCGGACCGTGCCTCGGCGGACATATGGGATGCCTTGCAGAAGGGGAACGCTGTATCTCCACCACGAATCGTAACTTCGTGGGACGAATGGGACATGTGGACAGCGAGGTTTATCTGGCAAGCCCTGCGGTTGCCGCAGCCAGTGCGGTACTCGGAAGGATCGCGGATCCCGGGGAAGTTGTAAAGTAGGAGGATAGGTATGCAGACGACTTTAAAAGGAAAAGTTTTTAAATACGGAGACAATGTGGACACGGATGTGATCATCCCCGCGAGATATTTAAATATCATCGATCCCGTGGAGCTCGCGCAGCATTGTATGGAAGATATCGATGCGGGATTTGTAAAGCAGGTAAGCAAAGGTGATATCATCGTGGCGGAGAAAAACTTTGGCTGCGGATCCTCCAGAGAGCATGCGCCGTTAGTGATCAAGACGGCGGGTGTGAGCTGCGTTATTGCCGAGACTTTTGCTCGGATCTTTTATCGCAATGCCATCAATATCGGACTCCCCATCATTGAGTGTCCGGAGGCCAGTGCCAAGATTGCGGCGGGCGATGAGGTGGAAGTGGATCTTCAGACCGGTATCATCAAAAACATTACAAAAAATGAAACGTATCAGGGACAGGCTTTCCCGGAATTTATGCAAAAGATCATCGACGCAGAGGGGCTTGTCAACTATATCAATGCCGGAAGATAGACAGGATTTATAAAAATTTCAATTTTTTTTAAAAGGGTCATAAAAAGGCCCAAAATAGTGTTTATCGGCTAAAATAAAGGGTTTCTTAACGATTATGGACAGTGTTTTTCAAAATGGACACTGTCCATTTTTGTATTTTTTTGTATTTTTAAGTCTAAAAAAAGTTGCCATGTGACCGTTATGTGACTTTGGTGTGATACATTGTTTTCGTAAAGCGGAGAGATCCGCTTATGATGTGTGATTCAATTTCGGGTAACCGAATCGGTGTATGAATGTTTTTGGGAATACAAGGAGAGCTGTATGAAAGCGAAGAGGATCATGAAAAAGGCAATTGCGCTGATGTTCTGTGCGGTATTGTTTGCACAGACGATTCTTCCGGAGGCTGTTGCCTATGCGGATGAGGATTCCGTACAGGTAGTGGCAGAGGCGTCGGGGGATGCTGCGCAGGTTGCAGAGGACGTTCAGGATGTTACCGATGGGGAGAGTGTTGTAGCGGATACTTCCGATCTGCTTGATGACGCAGATGCCTCCGGAGATGCATTTGTTCTGTTGGGCACCATGCTTTTTGCCACATCCGCGTTGGCAAGTGGCCAAGCTGATGCTACAACGTCGGTAAGCGTTGACAAGACGGCATCCGTATTTAATTATGACAGTCGGATGTATCAGATCAATGTAGGATTTACTGCGGATCTTACTTCTGAGGAGATCGTGGTCGTTGCAGGGAAAGATGCGGATGTGACCCTGGTGCTGGACACCTCGGGTTCCATGGTCTATACGGATGCGGCCATCATCAGCGCGCAGAATTCCGCAGATGCATATGCGCTTGCGGTAAACGGTGCACTGGATACTTCGAAGGTATATTTTACTTCCGCTTTCGCATCTACCAATAATTCTGTTTACGGAAGCGGCATTACGTTGACGAACGGTCAGAGCTCCTACTTCTGCAGCGGAGCAATCAGTGGCAGTAAAGTCTATGGTGTGCCCACCTCCGGGAATTATCTGTTTTATTCCAATGGAAGTTGGTACATGGGAACGATTTCTTCAAGCAGCAGTTCCAATAACCGACCCGGCGGCGGACCCGGTGGCGGTCCCGGCGGTGGTTCTTCCACGACGTATTCCATCAGCCTGAGCACTTCCTCGGCTACGAAGCTGACTGCTTCCAATTTCCCGACCACGGTGTATACCAACCGTTCGGAGGTCATGATCGATGCGGCACAGGCTTTTGTGAACAGTCTGACGGCTGGCAGCCGCGTGGCGATCGTAACCTTCGGAAATGATGATGAGTCTCAAATCAAGTGCAATCTGACGACGCTTGATGCGAGTGGGAAAGCTTCGGTCATCAGTACGTTAGAAGGATGCTACGGCGTATATCAAACCGGAACCCATCCTTGTGATGGTCTCTATAATGCATACGAAATTATGTATGATGCATATTGGTATGACGCGTCGGAGAATACCCCTTATGCCATCTATTTTGCGGATGGTGCATCGGATGATGATTCCTCTTGGGTTTCCTATTATGCAGGTCTGTTAAAGAACTATGCGACGGTTTATGCCGTAGGTGTCGGAAGCGGGACAAGCTCCAATCTCTCTACGATTGCCACCTCCTCCGATACGATCTACAGTTGCAGTTCCGTGGCGGATCTCGGCGGTGTGTTTAGTACTATCGGATCCACCATTACGAATGAGATCAGCGAGACGGCATATGTGACGGATGTCATTGATTCCAGATTCGTAGTGACCGATGCGGAAGGTAACGCATTAAGTAACGGAGCATCCGTAGGAAATGGCGGTACGCTTCATATTGAAAATAATTCTACCTATATCACTTGGGAAGTTACCAAGGATGATACGGATGAAAACGATACTTGGACGGATGCGTTTATCGTCCGTGCCAAGGATGATTTCTTCGGCGGCAATCTGGTGCCGACCAATACGTCGGCTTCCGGTGTGCTGATCGGTGAGACCACGTACAGCTTCCCCGAGCCGAGCGTGAATGTAAAGACCTTAAGTCTTACGCTGGGCGAAAAGGAAAAGACCGTGACCGCAGGTACGGAGATCACGGTTGCGGACATGGAGTCCTTTGCAAAAGAACTTCTGGACAGCCTTTATCCTGCTTTAACCACGGAGTTATCCGCACAGGAGATTACTACACTTGTAGCGGATGGCACGGTTTCCGTAAATTATGTATATGGCGATCAGATGGGCGTGGTTACGTTCACCTTTGAGGGGAAAGACGCGGAAGGCAATGCGATCGCCACGACAACATCCCATACGGCAGATGTCGTAGGCAAGGATGTAGAGACCTATACCTTGACGGCAACCTATACGCCGGATACGGCAGAGGCTCGTGCGCTGATCGTCGGAAGCACATTGCTTACACCGGCAGGCGCTACGGCACTTGCCGCACAGGCAACCGGAATCTATCACATCCATACGGAGAGCATCTTCTCGAATGTGAATAAGACGGCAAGCGTAGTAAATGAAGACAGCAGACTGTTTGCACTGGATCTTTCCTTTACCGCGGATCTTACCGATGAAGAGATCACCGTAGTGGAAGGCTCGAACGCAGATGTGACCCTGGTGCTGGATACCTCGGGTTCCATGATTTACACGGATGCGGCGATCATCAGTGCACAGACAAGCGCTGAAGCGTATGCACTTGCGGTAAACGGTGCGCTGGATACCTCGAAGGTATACTTCACCTCCTCCGTTTCCACATATGGAGAAGGTATCACGTTGTCGAACGGTCAGAGTTCCTACTTTGGCGCGGGTGCTGTTAGCAGCAGTAAAGCATATGGTGTGCCCACCTCCGGGAATTACCTGTTCTATTCGAACGGAAGCTGGTATATGGGTACGATATCTTCAAGCAGCAGTTATGGCGGATACGGCGGTTACGGCCCCGGTTCCGGTGGTGGCCCCGGTCAGCGTCCCGGCGGCGATTCGACGACGTATTCCATCAGCCTGAGCACTTCCTCGGCTACGAAGCTGACGGCATCCAATTTCCCGACCACGGTATATACCAATCGTTCGGAAGTTATGATCGATGCGGCGCAGGCATTTGTAAACGGCCTGACGGAAGGCAGCCGTGTAGCGATCGTAACCTTTGGAAACAGTAATGCGTCGAAGACACGTTGCAGCCTGACGAAACTGGACGCAACCGGAAAAGCTACGGTGCTGTCCACGTTGGAAAACTGCTATGGTGTATATTCTACCGCAACCTTCCCCTCGGGAGGTTTAACGAAAGCGAATACGATCTTAACCGCTGCGGCGGCAGAGACGGGCAATAAAAACATTCCGTATGTAGTATACTTCGCGGACGGTGATGTGGATGATGACGATACTGACTCTACAATCTCTGCAGCAACGACATTAAAGAAAAATGCGACGGTTTATGCGGTAGCATATGGAGTAAACAATACATCCATGCTGGAAAAGATCGCGACGGATAAGGATCATGTGATCCAGGTCGGCAATGTCTCCGGTTTGGGAGCAGCCTTCACCTCCATCAGTCAGACGATCGTCAATAGCGTTTCGCAAAAAGCGATCGTTACGGATGTGATCGATTCCAGATTCGTTCTGACGGATGCAAACGGAACGGTACTTGCAAACGGCGCGGTTCTTGATAACGGCGGCGTGGTCCATGTCGAAAACGGTACCACCTGGGTAACCTGGGAAGTAACGGATAAAGAGATGGATGCAAACGATACATGGACCGGAAGAATCTACGTAAAAGCAAAGGATACCTTCCTGGGCGGCAATAAGATCCCGACCAACGGAGACGGATCCGGTGTGGTTGTAGGAACGCAGAGCGTTAGCTTCCCGAAGCCGACGGTCAATGTAAAGCTTCTGCCCATGGCACTGGAGGATGTGGATTTTACTTACTTCCTTGGTGAGACGTTTACACCGGCAGATGAGCTTCCGGCTTTGATCGGTACGCTGACCTGCAACGCAGATATCGCATTAAATGACGAAGAGGTTGCAAGCCTCCTTGCAAACGGCTCCTATACGAAGACGTATGGATTCGAAGGCGGGCAGGCGCTCGGAGTCCTGACCTATACCTTGACGGCGGATAACCTTGCAACTCATACGCTGGATGTCCTCGGACAAAAGGTGGAAACCTACAGATACTCGGTAAGCTACGAACCGTATTCCGTTGCAAAACGGACTTCACAGCTGGGAAGCAGCTTTGCCGATCCGATAGGAACCGTAGTTACCAACACGGTAGTCAACGGTAACCTTACGGTATCGACGGTGGCAGGTACGCTGACCATCACCAAGAAGGTGACTGGCAAGTATGATTACGATAGAAACGGAGACGGATTCTTTACCTATAAGATCACGAATCTTGACACGGGCGATGTATATTACAAGACCCTGCGGATCGATGACGGAGAGGAAACGTCCACAACCCTGACGAATCTGCCGATGGGTATCTACCAAGTGGAAGAGCTTGATACCATGGCCTTTGTGCTGGCAGGTATCGCAGATAACGGCAGTGCGTGTGCTTACAATGTACAGTATGATGCCGAGGCGAAGACAGGAACTTGTCTGGTAGCCATCGGATATGGCACAGACAACGGTGCGGAGGTGATCGCAAATTATGCCAACGCGGAGATCTCGGATCATACGCAGGCAGCCGAGGCGAGTGTGGTCTTTACCAATACCGCAAGCAAAAACAATAAATATCTGATCCATACGGACGGTGTGAAGAACAGTTTTGTACTGGGTGAAGCGGTCAATGCAAAGGATGCGACCGATAACGGAACACTTCCGACATCGAGACTTCTCGATAATGATGTATGGGTGGATGTCTATAACAAGTATGCCGTAATTGCACTGGAAAAAGGAGAGAACGATGATGAAATCTAAAAAATGGAGAATCCTTCTGCCACTTCTTCTTCTGGCAGTGATCGGTGTAGCAAGTACAAGTGCATTCCTGATCTCCAGAGCCGGCACCGTGACCAATCTGTTTACGGCGGCTGAGGTAACAACCGAGATCATAGAAGAGCTTGACGAAAATGAGATCGTACAACCCGGGACCGAGATCAAGAAGGTTGTCACCGTACGAAATATCGATAGTGACGGCACCTTGGCAGAGGTTGGCACAGATGATGCGGTAGCATGCTTCGTCCGGGTGAGGATCACCGCTTCTCCCGCAAACCTTTTGGGAGACGGCAGGCAAGGATTTATCTTTGAAGGCATGGATGCAGCCTGGGTAAACGGTGGTGACGGATATTATTATTACCTTTACGCATTAGCACCTTATGTAACCACAACCCCGGTCATGGAGAAGGTAGTGCTCTCTGCCGGACTTACAACCAATTTTGATCTGACGGTGACGCAGGAAGCAGTCAACAGTCAGGCCTATACTTCACAAGCCTTGGAGGATGGCACCTATCCTCTGGAAGTATTACAGGCAGCTTTCGCTGATGTAACACTTTAGGAAGGATTAGAAATGTTAGCAAAGATATGTAGATTCATTTCCACGATTTTGATCATGATCCTGATCGTGATCGCAGTACTGCTTGTCGGACCGAGAGTGGTCGGATATCAGGGGTACGCGGTAGTCAGCGGTTCCATGGAGCCCAATATCCATGTGGGATCCATCGTGTATGACAAAGAAGCGGTCTTTGATGAGATCGAAGAAGGGGATGTGATTACATATACAATTTCAGGAGACACCCTGGTGACCCACAGAGTGATTTCCGTCAATACCGAAGAGGAGACGGTGATCACCAAGGGAGACGCCAATGATACCGAGGATGCCAATCCGGTTTCCAAGGATCAGATCGTAGGGACCGTGGTATATTGCATGCCGTATTTGGGATATCTGGCGATCTATGCACATACCAAACTTGCCATCGGCGTGATCTGTGGCGTAATCATCCTGATCATTCTTCTTTACCTCTTACCGGAGATTTTTAAGAAGGAAGAGGAGAAAGAAGAAGTAACCAACAAAGCCCAATAGAAAGTCGTTTGCATTCGGCGTTCATATGTGTGTGGGAAATTAAAATTTTAGGAGGAGAAAAAAATGCAGAAGAAAAAGTTAGTAGCAATGGTAACCGCAATCGCACTGGTAGGTGCTGTAGGCAT